>CASDXG010000095.1 GCA_949285025.1 uncultured Bacteroides sp. | reverse complement strand
GGAAGCTATCAGCGTGAAACTCAAGCGGTCTTTCATCCGGATGTCGAGCACCTTCACGCAACCTTCCCATATGATGTAAACGGTATAGAACTGAAGCAACAAGGCGATGATCTGGAAATCGGGCAGGATGCCTATCACGATATGCAGCAAGAAGATGACCGCCATGGCATAGCCCGCGAATTGTTGCACATCGGGCAAGCGCGAGGGCATCTTGAGGTAACGAACGAGGGTCTCGTTGATGAGGTAAGCCGCCAGGAAATAGCCGCCAAACAAAGCCACAGCCACGGCACAACACCTTGTCATGGCGTACTGAAAACTCTGCGGGCCTCCCCACCCCATGGTCATCAACGCCCCGATGAAGACCGACAGGCCGCATAAACCAATCATAGGATAGACAAAAGCCGTGAAGACCTTCCGCCTATCCTCTTCCAAACGAATTTCCTCCCAGGCACGGGCCGGGGAGGAAATCAGTTGCAGGGCTATATGTATCAGTTCTTTGTAATTCAATTCAATGCAGGCATTTTATATTCTACTTCGTATTCGGTATAGTTGTTGGGTATATCACCGCTTTGGTATTCGTCCTCATGAGCTTTTATAACCAACTTTGTAGGAGTCGCTCCCGCTTTTGCTTGAAATTCTGAGATCGCATAACGAAGGTCATACACATACCAATTACTGGTGTAATACCCTATTTCATCATCATCTCCTTTGTCATGACGCAAATAAAGATTTAATTCTGTACTTCCTTCCGTGACTTCACTCATGTCACAAGCCAAAACGAACTTGTGCATATCAAAAGCTTCTTGCGTATTACCCATATTGAAATATATCGGAAGAATGATTGCGTCCAAATCAAACAAAAATGGGCCATTATCTGTAGAGGAACCATTTATACTCGGAGACATTGTCATTATCGGTGCCGTTTCGGGTGCTCCGACTTCCATATCTTCCTTTGTTTGAGCCACCAATATTTCGTTTTCATCAATACTAATGACACTAGAAACCAATTCTATCTCAAAAGAATGGGTGGTCGTCGTATCAGAAGCTTTGTCCTCAACTTCAGTTTCATCTTCAACCCACTTAAAATAAAAATAAGCGTAATCCGCTTCCGATATGTCAAAGCCATCAGCTTCCGCCTGTGCTAAAGAGGCACTAGTAGGTATGTACTGATTTCCGTAAGAATCGGTAAAATAATAACCAGATCCCAAATACCCCCCTTCTACACGGAAAATTCCTGCACCGTCCCATACAGAACCTGTAGAATCAGAATTCAGACACGAAGTCATCGAAAGCCCCATCATCAGCGTCAGGGCAACCAACATTAACGATTTAATTTTTCTCATTGTTATTCTATAAAGTTTAGTATTCATAATTAGCACCCGCAAAGGTAGACAAAAGTATCTACTCCGTTAAAAAGCGACCCGCTTTTTTCATTGTTTTTAAGAGTAAATGCGGGCATTGCTAAAATACTGCACGGGAATGAGGATTTTTTATGATTTCCCACGTGAAAGCGACAAAAGCAGAACAAGGAGAATTATGAAAACGTGTCCGATGCACATCAAACGCCCGTTCA
>CASDXG010000094.1 GCA_949285025.1 uncultured Bacteroides sp. | reverse complement strand
CGGTAGTGGTAACCATTATTACCGATGGACTGGAGAATGCATCTAAAGAATACAGCGGGCAAGCCATTAAACGTTTGGTAGAAGAACTTCGTGGAGAAGGATGGAGTTTTACTTACATGGGAACCAACCAAGATGCAGTAGAGGTAGCTATGAGCATGTCTATCCGCAATTCACGTAATTTTGAATATAATGATGCCGGTACACGTGAAAGTATGAGGAAAGACAGTTGCACACGCATGAATTTCTTTACGAAATTAGCTGGTTTCAAGAAAGCGGAACGTGAGTGCCAACAGGCTCCGATATCGGAAGAAAAACGTCGGGAATATTATACTTCGATGGCGGATGCCGCCTTCGATGAAGAGGAAGAAAAATATAAAGAGGAAACAAAATGAAAAAGACGATATCATTTAGATTGTTTTTTACAGTATTGTGGAGAAGTATTTGTCAGGTGTTCTGTTTTATCGGGAAACTCTTTGGATATAAAGATGAAAGTACATACGCCAAAGTGGTTTGGCGGATTTCTGCCACATGTCTGACCGCCTTATTGGCATTATTTACTTTTTGCGTGCTATATGCATTTGTAACGGAGGCTATTATTCCAAAGTGGACGGAATTCCGGATTCAGAAATATGCTTGGGAGAATACATATATAAGCAATCGCATTGTGTTTCAACAGAATTACTGGGAGAAAGAGTCAAGGATATATGATAAGGCTGCAAAGAAAGTTTTGCTTAAAGACGTGGACTG
Organism: uncultured Bacteroides sp.; assembly: GCA_949285025.1. GTDB lineage: Bacteria > Bacteroidota > Bacteroidia > Bacteroidales > Bacteroidaceae > Phocaeicola. The sequence goes on along the minus strand of CASDXG010000094.1, from coordinate 1,204 downwards.
GGTAGTGACATCAAGCGATAACGATAGCCTGGCTGTGTTTGCGCAAGCCGGTAAACGCGGGTATTTAGACCGTTTTACGGGTGAAGTCAGAATACCTGCAGTTTATTCAAGAGCATGGATATTCTCGGAAGGGTTGGCAGCTGTAGAAAAAGACGGAAAGTTGTTGTTTATCGACCATACGGGGAAAACCGTCATCGATAAAAGTCTTGAGGTACATCATGAAATGTCTGCGTATGTCTTTCATGACGGATATTGCTTAATCAAGAATCCGATTGACGGAAAAATAGGTCTGATTGATCGAAAAGGCGATTGGGCATTGATGCCTGAATACCTTGATGTCCGTAAAGTGGATAGTCTATGGATAGTAGAAAAAGGCAATGGGGAAGAGGCTATATTAGATAACGGCATGAAAACTATATTGCCATTCGCGAAAGCAGATTATTCAGTGACTGATGAAGCTATATTCGCAACATTGCAAGACCACACAATATGCCGGTACAGTTTGAAAGGGGAACTTGTTGACAATTCTTACATTACCTATGTAGAGCCGATAACTTATCAAACGGACAAACTGTATTATGGTACGGTGAAAAAATATGATGAAGAAGGAAATGTGGAAAGTGAAGTGATAGATACCGAACCTTATTATACACAAGCTGTAGCTCGTTGTCGGCGGTATCAGGCAGAGTATGGTTGGTATGGTTTAATGTCTTCAGAAGGAGTAGTGATAACACCACCGGCCTATTGTACAATTACAGCCATAGACAAAGATTTGTATCTTTGTCAAGATGAAGAAGGGCATGGTGTTTTACTGAATAGCAAAGGGAAACGGATAGAGTCCCGATAAAAAGTAGTTAAGCCTGATAAAATATAGGGTGTTCAGTTCTGTGTTCTAATCAAAAAATAGGACAGAAACTGAACACCTTAAAAAAAGTCCAGCGCATATACCTTAATTTTGCGGATACACAGAATTAGATAGATGCGCGTTAAAGGATGCTTCTATCCATTCATCGGTCACTTCCTCACAAGGACGATAGTCTAACCGATGGTTTACAAAAGCGATGCTCTTCGCCTGCTTCAATACCGCTCCGATGTCATGGCTCACCAAGATAATGGCACACTCGCGGTTGATTTCCTCCAATAATTCATACAGGCGGGCTTCGAAACGCTTGTCGATGTACGTGTTCGGCTCGTCTAAGATAAT
>CASDXG010000093.1 GCA_949285025.1 uncultured Bacteroides sp. | reverse complement strand
TCTGTGACCATATTCCTTGATTTCGGAAACAAAGTCGAAAGTTCCGTCAGAAGCCGCTTTGAACATGGCAGCCAGTGCGTATTGGGCGGAATGGCTTGTGCCGGACGAGAGCGCATAGAGCACGCGATGAATGTAGACGGTTCCGAACGTTCCTCCTCCGTAACGTTGCGTCAGTCCCGGGTAGGCCCGGTGATAAAGTTTGTCGGAAATGGCTGTGACACCGATGCGTTGTCCCGCGTAGCTGAACGCTTTTGAGCCGGAAATCTGCAAAATATAATTGTCCGTGTAGCGGGCGACGGTGGCCTGATAGGGCGGTTCGAACGGTTTGCCCAAGGGCTTCCGGAAGTCCATGGCGAAATAGGCCAAATCCTCAATCACGATTGTGTCATATCGGTTGGCCATTTCCCCGATGATTTTCAATTCGTCTTCCGTAAGACAGAACCAGGCGGGATTATTGGGATTGGAATAAATCATGGCCGCGATATTTCCCTTGGAGAGATAGGATTCCAGTTTGTCTCGCAGTTTCTCCCCCCGATATTCATAGACATCAAACGACTCGTATTTTGTGCCCATCACGACAATCTGCTGTTTTTGCACCGGGAATCCCGGATCAATGAACAGAATGGTGTCTTTTTTCGGATCACATTGGCTGCAGACCAAAAAAGAGGCATACGTCCCCTGCATCGATCCTGTAACGGGCACGCATCCTTCCGGGCTGACATCAATATTTATAAACGCTTTGATGAAACGGGAGGCTTCTGTCTTTACTTCCTGTATTCCGTTTATGTTGGGATAGGCGGAGGCTATTCCGTTTTTCAAGGCGGCTATTTCGGCATCTACGCCGACTTGGGCCGCTTTTAATCCGGGAACACCCATTTCCATGTGAATGAATTCTGTATTCGTTTCCTGCTCGAGCTGCGTGGAAATAGCGACAACTTCACGGATTGTAGCCTTCCCAAAGTCCTGCAAATGATAGCTTTCGATGACTTTCCGAGCGATTTGATAATTTACTGGAGTATTCTTCATGAACAATTCTATTATATTATTACGCGGACAAAAGTATAAAAATAATTTGTCTGTACCCGATTTTTGTGCTGAAACTATTGCTCATTCAAAAAATACTCCTTACTTTTGCACCGTGATTAAGACATCAGTCTGGTGCGTTAGTTCAGCTGGTTAGAATACATGCCTGTCACGCATGGGGTCACGGGTTCGAGTCCCGTACGCACCGCAACTTTGGAAAAACAAGATTAGGAAAAGCTCTGATTCCCAACGGAATTAGGGCTTTTTTCGTTTTCGAGTGGAAGCAGAATATAGCGTTTCTACGAAGTTTGGTGGTTATTGTATAATATGAATACCCCGACCCTGTATTCTATATTTAGATTTTTCTTCATATATGTAATGAATCTTGTTTAATAATTCTGTTAAATTTCCCGATAATACACTTAGAACCCCTACATTGGGATCATAAATATAAATCTTATTGTTATGTTTGATTAAACCTATCGCGTGTGCAGCAATAATCTTATTGCTGTTTTGGTTTGTAAAGTCTAATATAATGAGTGAAATTGAGCTATGTCTTAAACATGCTGGTATATAAATATTAAGATCAGGCTGAATATCCGATAAAACTGAGATGCCCAACTCATATCGACGAGTTGGCCACGACAGTTTCATGAGATGGGCATCTCAGTTTGGCCTTCTGCAGGTTTTGAATTTAGATGATAATTGGTTAATTTTGCCGTAATTTTTAATGAAAAGAGCA
>CASDXG010000092.1 GCA_949285025.1 uncultured Bacteroides sp. | reverse complement strand
CGCCTGACTTTTCCGGTTTTGGGATCAAAACCAATCATCAGCCGTCCTTCCCATCTTCCGTCTTCCCTGCGCTTGATTGAGCCGGAGCCATTTGCATTTTTTGCCATATGACCCCCTCCTTTACGCAATGGTCAGCCCGTTTCGGAGCAGGTTCAACAGTTTGTCGCGGTCTAAGTAGAGCCTTTTCCCAATGTGGACAACAGGCATATCTTCCCGGTGTGCCAACCGGTAAAAAATGCTCTTGGAGAAGCCCAAGGTCTCCATATGCTCGGCGCTCAGGAACAGCGGAAGGGCGGAAGTGTCTTTGGTTGGGAGCGTATCGGTAATGGATAGCTGATACGGGTCGGGACGATTGTAGGGATTGCTGATTGTTGAATGTTGCATTTTTAATCTCCTTTGTAATTAATCAATATATTTTCCGTCAATCATAGATTGCCAGATTTCCATCACACGCTTTTGCAATGAAGCAGGAACGGTATGACGATCGAGAGGTCGTTCTGAAATGTCATTTTGGAACTTTTCATAGGATGGCTTGTCAATTTCCATCCAGACCTTTGGATAAGCGAACAATTGCTCGGCAATTGTTTTTCCGCGCTTTTGAAGAGCGACCACAAATAAATCATTGATCTGGGAAAAGTAATCCCGATACATTTTTCTTGCCGTTTCTTCCGTAATAAAAGAATCACGGGCTATTGAGTCCTTGTGAAGGTAAATATGCCATAAGCCATAGAAATTTACAATTTTCTCTTCCGGATCGTCAGCATTCAGCGCAGATATTTCATCTGTCTCGCCTTGCTCGTCTTCATTCTCTATCATTTGATTCAAAATCGCAACCGCACATCGATGGACTTCCTCTTGCTTTTTATTTGCATAAACGGCTCGAAGTGTATTAAAGCCTTTGATTTTCATTGCTCGAAGGGTTGCCTCTCTAATCCTGTTTTCCATATCATAATTAGCCTCTTCAAAGCGATAGGAAGGATAGACAATCAAATAGGAATTTCTATAATGCAGATAACCGTAAGAGGATAAGCCATCCAAAGCATCACCCACCTTGTCCGAGCACTTATTGTATAACTCATCCTCGAACAACTTTGATGTGAAAGGGTAGGTTTCTTCTCGTTTATGAAGGTGTTTCGGAAAACCTAAGAATTGATACAGATATGTGTGCATAAAATCGAAATGGAAGGAACTGCCGCAATCTTGTGCAGGTTCGATTGAAAATTGCGGATATAGTGCCGAAAAGGTCAAAATATTCAAGAACAATTGATTGAATTTTGAGCTCATAGCCTTTTGGGGCTTTGGCTTTATTTCTTTGTATTTGCCCAATACACTGTATCGGATACCTTCTTTTTGCAGCCGATACTCTCGTTCAATTTGCTTAATCTGCGCCATTTTTGAATCCCCGCCCTTGAGTGGAAGATTCAGGCACTTGACCATTTGTGCGTAAGTGTAGCTTTCGCCGACTAATAAAGAACTCATATTTTTTCTCCTTTTATTTTTTTAGATTAGTTGCTTCAACAGACGACCCTCCTTTCCGTAAACCGCCTTTTGAATGCTTGAAAAGCGGCTTCGATAAGATC
>CASDXG010000091.1 GCA_949285025.1 uncultured Bacteroides sp. | reverse complement strand
CGGGCTTTATAGCGCATTTGAGGTTCAATCGGAAAATCATAGAACACCACATGTTTCCGTTGCCCTTTCCGTGCATTATTCCACAGCGTATTGAACTCGCCTGTCGGGAAACTCACTCCATCACTCCGCAAACGTTTGCCGCTCCGTGTCACCGGAGCAAGTTCCATTGCCTTGTCAAAAAACTCATGTGCCTCCTGCAAGGAGAAGTCGTTCGGATTGGCTTCAGCATCTTTCTGCCCCTTTGATGTGCTTACATAATGGTCAACACATCCTGCAAGCAAAAGCAAGAAAACACTCAAACAAAATAATTTTTTATCTTCATGATCTAATCAATTAATACCTCTTTTATTGAATATAAACGACTTTTAATCGGTTTTAAACTAGATGCAAATATAAGTTAAGAATCTGTACGTTATACTTCTGCACGGTAAGATTTAAACTATTTTTATCTTTGTATCCATAAATCATTTTCAACAGTCCCTGATAAGCCATGATGCAAGCTGAAAAGCCCCCTCAACACCAATAGCCTGTCAGGAATGCTCGTCTCGCCTTTTCATACCTACTATCTATGATGCAAAGTATATGTCTCTGATGACATGTTAACAACCTCACATATCCAAAAGCCAACCATATGACAGACAGTCTCGTTAGCATCTTTATGCCAACAGTTAATGAATTATTTACAACAAATTCAAGATGCGTGTCTTTCTGCTATTTTGCTCTTCAAATTTCACACAAACTTGGATTCTACTTTTGTTGCCATAATCAAACAGTATACAACTATGGCTTTACAAGAAGAATTAGAATCACAAGGTGGCTGGCTTTTCCGATATCGGAGCTTTTTGCCGCTTGCCGTGTTAGGTGTAGGTATATTGGTACAGTTTTTTACCATCCGCAAATCCGGTTTTATGTTTTTGGCCGTCCTTCCTTACTGATACGGTTATGAATGTTTGTTCCTTATGATAAGTTTAATTGGGGCATTCTTCCCATCTTTCGGCCGTTTCAAAAGCTCTTGTTTACCGTTTTCTTGGAAAAAGGTGGTCAAAAAAGAGAAAAACGGAGTGTTTGCCCTTTTCTTGCTGTTCAGCCTGTTCGATTACATTGTTGCATGGCAGACGGTTAATGTGGCATTGAACAAAAAGACGTATGATTTGAGCGAGAACATTGCCCAGTCGGGCGGTTCACTGTTGGATGCCATGAAGAATCTGCCCGGCGTCACGACCAATCATGAGGGCAAGCTGCTCTTACGGGGAAGTGATAAGGTAACTATTCTGATAGATAGGCGTCACGGGTTTTTATTGAATTAAATAGGGTAGCTCAAAAAGTTACAGATAGTAGCAGACAAATGTAAACAAGCGAAGAAAAGTATTATTTATGATAAGTGCTCCCGTCGTTAGGTAACAGAATCAGTAAAAACGGTACAAACATCCTATTTATTGTTACTTATAGGTTCCTGTATAACCGGTAATTTTGTATGGTCAAATAAAAGATAAAGAATGATGAAAGAACGAGTAGACATTTCCGCAGAGTAGTATGAGGATGAGGCCGTATGCTTCATTGCCGACAGGCATCATGTATCTCCGCAAACACTGGTGCTTCGTTTCCTGATGCAGAACGGTATTCTCTCGGAAACGGAAGAAGAGACTTTAACCTTCCGACTGGAAGATAATGAGGTGGAGATATTACGTGGACTGGCGAACAGAATAAGACGATAGAAGGAAAGATTTCCGTGTCGGCATGGTTAAAGAATTCTGTATAGAATATAGGATTTTAAAAAGACAATAGTATAAGATATGATGAAGTTAATTCAATGCATCGTTCTGATGCTCGTGGTGCTGTCGTGCGGCACGAAGAACAGGGATGACAATACGCCTCAAAAA
>CASDXG010000090.1 GCA_949285025.1 uncultured Bacteroides sp. | reverse complement strand
GGGGAAAACAAAAAATCCCGATTTCGCTTGGAAATCAGGATTTTACTGTCTTTTGCTTTTCTTCAAAGTGGTGCCACCAGGAATCGAACCGGGGACACAAGGATTTTCAGTCCTTTGCTCTACCAACTGAGCTATGGCACCCTTTGTTTTCCGCTGCAAAGGTAGGCAAACTTTTTAAAATACCAAACTTTTATATAAGAAAAAGACAAATATTTCTTTTCCATTAAAAAAAAGTATTTTTATTTTGACAGTTTAGAAAATATCTATACCTTTGCTGCGCAAATAAAAAAAAGAACGCATCGGAATGTAGCGCAGTTGGTAGCGCACTACGTTCGGGACGTAGGGGTCGGGCGTTCGAGTCGCCTCATTCCGACCTAAAAAGGCTTTACTTCTTAAGGAGTAAAGCCTTTTTAATTTGAAAAATCATATAACCTTCCTCTCTCTTCCTGCAATATCTTATCCGACACAAACGGCTTGCAAAAACAAACTTCTCTGCTTAATCCTACATTTCCGTATTCATAAACAGAGAAGTTTTCCTATTCAAGTAATTCTTTTCTCACACAAGATGTGCGATTAAATCTTCACGGTCTCCTTCCAACAGGTCTATAACTGGAATTTCTATCATAGTATAGCAACCCGGAGCCTGACGCATAGACGCCCGGGCAACGCAAACAAGCACCTGAGCTGTCAGCGCCGGATTATTAATTTTCATATCAAATTCAAACAGCTGATTATGCGTTTTACCAGAAACGCCCTTACGCACTAAATTCACCCCGTGTCCCACATCATTCAAGTCATCGACGCAAGGCACCTGAATCACATGCGTTTCATCATTTACAAAATAAGGATCTGACTTAATTGCCTGTTCTATTTTTTTAAAGTCTGCACCGTCTTCAATCTCAACATACACCATCCGACGATGAATCCCTGTTCCTACCGGAATAGTCATCGACAAAGCATCTTTTACTCCGGCTATAGAACGGACTGCAACAGAGTGTCCCATACTGCGTCCGGGCCCAAAGTTTGTATAAGTAATGCCTTTCGGAGCTATAGCCTGAAGCAATGAACGGACAACAGAATCGCTACCCGGGTCCCAACCTGCCGAAATTACAGAGACAGCATTACCTGCTTTTGCAGCAGCATCAAGAGAGCGACGCAATGAAGTTATCTGCGTGTGAATGTCAAAACTATCTACTGTATTGATACCCAAAGCCAGAATTTCTTTCGCATGCGCTTCCACACTACGAGTCGGTGTTGCCAATATCGCAACATCCACATCCTTTAATTCCCTTATATCCTTCACCACTGGATAAGCAGCCAGTTCTGCCGGCTTATCAACATCACCATTACGACGGACAACTCCGACCAGTTCAAAATCGGAAGCAGCTTCCAATGCTTCTACTGTAAATTTACCGATATTACCGTAACCAACGACGGCAGCTCTAATCTTTTTCATAATCTCATTCTATTTATGTACATTCATTTTCCTCCACAAAAGTCGGAAATAGATGTTTTTTTTACAAACGTTTTCAGCAAAGATTTCTAAATAAAATTCGCAAAAGTTACACTTTATAACTTTTATCTTACTATTTTTGCAACATACTACTCAAAAAAGCAGAAATATGTTCGAATATATAAAAGGAAAAATTGCGGAAGTTACACCGACAACCGCCATAGTAGAATGTAACGGAATGGGGTACAACATTAACATTTCACTTAATACTTATTCCGAGATTCAACGAAAACAAGAAGTAAAGCTATACATCTATGAAGCAATAAGAGAAGACGCATTCATATTATACGGCTTTTCCACCAAACAAGAACGCGAATTGTTTTTATTACTTATAAGTGTACCCGGAATAGGAGGAAACACTGCCCGCATGATTCTTTCCGCTCTTACGCCAAGCGAACTATGCAATGTCATCAGCAGCGGAAACGACAAATTACTGAAAACGGTGAAAGGTATCGGACTAAAGACCGCACAACGCATCATTGTTGACCTGAAAGATAAAATAGAAAGTCCCAATCTTTCCGATGAAACAACGGGAGGTTTTACAGGAAAGTTCCCGAACAATGAAGTATATGAAGAAGCCGTTTCCGCTCTGACAATGCTGGGATTTGCTCCCGCTCCATCACAAAAAGTCATAAATGCCTTATTAAAAGAAGAGCCGGAAGCCGAAGTGGAACATATTATCAAACTGGCATTGCAACGATTGCGATAGTCATTTACGAATTAACAAACAACCATAACATACAGTTCATCATGACAGACACAAACATTTACAACAGGACTTTACTGTCCAAAACAGCGATACTATTCGCACTAATCAGTTGCTTTCTCACATTTACCGGATGCACACAGTACAACAAACCTGTTCCTCTGAACCGTTTTTCCACAACAGATGGAGAAAAATCCGAAGGGAATCAACTGGAAGTTGATGAAGGTAAAATCTGGTTCTCCGGAGGTAATTACAAAAATTTCACCCTCACCGGAGAAGCCTTCACGGAAACTGACGCAGAAGCAGCAATCCGATTCCACTCGGACGGAGAATCCGGATATGAAGTAATCTTACGAAACGGCCCGATTGATGGCACACGCAAAAGCGGAAGCCTAACCGACATACGAAATCTTTATCGTTCTCTGACAAAAGACAACACGTGGTTCAACTTCAGCATTTCCGTCTTAGACAAGACAATATACGTCTCCATAAATGGAACAACTGTAGTATGTTATACCGAACCCGAACATCCTTTCCGAATTGAAGCCTATGCCAACAGGATTCTCAACGAAGGAGATCTTGTTTTTCGTGGAATAAAAGGAAAGGTAAAATTCCGGAATCTAAATATAACGCGTATGAAAACAGGCCAATCCGTTACGACTGACTCTATACCTCCTGCCATTGACGAGAGCCGCGACTCCATTATCCGATTCCAACAACACGGATTCCCCGTCATCGACTATCACGTTCATTTAAAAGGAAATCTTACAAAAGAAATGGCACATGCCATGTCAATGAACTACGGAATTAACTATGGAGTCGCACCTAACGCGGGAGAAGGCGGAGTAGGACGGATGCTCGCCAATGATAAAGAAGTCTATGAATATTATGATGAAGTGAAAGATATGCCTTTCTTATGTGGCGTCCAGGGAGAAGGACGTAAGTGGACTTCTACTTTCAGTCAAGAGGCTTTAGAAGTATTTGATTACCTCTTTACCGATGCCATGACCATTGTTGACCACAAAGGACGCCTGTCGCGTATCTACCGTCCCGAAGAAGTTCACTACGATGGTATCACAAAAGAACAATACATGGAGCATCTTGTCGATCAGACAGTCAAAATCCTCACAAACGAACCTGCCGACATTTATGCTAATCCGACCTATCTTCCTGATGACATGAATGCCGACTATGATAAATATTGGACAGATGAACGCATAGATAAGGTACTTGACGTACTGGAAAAATACAGTATTGCCCTCGAAATAAATGCCCGATATAAAATACCGAGCTTCAATATCATCCGAAAAGCAAAAGCGCGCGGAATAAAATTCACATTCGGAACAAATAATATCGATGCCGACTTCGGGAAATTGGAATACTGCATTGAAGCTGTAAAAGAATGCGGACTGACGCCTGAAGATTTATGGTTTCCGACAATGAGTATCCGCAAAGACCGTCCGGTTATCATCTATAATAAATGGTAAACCAACCGATTTTACCTGCAACAGCAATTCCCGATATGTTATTGTTCAATTCGGGAAATGCTGTTACACTATTTATTCAACATTACCGTTTTTTGCCTCTTCCATTTTACGCTTCACGAACTGTATTTTCAAACGGGCTTCTTTCTGTTCTTTCTTGATTTCTTCCATTGCCGACAATATCTTAGCCAAATCGTTCACTGCTGCAATGGCCTTAATATCGTTACCGTACAGATAGGTGACAAACTTCCGGTCACCGATAAACTCCAGTTTCAGACTTTTCTTATCCCGATTGGAAACAATAAAAGCAATTACTCCACCGTCTTCTCCTAATTTATAATCGGCTTTTTCCATTACAACGCCTAAATTTACAGTTTCATATCCGTCGGCAGTACGAGGAGTCTCAGCATACAAATCGCCCGAACTTACTTTTACGGCCCAATGATGAATGGGATTGGAAGAAGTATAAATAGAAGTTATTGACATTTCCCCCGTCTCACTGACCTGTGCCCGCAAGAAAGAACGGCCGATATTACGTTCCACCACTTGGGTCGGGTAAAAATAATTTCCTATTTCCTGATACATTGTATCTTTTTCAAGCACAAAATTATCCTTAATCGAATCCAACAAATGCTGCTGAGCCATCAGTGCACTGTCTAAATAGACCAGTGTCTTCTCCTGCTCCTTCAGTTCAACTTGCTGCATCAGTTTTATTCCGGCCTTACGCACATCAAACACTTTCGGATACATTGTACGAATGCTGTCTATCTGTAATTTGGCCAAATTAAAATCACCCGCCGCCAAAGACACCTCTGCACGCTCGTACAAGGCTTCGGCATTATGCTTGTCGGCATTGCAACCTGCCAACATTGCAACAAAAAAAACGGCAACAAAAAAGCTCTTTCTCATAATTCTTCATTCTTTATACGAAACAAAAATACAACTATTTCTGCAACTTTTTTGTAATTTTGCAGTCCAATTTATGAATACAATGAATCTAAAAAAATACTTTACCCGCAAACTATTTGAACATTTATCAGAAACGGCCGATGAATTAGGCCTGGAATGCTATGCAGTTGGCGGATATGTGCGCGATATCTTTCTGCAACGCCCGTCAAAAGACATCGATATCGTTGTCGTAGGAAGCGGCATAGAAATGGCAAAAGCCTTTAGCAGTAAATTAAAAGGAGCCAAACTTTCTGTATTCAAAAACTTTGGCACAGCACAAATAAAATACCGTAATCAGGAAATTGAGTTCGTTGGCGCACGAAAAGAATCATACAGCCACGACAGCAGAAAACCGGTTGTAGAGAACGGGACGCTGGAGGATGACCAGAACCGGCGCGATTTCACCATAAACGCAATGGCGGTATGTCTGAACAAAGAACGCTTCGGCGAACTCGTCGATCCTTTTAATGGACTCAAAGACCTGCAGGAACGCACGCTGCGCACCCCTTCCGATCCGAACATTACTTTCAGTGATGACCCCTTAAGAATGATGCGTTGCATCCGCTTTGCCACGCAATTGAATTTCTACATCGATGATGATACTTTTTTTGCGTTGGAACGAAATAAAGAACGCATTCGCATCATTTCATATGAACGTATCATTGACGAACTGAATAAAATCCTGCTTTCTAAAATCCCATCAAAAGGTTTTGTCGATTTAGAACGAAGCGGACTGCTAAGCATTATTTTTCCTGAACTGACAGCCTTGCAAGGAGTAGAAACAAGAAACGGTTATTCGCATAAAGACAATTTCTATCATACTTTAGAAGTGGTAGACAATATTGCAAAAGTAAGCGACAACTTATGGTTAAGATGGGCAGCGCTATTGCATGATATAGGGAAGCCTCGAACCAAAAGATGGGACTCCCGCAACGGATGGACGTTCCATAATCACAACTTCATTGGAGCAAAGATGATACCGGACATCTTCCGAAAGATGAAACTTCCGATGAATGAGAAAATGAAATATGTGCAGAAATTAGTCTCCCTGCATATGCGTCCTATCATCATTGCCGATGACATTGTCACAGATTCCGCCGTCCGACGCCTCCTTTTCGAGGCAGGAGATGACATAGACGACCTAATGATGTTATGCGATGCCGATATCACTTCAAAAAATGAATCAAGGAAACAACGCTTCCGTGACAATTTCAAGTTAGTAAGACAAAAGCTGAAAAATCTGGAAGAAAAAGACAAAATACGCAATTTTCAGCCCCCGATAGACGGATTGGAAATCATGAAAATATTCAATCTGCAACCGTGCAGACAAATAGGCGAACTAAAAAGTTCCATAAAAGATGCTATTCTGGACGGAATCATTCCCAACGAACACGATGCAGCCTTCGAATTCTTATTGAAAAAAGCCGAAGAGTTAGGATTAAAACCTGCCGATATTATACGCTAAAGAAAAGCATGTTTTCAGACAAAACTTTCCGTCCGACAGATTAAAGTTCTCCAACAAGACTTTTATCTGTCGGATTTTTCTATATTGCGTGCAACTAAAGACAAGCAAACATTTGCTGCCATACCGGATATATCTACGAAATGATATCTGCAGATACGCAAAGGAAACCGAACCTCTCCTATATCGAGACTTCGACTGACGGTGCATTCATCCAACATTTTTACAATTCTTTTTTTAGAATCTCGCGGAAACAGTAACCAAAGAATCATTAAATTAAAGCTACAATAAAAACAAACGTATAAAAAAAGTCGCTTGAACATTTCGGGATCAAGCGACTTAATATTCTAAATTCGATAAAGAGAATTACTCTGCACGCAAAGTGAAACGTTTGAAATCAACAACTGTAAGTTCTGCATCAGCGGCCTTCAAAGTATCTGCCACTGTCTTTTTCGGATCCATAATGCTTTCTTGTTTCAACAAACATACTTCCTTGAAGAACTTACCCAAACGTCCCATTGCAATCTTTTCTATCATATTTTCAGGCTTACCTTCTTCACGAGCCTTATCAGCTGCAATTTCTTTTTCACGAGCCAATACGTCTGCCGGTACACCAGCCTCATCGATTGCTATCGGATTCATTGCAGCAATCTGCATACAGATTTCGTGAGAGATCTTAGCATCACAAGGCTTATTAAATGCAGCAATAGTACAAAGTTGGTTTTTATTTTGGTGATTGTAAACGGCAGTACACGGACCTGACACAAAATTATAACCGTCTAACTCCGTTTTTTCTCCGGTAATACCGCTACGTTCCGTAATAGCATCGGCAATAGTTCCATTTCCCATCGGCAAAGCTTTTACTTCTTCAATAGTCTTACACTTGTTTGCTATTGCAGCATCCAGGATTGCTTGAGTCAAAGCAACGAAATCAGCATTTTTAGCAACAAAATCGGTTTCGCACTTCAAAGCAATCATTGCAGCATAATCGCCTGTGGACTTTGCCAAGACACAACCTTCTGATGTTTCTCTGTCAGAACGTTTTGCAGCTACTGCCTGTCCCTTTTTGCGGATAATTTCCATTGCTTTGTCGAAATCGCCTTCAGCTTCAGTCAAAGCATTCTTACAATCCATCATACCTGCACCTGTCATTTTACGCAAATGCTGGATATCAGCCATACTTACAGCCATAATAATCTTTTTTATAGAGTTAATAATATTGTTATTCTATCAGACTAATCGTATAAAAACAAATAAGAGTTGAAAATAGAGAGTTGAGAATTACCTGCAAGTAATCCCAACTTTCAATTCTCAACTCTCCTCACTTTCAGATATAAATTAAGCGTCTTCTTTTTCTATGAATGCTGCAGCTTTAGAAGCATTAATCGCATCCTCTTCTGCTTTATCCATACGAGCCTTCGTAATTCTCTTCTTCGAAGGTTTCGGAGAATTCTCTCCGGCAGCTTCCATGTCTACTTTTTCTGCTTTTCTTTCTTCCAGACCTTCAGCAACAGCTGAGCAACATGCATCCAAAATAATTTCTACAGATTTTGTAGCATCGTCATTTGCCGGAATAACAAAGTCTATATTTGTAGGATCAGAATTGGTATCAACAATACCGAAGACAGGAATTCCCAAACGATTCGCTTCGCGGACTGCAATATTTTCTTTCAAAACATCAACGATAAACAACGCTGAAGGAAGACGGGTCAAATCGGCGATTGAGCCCAAATTCTTCTCCAATTTTGCACGCTGACGGGAAATCTGAAGAATTTCTCTTTTTGAAAGATTCGCATATGTACCGTCGTTTGTCAATCTATCAATATTTGCCATTTTCTTCACAGCCTTACGAATTGTCGGGAAATTGGTCAACATTCCACCCGGCCAACGTTCAATTACATAAGGCATATTTACAGACGCAGCTTTTTCTGCTACGATTTGCTTTGCTTGTTTCTTAGTAGCAACAAACAGGATTTTCTTTCCTGATTTTGCAATTTGTTTCAAAGCTTCAGCAGCTTCTTCAACCTTTGCAACAGTTTTATTCAAATCAATGATATGAATACCGTTGCGTTCCATGAAAATATAGGGAGCCATTGCTGGATTCCACTTTCTCTTTAGATGTCCGAAGTGGCATCCGGCTTCTAATAATGTATCAAAAGTTACTCTTGACATATTCTTTTTTCTTTTAAGCGTTTACATTCTTATTTGTTAATTAAACCAACCGCCCGGTAGTCTTTCCTTTCTTACTCAAAAAGAATCCTGACAGTTTAGATACTAAACGTATTTAAGGATACGAGACAACGATTGCGAACCCACAATCTTTTATCCGCTCGTCACTTACTCCCCATTAACGTTTACTGAACTGGAATCTACGACGTGCTTTCGGACGTCCCGGTTTCTTACGTTCTACGCTACGAGAGTCACGGGTAATGAAACCTTCTTCGCGAAGAGCTTTCTTGTCTTCCGGATTAATTTTCACCAATGCCCGAGCTATCGCCAAGCGTAATGCTTGAGACTGACCAGTAAAGCCACCTCCACATAAGTTCACCTTTATATCATATTTATCGGCAACTTCTAATTTATTCAAAGGTTGTTTTACGACAAACTGCAGGATCGGCGATGGAAAATACACTGCAAGATCTCTCTTGTTTATAGTAATTTTACCGGTACCTTCGCTTACGAAAATACGTGCAATAGCACTTTTACGTCTGCCTAATGCATTTACTACTTCCATTCTCTATTATTTAAGTGAGTTAATATCTATTACTTTCGGTGTCTGAGCTTCATGTTTGTGCTCATTTCCCGCATAAACATATAAATTACCCAACAGCTTTGCTCCTAAACGGTTTTTCGGAAGCATACCTTTCACGACTTTCTTCATCAATTTTTCCGCGCCGTTTGGTTTGGCCATCAACTGTGCGGGAGTCATCTCGCGCTGACCACCAGGATAACCTGTATATCTCAAGTAAACTTTATCCGTCCACTTGTTTCCGGTAAATTTCACTTTGTCTGCATTAATGATAATAACATTATCACCACAATCTACATGAGGAGTAAAGTTCGGTTTATACTTTCCTCTCAACAGTTTCGCAACTTTTGCACCGAGACGGCCTACAACCTGATCGGTAGCATCAACCACAACCCATTCTTTTGTTGCAGTTACTTTGTTAGCAGAAATGGTCTTGTAACTTAAAGTATCCACTCTTAATTCTTTTTTTTAATTGTTACTACTAAAAAACATTTCCGACCGTCCTACAATCCCGGACAAAGAAAATAAAACGTTCAGAATTAAATTTTTATCTCTATTTGATAATAATCGGCTTGCAAAGATACTGCTTTTCAGCAAAACAACAAAAGTTTTATTTATTTTTCGCGATATTCCAGCGGCAATATTCTCTTGTCAGCCCCAAAAGATGCCTGCATCATATAACAAACATACCTGCAGGCACAAATAAACTTTGATAAAAATGTTCTTCAAGAACAAAATCGCCAGATTTAATCAACCGCGCTTCACACTCAATAACAGAAAAGCAATGTTCCTCCTTCCAACAACTCAGAATGAGAAATACGGAAATCTTTCAACTCACGACCGTTGAATATAATTTTATCTATCGGGTCGTTTTTATCGGAACGTCCTTTTGTTTGTATGGAAAGACGCCGTCCATTAGATAAATCGATCTCTATCTTTTCAAAGATAGGCGAAACCAACTCATACCATGGTTCTCCAACCGTAAGCGGATACAACCCCATTGATCCGAAAAGGAACCACGCGCTCATCGTACCGTCATCCTCATCCATTTCAGGACTATAACCTTCCGGTTCATTCTTAAATGCCTTTCCCACGTAGGGAGTCTTAAATTCGGCGTTCCCTCCATACCGATGAATCATCGGTTCCGTAAGCAGTTTACGCACAATTTGCTGGGAACGTTCGGGAGCTCCCAAACGATTAAACAGAAAAGGAACATGAATATCCGGTTCATTCCCCTGATTATACAGATGATGTTCAAAGAAATAAACAAGCTGGTCACGAAGCGTTTCTTTTCCAACCCATTCAATCATTTTATCCAGATATTGTGGAGCAGCCCAACGATACTGCCAGCGTGTGCCTTGATACAAGCCATTATTTCTCATCACCTCAAACTGCGGAGTGACTGTCATAAACTCAGATTTCCAAACTGTTTCAAAAAGCGTCAGCGAACGAGTGGCATACATTACCGAATCTTCTTTCTCACCCACAATTCCGGAAATCTGCGCCATTGCCCACAAATCGCATGCAGATTCCATTTTCTGGTCAGGAGATCTCATCGAAAGCCGCTCCATTTCTTTCTTCATCCCGTCATATCCGATACGGAAATCCAAATCGGTTATTCCCTTCCGGTAAGCATCAAGCAACAAAATAACGGCATGTTCTGTTCTGACTGTCGGCGTCGACTCGAATGCCGTTGCCCAATCTTTCTTTCCCGTCCGATATAAATGCAGCAAGGAAACCGACATGTCACGCATGGCCTCAGGATCTGTCAAGACCAAGAATGGGAATTTGGTACGGAAAGTATCCCATAAAGACCAATTGCTGTAATAACGGAATCCATCGGCCGTATAGATTTTTCCATCCGTTCCCAAATATCTTCCGTCAAAAGACGTCACATCTACTGGACTCAAATTTACCCGATACAATGCCGTATAAAACAATGCCTTTTCATCTTCTGTACCCCCTTTCACCGAGAACATACCCAGCTTCTCACTCCACTCCCGTGCTGCCTGTTTCTTCAATGCGGCAAAAGAACGTTCCCGATAACGGTCATTCTCAACACGTGCCTGATTCATATCTATGGGAGAAACTGAGATACGCAGTTCTATCGTCCTTTCTTTTTTATCAACAGGGCGCAATTCCCCCGTTGTCTCTGACAATTTCTTAAATTCAAAATCAGCATCAGACTGCAAAACAAAAAATAAACGATAAGCGCCATGACTGCATACGGTATTTGCCTTTAGCCATCCTTCTATCGTGCGACTATCGGTTTGACGAAAAGAACAAGTAGCCACATTCTCAAATGTAGAAGCAAAATCAATATAAAAATACGCCTCTTTTTCTTTCGGGAATGTATAACGTTCCAAAGCCATAGTCGGGGTTGCCGACAATTCCACAGCCACATCATTTGTAAAAGAGGTAGCGTAATATCCGGGAGAAGCCTGTTCCGTACTTTTATCTATCAATAACTTCTCTGACAATAAAGCCGGACGGATCCGAAGGTTTCCACCGCCTCCACTACATCCGACCCCCGACAAGCGATTAATCGATATGCCTGAAATATTCGGAACCGCATAGTCATATCCGGCATGTGTGCGGGGATCGCTGTCCGGACAAACGCAAATCATACCAAAAGGAACCGTAGCACCCGGAGCAACCTGTCCGTTATCCCCCGAAGTTCCGGCAAACAAATTTACAAAACGATTGTTTGAAGACGCAAAACCACCTGTAACACAAGCAGCAAACAGCACCAATAAGCCAATTCTTTTCATCATACTTTTCTTCTTGATTCTTTAAAAAAACTACCCTGAGACCGAATTGACATGCCGAAAATCGGTTGTTTTTCACATAACCATCGGCAACATCATCCGAACTCAGGGTAATTTTTCTTTGTTTATCACAGTCACGAATTCAGTATTCGCTTCTTATTTTTTATTGTTTTTCAATTCATTTGTAAAAGAATACGGAGCATCTTCCGGCTGAATACCTCTTTTGGTATTTGGTTTTTCCGACATGTCATAAGAAATAGAAACGCCCTTCAGCAAATCTTCATGCGTCAGATAATTCTTCGTATAGTTTTGTCCATCAACTTTCATTGAGGAGATATAGCGATTTTCTGTGCAATTATTTGCCGCATCAATTGTAACTGTTTTTCCATTTTCCAAATTCAATTTCACCTGTTTAAAGTACGGAGTACCTAAAACATATTGATTTGCTCCCGGACATACCGGATAGAATCCCATAGCAGAGAATACATACCAAGCAGAAGTCTGGCCATTATCTTCGTCTCCGCAATAACCATCCGGATTAGCGCTATAAAGTTTGTCCATCACTTCGCGGATATGATACTGGGCTTTCCACGGCTGTGCAGAATAGTTATACAAATAAATCATATGCTGAATCGGCTGGTTTCCATGAGCATAATTACCCATATTCATAATCTGCATTTCACGAATTTCATGGATTACTCCGCCATAATAACTGTCATCGAAAACAGGAGGAACAGAGAATACCGAATCCATCATAACATTAAACTCATCATTTCCTCCCATCAGGTCGATCAAACCTTGAGGATCATGGAATACTGACCATGAATAATGCCAGCTGTTTCCTTCGGTAAATGCATCTCCCCACTTCAACGGATTAAACGGACTTTGGAATGTTCCATCTTCATTCTTTCCACGCATCAGTTTATGTTCCGGATCGTAAAGGTTCTTATAATTCATTGCACGCTGAGCATAAACTGCGATTTCCTCTTCCGGCTTGTTCAACGCCTTACCAAATTGATAAATACACCAGTCGTCATAAGCATATTCAAGGGTACGTGCCGCATTTTCATTGATGCCGACATTGTAAGGAACATAGCCTAATCTATTATAATAATCGTAGCCCATTCGACCACTGGACAGAACTTGCGGATGAACTGCATTCGCTCCATGTACTACTGCCTGCCACAAAGTTTCAGCATCGTAACCGCGTATTCCTTTCAGATACGCATCTGCCACGACTGAAGCAGAGTTATTTCCAACCATACATCCTCTATGTCCAGGACTAGACCACTCGGGCAAGAAACCGCTTTCTTTATATGCATTAGCCCATCCATCCTGCATTTTCTGACTCATAGAAGGATAAACCAAGTTTACAAGCGGAAACAAGCAACGGAATGTATCCCAGAAACCTGTACCTGTAAACAGATATCCCGGTAATACTTGTCCGTTATATGGACTGTAATGAACCGGTTCCCCTTTCTCGTTAATCTCATACATGCTGTGAGGGAACAGCACCGAACGATATAAACATGAATAGAATGTACGTAAATGATCTATATTATCGTCTGAGACTTCAATACGTCCCAATACTTCGTTCCACTTATCACGTCCTTTAGCCATCACCTGATCGAAAGAGTCGTTGCCAACTTCTTTCAAGTTTAATTCAGCCTGCTCCGGACTAATGAAGGAAGAAGCTACACGCATATTGACTTGTTCACCTTTACGTGTCTTGAAACCTATCAAAGCACCTGCATGATTTGCTGTCGATTCAAGCTTAGTAGAATCAATTTTCCCATCGGTAACTGCAGCTGTATACGTAAACGGTTTATCGAATACTACGACAAAATAATTCTTGAAGTTCGCGGGAACTCCTCCACTATTTCTCGTCGTATAACCGATAATCTTATTTTCTTCCGGAATTACTTTCACAGACGACCCTCTATCGAATGCGTCTACAATCACATAAGAATGATCGTTTTCCGGGAAAGTGAAACGAAACATTGCAGCACGCTCTGTGGGAGTTATTTCAGTTACAACGTCATGTTCTGCCAAATATACCCGGTAATAATACGGTTTTGCGACTTCCGCTTTATGAGAGAACCAGCTGGCACGCTCATCTTGGTCAAACATTGGACGACCGGTAACAGGCATAATTGAGAATTGACCGAAATCATTAATCCACGGGCTCGGCTGATGCGTCTGTTTGAAACCTCTTATTTTGTTGGAATCATACGTATACGCCCATCCATCTCCCATACGTCCTGTTTGAGGAGACCAGAAATTCATACCCCAAGGCATAGCTGTAGCCGGATAAGTATTCCCTGTTGACAGAGCAAAAGTCGACTTAGAACCAACTAATGTACTCACGTAATCCACCGGATCCTGCTGAGTAAATGAAGTCTTTTTTTCCGTTGTTGCACAACTTGCCATCAATAAACTGACAGCAACTACAAAAAGTTTTTTCATAAACATCGATATTATTGATAAATTATTTTTCCTTCTTTTCAGAAAACATGGAGTTCTTTACTCCTGTTTCCGCCCGTCATTTTTACAATTTCCGCAGATGAATGGCTAAAGGCGCCCCAAAGATATTCAAATTT
This sequence comes from uncultured Bacteroides sp., assembly GCA_949285025.1. Lineage (GTDB taxonomy): Bacteria > Bacteroidota > Bacteroidia > Bacteroidales > Bacteroidaceae > Phocaeicola. Next base: position 85,297 of record CASDXG010000090.1, on the reverse strand, counting down.
AATGATTTACGCCAAATGAAATTTCTATTTTTATAATATCCGACACTCTTTTTTTCTTTAATACTTCCACATTCGAGTTCATCACCACCGTATTTCCACTTTCACCCCATCCGGTTCGTTCTCAAAAACAAGCCGTAATGTTTTCGAAGTATCATCCCACTGCGCATTTCCTTCCACTCCGTTTACTGTTACACTTAAAGGCTGTTTGGGTAATAAAATTCTTGAAACATTCGTTGTTTCGGCCGGGCTTTTCGCAACGAACGTATAACTGTTTTCTGTCACATTCTCTTCATAAATACGTGAAGCGCCACAAAGAACTTTGGCACGAATGTCATCAGATACAGCATTCACATCGTATAAATATCCTTGTTCTCCGGGACGTAACGTTTTTTCTTTTAGAACAGGCAAATCTTTGTCGAAAAGGTCTATATACAAACCCCGCAATGTCAAAGGTTCTTCCGATACGCTTTCATCCAATACGGCCGCTACAATATAAGGATCACGTTTCACAAGAAAATAATTTTTCTGCTCTACTTCTTTTCCGCATACCTTACGATATGCCTGTGAAACCGTAGAGAAATAAGCATTATCGCCTCCAGCATTCAGCACAAAATGCTTCGGGTCCTTACGAATAACATAAACCGTTCCTTTACCGCATGCATATATACCTCCCGGAACATTCTTTTCCATCCCCAAAATTTCAAACAAATGTTCTGACGGTGCTGCATATGAATTTCCATCCGAATTCCACCATTCCAATACAGACTGATAAGGATCGATGTCTTCACCGCAATAAATCAAAGCTCCGCCCCGTTTTACCCAATCTGCAATATACTTATGATATTCCGGTTTCATGGGTTTCATATTCGAATAAGACATAACGAGTACTTTCAGTCCGGCAAATGTTTCTTCAAAAGGCGTATTCTCCATATGCACCAGTTCTACAGGAATCCCCCGCTTTAACAAAGGCAACGTCTGACCATAAAAGCTGGAGAATTGCGGATCGTCATAACCATTATGATTCGGGAACCTTTGAAACATCAGAGAATTCGCCATAAGTACCCCGATACCATGCGTCCCGTTAATTTTGTTTTCCGATTTACGTATATCATTCAACGTATTAATCATCACCTGCATCTGAGTAGAATATGCACGGGGGATGCGTTCCTTCCGGTCGGTTCCTTCTATCTTATACAAGCCTTCATAAATACGGTCCGGCCAGGGCATCACCTCGTAAGTATCAACATCCGGGAACATTAATTGCGCAGCAAAGGTTGCTTGATAATTAATCTTATAGTCTGACCAGTCCTTTGCCCGGTCTTCTATCGGATCTGTAAGGAAATACATTTCCCGATTCAACGGCGCCGTCATCGACTTCATGCTGCCATATTCCAAATAAGCATTCTCAAAAACCCGCTCCCGTGAAACGCCATTATAAAAAACCGGTTCGCGTGAAGTCCCTGTCCATACCTGAGCTATATATCCGTCTACGCAGTCTAACGATGCCAGACTTGCCTCCGGACTCACAATCTGCCATGATGTATAGTTCACCAAAGAATGAGTCGGCACATAACATTTCACGTCAACCCCTTTCGTCCTTCCGTATTCTTTCGCATAAGTAAAGATTCTATCCAATGCATTATAATAGAGATAATACTTCAACTTATTCGACAGATATGTATTTTCCGGCGATTCGTGTTGCGGACGCCATGCGAATCCATAATACTTTTCCCATTCGTCTTTAAACGCTTCACTGTATCCCCCTCTTGCCCAGAATTCCGGTTCTTCCAAATAAATTGAGGTTATTCCGGCATCGATAACACGTTTTATCTGCGTTTCCTGCATGTAACGAATGAAACTTTCTGTAGGCACGATATACGGAATCAGATGACCATGCGCGATTTCATTCCCGTCCTTATCGCGTTGTCCTTCCCGCAAATGCGTTGTATCACCGTCCCATTTTCCAAGAAAATAGTCTTGATAATCTCCCCAAGCCACTCCTGTCATAAACTGAGTCTGATAGCCTTTATCGCGCCAAGACTGCAAACGTTGTTCAAAAGACAAGCCCGGACGGTCCACTGTCCCATAAACAAGTGCGGCATCTGCCCGTACATCAGTAAGAGGTTTCCATTGTCCGGATGTCTGAAAAATCGTTTTTGCTGCTCGGGATGTTTCCTGTTTTTTTGCACATCCGGATAATAATGTCAACAGGCAAAACGCTCCTATAACTCTAACTTTTGCATTCATGATATAAAATTTAAAGATTTTTCTTTTATTCATCGACCGGGAACAACAGCATCAATGCCGGAATTCCGGATGCCGAATAACTGTCTACGACCGCACCGTCCGGCAATGGCTGGCTATAATCTCCGCCACATATATCCCGCGTTTTATCCCGGTTTGCCCACCCGGCCCGGATATTCCGTTGCAGAAACGGCAGATATTGCGTCTGTTCACAGTCATAAACCAACATCGCCATGTACTCGGAAAAAATAGCTGTATAAATACCTTGCTCGATACCACGTTCAAAAGGAAGCAAACCATGCTCTTTCGACATTTCTTTTATCGTATAATCCGCTGCAAGAAGTGCGTTTTTCAAGTAATGTTCATCTCCTGTCGCCTCATAAAGCAACACCGATGCTCCGATAAAAGTCGCCTGATTATAAACATGAGCTTTCCAATGTGGCTCTCCTGTTCCGTGTTTACTGTCGGCAATTCTTCCCGTCAAGGGATCAAACAAGTTCTTTTCCCCCCAAGCATAAACGTCTTTTGCCTTATCCAAATATTGCTCCTTCGTTTGATAAAGAGGTATACGTTCCGTAGACTCTTTCCTTTTTCGCGGCACATTATTATATAATGTCATTGCCGCCACGACAGTGGGGAAATTAATACATGCCATCTTTCCGTCCCGCTCACTATCGTTTGGTTTCGGATTTCGAATAGGTTGCCATTGCCAAAACATGCCCCCCTTTTTCGTATCATATGAGCCTGTATCACCTACCTTCTCCGAACCATACCACACACGACTAAAGCTGGCTTCTGCCAAATCCCGGTATTCTTCTTCTCCGAACAATTCGTAAGCACGGGTTAAAGAAATCGTCCACCATTGTATATCATCGTAAATAAACCATCCGGTATTCTCGTTATTATCATGAAAATCAAAGTTTTCATATTGCGCCTTATTCCCTTCAAATATCTTACGGCAAAGAGCTTTATATTTCTTTTTCCGCGTCTTATCTTTTTCTTTCACAGCCAAACGATAGGCATTCATCGCCATATCCCAATACATCGGCTGGCACCATATGGCGGCAGCTCCATTAAACCGGTCAACAGCATGGGAATACTCCGTTGAGGTTTTATATATATTTTTATCCGTATCAAGAAATACATCATTAAAAGCATCGTATGCTTTCCATACATCCTCTCTCGTATAGTTCTGATAATCTCTGTCGCCGCTATCAGAAACACGCTCTCCAGCCCACATGAAAGAAGGCAGTAAACAGACTATAATCCCCCAAAATTTTTTCATAATACTTCAATATGTCATTAAACAAAACAGACTATATAATAGTGAAACCGCTTATATCCATTATAGCGACATAAAGCATTTCAAATATACGCAAAATTAAAACAACTTCTTCATCAGACAATACTTATTCAACAAAAGAGACGGAGAATATTTTCTGTTTCCACCTTTTTATCAAGGAAACAATATATTTTTCCGCTTCCATATAACGTGTATATAAAAAGTTCCCGTCGTTTTTCTAAAAACATCCAATCTTGTTAGAAAAACGACGGGAACTTTTATACGATATTTCTATTACTTTTTATGAACCAGCAACTGCACAGGACCTAAAAGTCCTGAAGACTGCAAAGGAGAATCAGCATTCCACACGTGAATATTCGTCCATGTGGTACGCTCCTCTTCCGGAAGTTTTGCGTCTCCAATCAAACGGTTCATCCAATTATTTACCACAAAAATTCTGATTTTATTCTTCCCTTTTTTTACATACTCGGTAATATCGAGACGATACGGTGCTGTCCATACGCCACCGACATACCGACCGTTTACTTCAACTTTCGCCATAATCATGACATTCCCCAAGTCTAACTCGACCAAACGCTTTCCCGGGTTCTTCAAATCAAACGTTTTTTCATAAACAGCCGTTCCCGAATAATATTTTATTTTCTCATCGTCCGACGTTGTCCAATCCTGCAATGAATCCAAACGAACGGTATAATCATTACCGAATGATACCGTCCATTCCCCTTCCAACGGCACAACTTCCGTATTTTCCCTTTCCACGTTTTTCTTAGTCTTTCCCGAACGGTCTGTCCCAAAAACAATAAATGCGCTCTCAAACGGTTGCAAATCCAAAGAAACAGATATCCGTTTATCCTCTGTCTCATAGGGTAAAACCGTTATTTCCCCTGTCACCGGATTCCACAATTCCGGAACTTTCCCATCCACAAGAAAGGAAGGATTTATCCTTTTCTGCACATCCACCTGATTAGAAATAAAATAAATATCCCCATCCGACAGGCGACGATGTATAAACAATACGGAAGCATTCTCTTTTGAATCCCCTTTCAAACAGAAATCAGGTTGTGCGGAAATATCGGCAAAGACTTCGGAAAGAGAAACGCCATCGGCATAAACACAACCCTTTCCATAGAAATGTTTCTTCCCTTTCCACAGTTTCTCCGACATTTCTTTTACTTTCTCATCAGCCAAAGGATAACCGCTCAGACTCGGCGAACGTTGCGGAGCCGGACCAATTATTGTCAATCCTTGTTCCACCATTTCTGCAATACGTGACAAAACTTCCGGCCTCATCGTTTCCTGTTTTGGTAATACCAAGACCTTATATTCCATACCGCTATCCAAAATCAACCGTCCGTTTTCCACTTTGGAATACTTTGTCAGTACTTCTGCATTGATATAATCGAAAGAATATCCATAGGGCAACGACGGATCGCATACGCCGGTCATTTTCGGAGCGTCCTCGCCTATAAAGTAAGCGACATCGGCTACATAATCGCCCTGCTGCAACATGAAATTGCAACGCTTAAGATATTCCGTAAACAAGTCCATATAATCAAACCAGGTATTATTGCGGTTAAATTCATTTCCAAACCAGGCTGCCATGCCGGGAGTGCGGTCATCCGGCTGCTGAATATACAAGTGAAGCAGCGTACTGTTAATACCTTCTGTAAAAAAGCGGTCGATACGTTGTTTCATGATACGGGGATAACGGGAAAAAACCGGCCCGCCCGAAGTGCATGATTCCGCCCAAATTTGTTTTTTCCCATAAATATGTCCGCAAGAAGAAGCTGCTTTATTCTCTATATCTCCCAAGCTTCCTTCACTCCAGAATTCGCCGGATACCTGATCAGACTGCCCGCCATACATCAGGAACTCACCGGGAAATCCCCAATGCCCATAATTCTCCAGCCATGTCTGCAAGCCATGTCTATGACAGATATCACGTAATCCTCCGACATAATCATAGGCCACTCTATCTGCTATCAGGCGCCTTAAATCCCAAAGAAAACGATCCGAAATATCTTCATTGCCCACGACCCTCCCGGAAAGAGTCGGAATAAACGGTACAGGATCGTAACCGTATCGCTCACGGAAGACATCAATCATATCATCTGTCCAGTTCAAACCGCCGGTCTCATAACTATCCTGCACAACAATCTTAAACGACTGCCTGTCCTCTTCCGGTATTCTTTTCAGAATTTCACCTATATATGCATTGAAATGAGACTCGATGTGCTTTCTACTCATCTTATCTATTTCCAATCCTGTTGCCTCAGGAACTGCCGGTGAATTCGTCACCCCCGTAGGACGCATTGCTGAACAAAGTATTGTCCAACGCCCGGAAGGTACTTTCCATTTCAATACCCCATCGGATACATGCCCGGTCAAATCGATTATTTCCTTTGGATTGACGGTCCCGCTCTCATCGAAATATTCAGGCTGAGGTGACCACATATATTCATTCCAAAGAGGTAAAGGTGTCTGAAACATCTTGGCCAGAGTCTTCTCTGGATAGCGTTCAATAAAAGGTGTTTCCGATAAAATCATTTCACATTTTCCCTCTCCGGGTTCAGCAAGTTTCAACCTATATGAAGACGCACGGGTTTCCGGCAAAGAAATCACAATCGGGGCATACGGCATAAATCCTACATTCAAGGCTGCATTACTACGGTCTATTTCAAATTCTTTCACTGTATAATACGTATTCCCCTGCTTTACCTGCAGCGATGCCTGCGTTTTTATCGGTGACTCAACCTTAAAAATCAGACTGCGGATAATCACGTCTTCCGGAATTTCTATATCTGAAAGACTTATTTTCCCGTTTTCTTTATTAAACGACAAAGAAAAACTTTCTCCACTTAGCATCGGGAAAGCCTGAATTTTTACAAGCTGAGCATCAGACTCCTGCTTGGGCAAATTAATCGTCTGCACGGTCCCATTGCCCTCGACGTCGACTTGTTTGAAAGACAAGTACCGCATCGCTTCTTCCGGTTTCACCCAAGGACCGCCGGATTGGCTCCATCCCGGGCTGTTAAATATTCCGATTTCTATGCCCAGATCTGTTGCTGTCTTTAATGCTGTGTGCGTAATTTTCCACCACTCAGGCGAAAGAAACTTTACATTTCCATACGGGACTCCGTCAACTCCCATGCTACCAAGGAACGCACGATTGATGCCGATTTTCTTCATTGCATGTAAATCTTTCACCACTCCGTCCTCTGAAATATTATCGGATATCCAATACCAGTATACAGCTGTCTGCACGCTATCCGGTATAACCTGAAAGCCCTGTCTGAGATTATTCAGATTATCTGCCATACCATAAAAAGACGAAACCATTGAAACAACAGCAACAGTCAATTGCCGAAAACTTTTTTTCATCTGCATTTTCCCTTTCATTTTACGATTTCTATTTCATCCGGAGCAACAATCTCCGAGCAAAACGTACCATCTTCTCTCCTTTCATGACGAATTCTTATCGCCCCATAAGGAGTAGGAAAGGTTCCTTCCACCCATTTGAGCTCGCCCAAATGAGGTGAAATACGAACCTTTTTGCATCCCGGCTCAACAATTTGTACACCTAAGACATACTCGCTCAACCAAGAAGTCGGGCCAGAAGCCCAACCATGACAAAGACTATGCCGATAACCCTTGTAACAAAAATCGCCATATTCCCGATGTACATCTTTCTTCCCTTGCGGAAGCAATTCATCAATCCGGCCGGCATTTTCTAACCAATTTATATTAAAATCTTCCCAAAAAGTAGTAGCTCCCAGATCTATCATCCCGCCCCAATAAGCACGGATTACGTTCATTGCATCTTCATAATAACCGCCTTCTGCCATAGCTTTCAACATATAATAGCCATAAAATGTAGAAAAGCCAGCAGCACCATCGGTTAACAGTATCTCTTTGTTCGCTTTCCCCGCCGGCATCAGCCCTGATAATGTCAACAATGCGGCAGCTTGTTTATTACCAGGAGAGGCCGGATTTTCGACAGTTCTCCGAAATGTTTTTACCACATTCTTTCCTCGTTTCAACAACAATTTGCCCGTCTTTTCACACTCTTCTGCCAAACGGTTCTCACCCAATATTGCGCAAAGTTCTGAACCGGCACGCATTGCCATTGTCATTAAAGCATGCAAACCGGCATCGATTGCCTGAGGATTTCCACTGGAAGGCCAATCAAGGAAACGTGTCCCATCCAAATGTTCCTGACCATCTTCATCGACTTTAGATATCAAGAACTGCAGCAAACGACATAAATAGTCGCGTTGTTCCTCTAAATAATCGCGGTCTCCGTGATAATAATACCAATCACGATGAATCAATAACCACCAAATAGAATATGAACTCATGCCATTCATCCAACCGGGCAAAGGTGTTTCATCGCGTATCAAATCCAGACTTTTAGGCACTACCTCATTATATCCGAACACGGTGTTCACGGTCATCACTTCCGGATGCAGGTCTCCGACCCACACAAGACGGTCTCTTTTTATACCGTCCCACAGGTATTCCTGCATATTTAAATGCACCGTATAGGCCCCCGTCTCCCAAATCTTATTCAAACGTTCATCGTTCGAGCGAAAAGAACCTACATAAGGAATATCCCGAAAAACAGATATGGCACGAACTTCTTTCAGTTGCAATTCCACATTTTCATCCAACAAGTCAATCCGAAGAAAACGAAATCCTGAATTACCTAATTCAACAACCCCCAACCAAGGAAGCATCGTTTCAAAATCGCGCATGGCATGTTCATTGCCGGCACCGTTCATCCCGTCAATCTCGGACATCGCCTCTCCAACTGATTCCCCAAAGCGAATTCGCACCCTTATAGGCTTATTTACCGGATACTGCCCCGTAATAATCTGAATACCTCCCTGCAATTCCTTTCCAAAATCAAATAGAATCGAGGCTTTCGTATCGGCAGTGCTCCTCATACGGCAAACATTATTGCTTCCAAGTACCGATTGCCCGATGCCTTCCCGCAATAACACGGCCTCATTCCCGACAATATTTTGTTCAGAAGAACTCTTCCAAAGTATACGAACCGGAGATATATACGAACGTACCCTCGAATCGGACGTAACAATTTGTCCTGATTCTTTTTGCGAAACAGCCCGAAGTTCTTCTCCAAACGCCGAAACATATCCACACAAGAAAGCCGACAAACAGAAGCAAAGAAGTCTATATTTTCCCTTATTCATCGTGTACATAAAAAAAGTTATTTCACTTCGGCAAATGGAATGCCACAGACATCTCGGCCATCTGTTCTGTTGTCATCCCATCAGGCTCAAAACCCATATTCCGGGCATTTACATAAATCTGTGCAGATTTTGTCAATACATCAACCTGATCGAAAGCCTCCATTATGTCATTCCCTACGGCAAATACCCCGTGCTTTTCCCACATTACCACGTCATAATCACCTAATTCGCGGATTGTCGCCTCTGCCAATTCCACAGAGCCCGGCAACTGATACGGAACAATACCCAATCCTCTTGGACAAAAGGCCTTCGTCTCCGGAATCATACTCCATAACAGATTTGTCAGTACATCTTTTTTTAGAAATGGTTTATGGTGAGACATCGCAACCAACTCTATCGGATGCGTATGCAAAGATGCTTTGTAAGATGAACCTATTCCCCGCAAATAATTATGAACAGCAAGATGAGAAGGCAATTCCGATGTGGGTTTTACCAATTCATCGGCTATAATTTCATAACTGTCACCGGAATCCGATATACGAATAACCGAACCGTTCTGCATCGGATACCGTGCTAAATCACGCATTCGTTTATTCGTTCCTTTACAAAAGAAATAGCATCCCTTCAACAAAGGCAGACATACCCCAATAGGTATCGCCCCGCAAAGTGCCGGCAAATTACGTATATCATCATCCACCAGTTCTGTTATATTCACCGTTATATTACCGCCATTACGCTCTGCCCAGCCTTTTTGCCAAAGATAACCTGCGGTCTCTGCCACCTTTTCAATTTCCTGCGCCAACAAAGGACGCCCTTCCAATATCGACTTCATAATCATTTCTTTTCAAAATAAATTCGGGAAAATCAGTGAGAATATCAAAACTATCAATCCTGTGACAAGCACTGTAATTGTAAAAGACGATGAGCCTTTCCATTCTTTCAGAAGGATTCCCCACACATTACTGAATACTACATTTAAAGACATAAGAATACACCAGGCAAAAGATACCAACACCGAATCCGAAGCAAAGAAACTGGTTCCCATGCCCAATCCGAAAAATTGAGAATACCATAGAATCCCTGCCAAAGCACAATACAGTAAATTATTCGGTAATAGCCCGAGCTTTCTGTAATCGGAAAACGTTCTGTTCTTACAATTCTGATATAAACAATAAACGGCATTCGTCAGGAAACCGCCACAAGTTACCATAAAAGTGGCAGGAAGTGTTTTATATAAATCGGCGGATTCCTCCAATTGCAATGGCATTCCTGCATTTAAGCCCAGCGCAAAGCAGGCGCTCATCACACCGGCCAATACCGCAACTGTCAAACCTTTTGTCAATGCAAATTCTTTAACGGCGGCATTCTGTTCTTCCTTCGTCAGATTACGGGAACGCAAACTCCCCGCATAACCGATCACAGCTATTCCGGCCAATGTAATGCAAACGCCCAAGAGCAATATCAATCCCTGACCGGAAAACAGGTCCGTACCGGCAAGTAAGGCAGGAAACAACGTGCCAAAAGCGGCACACGTTCCCAATGCAAGAGACTGTCCTAACGCAACTCCCAAGTAACGCATACTCAGTCCAAAAGTCAAACCTCCGATTCCCCACAGCACACCAAAGCCGGCAGCCGACAAAGCGGCTTCAGGTTTTGCCGATAGAATCTCAAAAAGCGTGTGTCCTTCCGGCACGGCAAGTAAAGCTCCGAGCAAAGGAAATACCAACCATGCGAAGATACCTTGCATCAACCAAAAGCTTTCCCAACTCCATTCCTTTACACGTTTAATCGGTACGTATGAGCTGCTTTGTCCGAAACTACCCAGCGCAATGACTAATAAACCAATAAATGTATTCATCTTTTACCCGTCACTTCCTTTTCATATTTACAGACTTCACGAATATAATCCTCACCTACCGGCACATTATTCTGCATACAGAACATATCCCATACAACATTCCACGGCAAACTTTTCGCTTCTTCCTGCAAGGCAAGACGCTCAAAGTAACGCTGACTCTCCTCATACTGTTCCAAAGCCGCATAAGGTTCGAGTAAGGCCTGCAATAATGCTTTCTGAGTTGCGCGAATACCTATTACATATGCACCTATCCGGTTTATAGTTCCATCAAAATAATCCAAGCCGATATGCACGCGGTTTAACGCATTACAACGTATTATTTCTTTAGAGAGATCCAGCAAATCATCGTTCAGGATAACAACATGATCGCTATCCCAACGAATCGGGCGGCTGACATGCAGCATAATTTCCGGTGTAAACAACAGCAATGACGATACCTTGTCTGCAATACTTTCCGTCAAATGGAAATGGCCTGTATCCAAAGTCACTATCTTGTTATTCTTTACTCCGTAGCCCAGATAAAAATCATACGAGCCGACAGTATAACTTTCAAGTCCGATTCCAAACAGTTTTGCCTCGATACAATCTTTCATATGCGCATATTCTGTCGCAAAGATTTCATCAAGCGATTGTTTAAGTATGCGGCGATATTTCAACCGACTGACTGGAACTTCCTTACTTCCATCGTGAATCCACAGATTCATCATGCAAGGGTCATTCTGATATTTCCCCATTTCTTCACTAATCCAACGGCAACGTTTCGTGTGCTCTATCCAGAAATTCCGTATATCATCGTCCGGATTAGCCAAAGTGAGATCACCGCTCTTAGGGTGAGAGAACGAAGTGCTGTTAAAATCCAATTTTATATCATTCTCTTTTCCCCACTCCATCCAACTCTGGAAATGGCAAGGTTCTATTTCATCTCTATCGACCTTTTTCCCCTGAAAATCGCCGTAAACAGCATGAAGGCTTAAACGATGCCGACCGGGTACAAGCGTCTTTACTTTCAATATATCGCAACGAAGTTCATCCATATTACGGGCTTTACCCGGATAGTTACCCGTTACTTGAATACCTCCCGTAAGATTTCCGTTCTGATTTTCAAAACCTGTCACGTCATCGGCCTGCCAACAGTGCAAAGACAAGGAGATTTTCCCCAATGTGTTCAGTGCACTATTTACATCAACCCCGACGGCTTCATAATGCTCTTTTGCTATCTCAAACGCTTTTATTAATGTACTTTCTTTACTCATAATATTATATTTTCTTTTAAGGTTCAAATACTTGCAAAGTAGAGAAGCGGGAAATTAACCGACGATATTCCCACCGGTCTTTAACGATTCCTGCAGCTTGTGCCTGAACCATACAGTTACCTATGGCAGTAGCCTCCGATGGTCCGGCAACAACCGGCAACCCGATCCGATTGGCCGTAAGCTGGTTCAAAAGAGCATTCTTCGCTCCTCCTCCTATAATATGAAGACGCTTTATAGGGAAAGGGCTCAGCCTTTCCAACATTTCAAGCACCTCTCCATAACGATTGGCCAAACTATGAAATATACAACTGACAAATTCCTCGTCGCTTTGAGGCACAACTTGTCCTGTTTTACTGCACAACATTGCTATCGCTTCGGACATACTTTCCGGATTCGACAAAGAAGGGTCATCCGGGCAAAACAGAGTTATAAAATCAGAACGGCGTTCTGCCATCCGCACAATCTCAGAATATGTGTAATTTCTCCCCTTTTCACTCCATTCTTTCCGACATTGTTCCAACAACCACATTCCCGTAATATTTTTAAGAAAACGAACAGTTCCGTCAACTCCCCCTTCATTCGTGAAATTTTGCCTGTATGCTTCTTCTGTCAGAATAGGGGCCTCCGTTTCTATCCCCATCAGGCTCCATGTGCCACTACTTAAATATGCAAAACATTCATCGGCTGTCGGTACGGCTGCTACCGCCGATGCCGTATCATGTCCGGCTACCGCCATTACAGGAATCCGTCCGATTCCCGTATCTTTTGCGATATCTTCCGACAACAAACCGATCGTCGTTCCCGGCATAACCATCTCGCAAGTCAGTGACAAAGGTAAATCTATTGCATCAAAACACTCCGAAGCAAATCGTCTTTCCACTGCATCAAGCAACTGCGATGTGGAAGCAATTGTATACTCACATACCTGTTTCCCTGTTAACAAATAAGCCAACAAGTCAGGAATGAATAGAATTTTCTCTGCGTCCATCAATAGAGAATAATGGTCTTGACGGGATTGAAACAACTGAAAGATCGTGTTAAAGTGCATCGTTTGTATGCCCGTTTTAGCATAAAGTTCGCGGGCTTTTATCCGATTGAACAGCGCCTTTGGTGTCTTTTCCGTAAAGGAATCGCGATAAGCTCGAGGCAAGCCCAACAAAACGCCATCTGAAGCCACACAACCATAGTCGACTCCCCACGTATCGATACCCATAGAATCAGGAATAATACCTTTCCGCGCACAAATACGAAGCCCTTGTTTTATTTCCTCAAACAAAGTATATATATTCCAATAATACTTTCCTTGCACATGAATCATTGCATTCGGGAAACGATGAATCTCTTCCATCTGCATCGCATTATCCGATACAGACAACAGAACTGCCCGTCCGCTGGTTGCTCCCAAATCGAATGCTAAAAAAGAATGCGTTTTCATTATTCTTGTTTTTCAGGTTCTTTACGCAAAATTATGAGCAAATTTCATATCTTTGCTTACAAATATGATATAAAACCTATCAAATCTGACATGAAGAATAACGAAACTTCAATAAAAGACGAACTACATTACCTGACAATCACGGGGAATGATGAAAAGTGGGGAATCGTTGTTACAACGGTAGGCTACCAGTTTATTCCTCCCCGATCGCAGTATCCCTTATCCGAACATCCCGACAAATACCGTTTAACGCCAAAGCAAGGCCGTGTATTGAACGAGTATCAACTTATTTACATTACCAAAGGTTCCGGGTATTTTATCTCAGATTCTTGTCCCCAACAGCACATCAATGCCGGAACAATGATTCTGCTTTTCCCGGGAGAATGGCATAATTATCATCCGGACAACGAAACAGGATGGAATGAATATTGGGTAGGCTTCAGAGGGGAACATATAGACAAGCGGGTAAACAACCGTTTTTTCAACAAAGAAGAGCCTGTCCATCGGATCGGGGTTAGCGCAGGAATTATCAGTCTTTACGAAGAATTATTAAACATCGCTTCACAAGAAAAATTAGGGCACCAGCAGATGGCATCAAGTATCGTGCTGCATATACTCGGAAGCATGTACTACAAAGAGAAAAACAATTCTCTTACCAATACATTTTATATTGATAAAGTTAATGAAGCCAAACTTCTAATGAAAGATTTCAGCCGTACATTCACAATAGAAGAACTGGCTTCACAAATCGGAATCGGATATTCAAAATTCCGAAAGTTATTCAAAGAGCACACAGGAATTGCTCCTGCTCAATATCACTTACAGCAACGTTTGCTTAAAGCTAAAGAACTTTTAAGTTCTTCCGACCTTACGATCGCAGAAGTTGCTTACCAGCTCCATTTCGAAAGTCCGGGACAATTCTCTATCTTTTTCAAGCAAAAGGAAGGAATCTCTCCTTCCGAATTCCGGAAGACGACACATTATTAACCCATAGAAAAAACAAAGCACAGAGTTAAACATTTGCTTTCAACTCTGTGCTTTACTGAAGATGTATATAATCAGAATTCGGCGTTCTTCGGTGTTCTTGGGAATGGAATCACATCCCGGATGTTAGCCATGCCCGTAACAAACAACAGCAGTCGTTCAAAACCTAAGCCAAATCCCGAATGAGGACACGATCCATATTTACGTGTATCGAGATACCACCACATATCTTTCATCGGAATTCCAAGTTCTTTTATTCGTGCAAGAAGTTTATCATAGTCAGCCTCACGTTCAGATCCACCGATAATTTCTCCAATCTTCGGGAACAACACATCCATAGCCCGCACCGTTTTTCCATCTTCATTCTGCTTCATATAAAAAGCCTTGATCTCCTTCGGATAATCTGTCAGGATAACCGGACGCTTAAAATGCGCTTCAACCAAATAACGTTCGTGTTCGGATGCCAAATCAACGCCCCAATATACCGGGAATTCAAACTTATGACCGGCAGCAACGGCGTCCTCTAAAATCTTAATTCCTTCGGTGTATGATAAACGGACAAAAGTTTCTTTCAGAACACCCTGCAAGCGTTCTATCAGACCTTTGTCGAACATGTCATTTAAGAACTTCACGTCATCATAACAATTATCAAGAGCCCATTGCACACAATACTTAATGAATTCCTCAGCCAAATCCATGTTATCATTAATATCGTTGAATGCAACCTCCGGTTCGATCATCCAGAATTCGGCTAAATGACGCGGCGTATTTGAATTTTCTGCACGGAAAGTCGGACCGAACGTATAAATAGCCCCCAAAGCTGTCGCCGCCAATTCTCCTTCCAATTGCCCTGAGACTGTCAGACTCGCCTGCTTCCCGAAGAAATCGTCATCATATATGATTGCTCCATCCTCATTCTTTTTCAAATCATACAAATTCATCGTAGTAACTTGAAACATCTGACCGGCACCTTCACAGTCGGAAGCTGTAATTAAAGGCGTGTGGAAATAAAAAAATCCGCGGTCATGAAAGAACTTATGAATCGCTATTGCCATGTTATGACGGATACGAAATACCGCTCCGAACGTATTCGTTCGAGGACGCAAATGGGCAACTTCTCTCAAGAACTCCATTGAATGTCCTTTTTTCTGCAAAGGATACGTATTATCGCAGGCACCCAATACCTCAATTTCGCGCGCCTGTATTTCAATAGACTGCCCGGCACCCACTGATTTAACAAGTTCTCCATTTACACTGATGCATGCACCTGTGGTAATTTGCTTCAATACATCCTCATTAAATAAGGACAAATCAACAACAATCTGCACATTATTTATAGTAGAACCGTCATTCAATGCGATAAAATTCACTTGTTTACTACCGCGTCGGGTGCGTACCCATCCTTTTACATTGACCATCATTCCATAATCTTTACGTTTCAACAGGTCAACAATTTTTGTTATACGAATCATTTCCATCTCATTATTCTTTTAAAATCTGCGGAAAGTATTTTAACTTTCCATTCATTATTTATCTATTTCTTTATTCAAAAGAACCCATACGAAGCATATTAACTTCTTTCTCTGTCAGGAAACGCCAGTCTCCCCGCCGCAATCCTCTCTTCGTCAATCCGGCAAAATAGACACGATCCAACTTCACGACACGATATCCCAATGCTTCAAATATACGACGTACAATACGATTCTTTCCTGAATGAATTTCAATACCCACTTGAGATTTGTCGGTATCCGATGCATAACTAATCGCGTCAGCATGTACTTCACCATCATCAAGTGTAATACCAGAAGCAATTCTATCCAAATCGCCTACCGTTACATTCTTGTCACAATAGACATGATATATTTTTTTCTTCAAGAACTTCGGATGAGTCAACTTCGATGCCAAATCCCCATCATTGGTAAGCAGTAACACTCCCGTTGTATTACGGTCAAGACGACCTACCGGATAAATTCGTTCCCGACAAGCATCTTTTACAAGATCCATCACTGTCTTTCTGGCCTGAGGATCATCCGAAGTTGTCACACAATCCTTTGGTTTATTCAACAATACATACACCTTTCGTTCTATTGATACCGGCTGGTCATGAAATTTGATTTCATCTGTCCGCTTAACTTTTGTCCCTAATTCGGTAACGATTTCGCCATTTACCGAAATAACTCCCGCCGTAATATATTCATCTGCCTCACGACGCGAACAAATACCCGCATTTGCCAAGAACTTATTCAAACGAATCGGTTCATTTGGATCGGTCAAAGTATCTTTGTATTCGATTTGTTTCTTCATGCTGTATTTGGCGTTCGGATTATAATCTTTTGTCCGTTGCCGATAATTCCCCTGTTGAGAGCGTCCTGTATATCCATTGGAACGCGCATTATTATAGCGGGAATAGGGATTTCCCTGCGACCGGTATTCGCCATATCCATCATTCTTTTCGTTACTGAAACGAGGACGATAAGAGCGTTGTTCTCCCTGTTCATTTGCATCATATCGGGAATTATAAGAAGGACGTTGCATGTATCCTCCTCTATTATAACGGGATGAGTATGAATTTCTTTCTTCATTGCCTTGATTCCCTGAAAGAGCAGAACTCCCGTATGAGCGTCGTTGTGAAGGGTTTCCCCAATTGCGCTGCGGACGTTCCTCGTTGTCATAATTCGAATAACGAGAATTATAAGAAGGACGCACTGCACGTTGTCCATCATCATTACCACGGTTATCGTATGAACGACGCCTGTAACCACCGTCTCCGTCAAAACGATTATTCCTGAAATAACCTTCTTTATTATACATTTTATTACCATCACGGCCAGACTGGGTATATTCATTTCCAGCCTTGTTTTCTTTGTCTGTCATCATATTTCTTGTTTTATAAATTTAAATTTACCCTCGCGGGTGGTCAAATATCATCTTTATATTTCAAATGCGTATGCTCCTTCTTACACACCTATATAATTATGCGGAGTAATAGCCCGCAGTTCATTCTTCACCTTTTCACTGACATTTAATGTTTCTATGAAATCTTTTATCGAAGCTTCCGTAATCGCTTGGTTCGTTCGGGTAAGAGCTTTTAATGCTTCATACGGGTGAGGATAACCTTCGCGCCGCAATATTGTCTGAATAGCTTCGGCAACCACACTCCAACAATTATCCAGATCTGCATATATTTTCTGCTCGTTCAGCAACAGTTTTCCTAATCCTTTCAAAGAACTTTGTATAGCAATCACTGTATGTCCGAACGGAACTCCTATGTTACGCAATACGGTAGAGTCGGTCAAATCCCGTTGCAAACGGGAAACAGGAAGCTTAGAAGACAAATGCTCCAACACAGCATTCGCCACGCCCAGATTGCCTTCTGCATTTTCAAAATCGATAGGATTGACTTTATGCGGCATCGCACTTGAACCGACTTCTCCCGCTTTAATTTTCTGTTTAAAGTATTCCATCGAAATATATTGCCAGAAATCCCGGTTCATATCAATCATAATTGTATTGATACGTTTCATTGCATCGAAGATTGCGCCTAAATTATCATAATTAGATATCTGGGTTGTATATTCCTCACGCGCCAATCCAAGCTTTTCTGCGACGAAACAATCTCCGAAAGTTTTCCAATCCATCTCCGGATAAGCTACATGATGTGCGTTGAAATTACCTGTCGCACCTCCAAATTTTGCAGTAACAGGCAACGATTTCAACATGGCCAGCTGACGAGTCAAACGATACGAGAACACCTTGATTTCCTTACCAAGACGAGTGGGAGATGCCGGCTGACCGTGTGTTTTTGCCAACATAGGAATAGAAGCCCATTCTTCTGCATAAGCATTCAACTGTTCAATCAATTGTTCCAACTGCGGATAATACACCTCGTTCAGCGCATCTTTTACAGACAAAGGCACAGATGTATTGTTGATATCCTGCGATGTAAGTCCAAAATGAATGAATTCTTTATACGCATCTAATCCGCCGATTCTGTCAAATTGTTCCTTTATAAAATATTCAACAGCCTTAACATCATGATTGGTCACACTTTCTATTTCCTTAATACGCTGTGCATCCGATTCAGAAAAATTCCGATAGACATTTCTAAGGAATTCAAATAATTCACTATCGAAACCTTTCAATTGAGGCAAAGGAAGCTCGCATAACGAAATAAAGTATTCAATTTCTACCCGGACGCGATATTTAATCAGTGCAAATTCTGAAAAATATGCAGCCAAAACTTCCGTTTTTTTTCTGTATCGCCCATCAATTGGCGATATTGCCGTAAGTAAATCAAGATTCATATTACCTTGCCATTTAAATATATGAGGTTGCAAATTTAATGCTTTTTCCTGAACCTGTCGTCCTTGTTCTACAAAGTTTAAGAATTTATTTCACATTCATTTCCAACAATTATAATGAATGCGTGACTCATTCCACTTGTCTTTAGGCACAGATTCCTTAGCCGGATACCCTATAGGAATTATACATAACGGTTTTACATCGCCCGGCAGACAAACACAAGAACGTATCACATCCATTCTGTCTTCGTAAGGAAATGCAGCTGTCCACACAGCTCCCAAGCCTAAAGAACAGGCTGTAAGCAATATATTCTGCGCAGCAGCGGCACAATCCAGATACCAATAAGAAGATGTTCTCTCGTTTCCACAGACAATCACAGCCAAAGGTGCATGAGCCAGCATACGGGCATTCGACAGATTTGCGGCAAGTGAATCGAGTATTTCACGCTTATTAACCACTACAAATTCCCAAGGTCTCCTATCCATACCGCTTGGTGCTGCCATTGCCGCCCGCAACAGTGTATCAATCTTTCCCTGTTCAATCGGTTTATCCGTTATATACTCCCGCACGCTTGTCCGCTGCAAAATATTATGAAACACAGCCTCCGGCATGGAGTATTCCGCCTCATTCCTGTCAAAGCATGCCGTTACTGCCAACAACGACAAAATCACAGCTACTGTCCATTTCCACATCTTCATTGCATCTTTATTTAGTTTCGCACAAACATAGTAATATCTCTCTAAAAAAAACCGCCCGGCATTAAAAAAATTACCCGGCGTTTTTCTGAAAACATCAAAATATCTTTCTTTAACGGCCGAGATATTTTGAAAAGACATAACTTTGTATCCGCAAATATAATCAAAAAAACAACCTATGGATTTACCCAAAGACCCGATGATGCTCTTCAGCCTCATCAATATGAAACTACGAGACTTCTACCCGTCTCTCGATGCGCTTTGCGAAGACATGCAGATAAACAAAACAGACATCCTCGCTCCTTTAGAAAAAGCCGGTTTTGAATACAATCCTAAATTAAACAAATTTTTGTAGACAAACAAATAAAACTTTGCATTTCTTTGCAATAAAATTCTCACTTCCGATATTTTATTGTTATATTTGGATGCGATTTTATTACAAATATTAATTATAAATTTTTATTCACCATGAGACATCTTTTTATGGCAGCTTGCTTATGCTGCATCTCTCTTCTGCCATCTCACGCAGAAACACAAGGAAAATGGAAACCATTATTCGGAAACAATTTAGAAGAAGCCAACTACAATCCGGAAGTATGGACTTTGGAAGATGGAGTTCTTTCAGCAAATAAAGATGAATCCATTTGGACAAAAGCCCAATATGAGAACTTTGAACTTGACCTTGAATTTAAAACCGATGAAGGGACAAACAGCGGAGTTGTAGTATATTGTACCGATACCCAAAACTGGATCCCGAATTCCGTAGAGATTCAAATCGCAGATGACTATTGCGAACAATGGGCAAATGACAAACCTTATGCCCGCTCCGGCGCAATTTACGGACACCTTCCTGCCAAACGCGACCGTGTCGTGAAACGTCCGGGCGAATGGAACCGCATGCGTATCCGCTGCGAAGGACAAAACATATCAGTAGAACTGAACGGAGAATTGGTTACTGAAATGGATATGTCTAAATGGACTTCAGGAAAAGTAAATCCCGACGGCACTGAAATTCCCGCTTGGTTACCTACACCGTTTGCCAAACTCCCGACAAAAGGCTACATCGGTCTGCAAGGAAAACATGGGAATGCGCTGATATGGTTCCGCAACATGGAGATCAGAACCTTAGACTAAAGTTTATGTTTAAACAGTTCATTATAGGCAGGACTGCAGAATGATGATTCATGCAGTCCTGTCATTTTTACCAAAACAACCTATCAAACTCTAATGACATGAAACTGAAAAACGGATTACTCGCATTGCTTTTAGCCTCAACAACGGCTAATGCAAACGCACAAGGGGAATTTCCTTTCCGCGACACAAGCCTCCCAATCGAAAAACGTGTGGAAGATTTAATCTCACGATTGACACTGGAAGAGAAAGTTGCCCAAATGTTAAACAGTACACCCGGCATCGAACGTTTGGGGATTCCGCCATACAACTGGTGGAATGAATGCCTGCATGGAATAGGAAGAACAAAATATCACGTCACCGTATTTCCTCAAGCCATCGGAATGGCCGCCACGTGGGATGAAGAACTTATAGAAAAGGTAGCATCTTCCATTGCCGATGAAGGACGGGCCATTTACCATGATTCTCAAAAGAAAAAGGATTATAGCCAGTACCAAGCATTAACATATTGGACTCCGAACATTAACATTTTCCGCGATCCCCGCTGGGGGCGAGGACAAGAGACGTACGGAGAAGACCCTTTCCTTACAACACAGATCGGAAAAGCATTCGTCAAAGGCTTACAAGGAAACGATCCTCGCTATCTGAAAGCCTCCGCCTGTGCCAAACATTACGCTGTACATAGCGGACCTGAATATAATCGTCATACCTTTAATTCCGACGTAAGTACTTACGATTTATGGGACACTTACCTTCCTGCATTCCGTGCTTTGGTTACCGAAGCGGGAGTTTCCGGAGTAATGTGCGCCTATAACGCATTCAAAGGACAACCTTGCTGCGGAAACAATCTGCTTTTACAAACAATATTACGCGACAAATGGAATTTCAAAGGATACGTTACATCCGATTGCGGAGCGATAGATGATATTTACATCAACCATAAAGCCAAGCCAAATGCCGAGACCGCAGCAGCCGATGCAGTGCTACATGGTACAGATTTAGACTGCGGAACAAATGCATACAAAGCCCTTGTCAATTCTGTTAAACAAGGACTCATAACAGAAGATGAACTGAACGTCTCTTTAAGACGTCTGTTTACGATACGCTTCCGACTTGGACTTTTTGACCCGGATGAGGAAGTGCCTTATTCTAAGATTCCCATTTCCATACTTGAATGTACAGAACATCAGGAATTAGCAAAGCAGACGGCAAGAGAATCTATCGTGTTATTAAAAAACGAACAAATACTCCCCCTGAATAAGGAAACGCTTAAAAAGCTTGTCATCATAGGGCCGAATGCCGATAACACTGAAATGCTGTTAGGCAACTATAACGGATTCCCGTCACACATCACAAGCCCGTTACAAGCCATACGCTCCCGTCTGGGTAAGCAAACCGAAGTTGTTTATATTGAAGGATTCGATTACATTGAGACTGCATCCGATGAGCTTCTAAGCAAATGCATAGCACAGGCAAAAGATGCAGACGCAGTCATTTTCATCGGTGGCATCAGTCCTCAACTGGAAGGTGAAGAAATGCCGGTTGAGAAAAAAGGTTTTCGCGGAGGAGACCGCACAAGTATTGCTTTACCGGAGGCCCAGACTCTGGTAATGAAAAGACTGTCCTCTGAAAACATCCCGACAATATTTGTCATGATGACAGGAAGTGCTCTTGCAATTCCATGGGAGGCAGAAAACATTTCCGCCATCATCAACGGATGGTATGGAGGGCAATATGGCGGTGAAGCAATTGCAGATGTTCTTTTTGGCGATTACAATCCCTCCGGGAAACTTCCTGTTACGTTCTATGCCAGCGACAATGATTTACCCGATTACGAATCGTATGACATGCAAGGACGTACCTATCGGTATTTCACAGGAAAAGCACTTTATCCTTTCGGATACGGATTGAGTTACACAAAATTCTCTTACTCTTCGCTTAAAATGCCGAAAAGCAGCACCACAAAAGATAAAGAGATTCCTGTAACAGTCACCGTTAAAAACACCGGGAAAACAGCAGGAGAAGAAGTAGTACAGCTGTACATCTCCCATCCGGAACAAAACATTTTAGTCCCTATCACTGCATTGAAAGGATTTAAGCGCGTAAGACTTAATCCGGGAGAATCGCAAAAAGTGACATTCACATTAGCACCGGAAGACATTGCTTGCGTAGACGAAAATGGAAAACTTAATGTTTTACCCGGAAAAATAACTGTTCACGTTGGAGGGTGTGCCCCCGTAAATACTTCGGCACAGCCTCTTAAAACGATAAAGAAAAACATTAAAATAACAGGAGAAACAATCACTCTTGATTAAAAAAGACGAAAGCTTTTCACTGAAACAACGCTATATTTCAGTGAAAAGCTTTCGCCTTTTTTGTAAAAGTTGCCGTTCAATCTTTTATATTAATTAAGGCATTGGCAAGAATGGCGGTCAGACCTCCGGTAGTTATTCCCGAAGAAAAAATATTTCTCAATACTTCCGGAAGCTGAGAAAGGATATCGGGTACCAACTCCACACTCAAACCTAATGAAAAACTCAATGCCATGACTAACGTAGCTTTCCTATCAATATGCTGAGACGCTATAATTCGTATGCCAGCTGTCGCTACTGTTCCAAACATTAATAATGTCGCACCTCCCAAAACCGGTTCGGGCATCAAAGAGAAGATCAGACCAACTGCCGGAAACAATCCCAATAAAACCAGAAAAGCTGCAATAAAATAGCCGACATAACGGCTGGCCACACCGGTAAGTTGTATCATGCCGTTATTTTGCGCAAAGATTGAATTAGGAAAAGAATTCAAACAACCGGCCAACATCGAATTAAATCCGTCGGCAAAGATGCCACCGGATGCCCGTTTCACAAACGTTTCTCCTTCCACAGGCTCACCGGAAATCAATGAATTGGCCGTAATATCACCATAAGCTTCTATGGCTGTTATCAGATAAATCAGGGCCAATGCTATGATTGCTGATATATCGAAAGAAATTCCATAACGAAACGGTACAGGAACATTAATTCCACCAAAATCACGAATGGCCGAAAAATCTACCATCCCTCCAAAATAAGCAATTACATAACCAATGGCTAATCCTATTACGATTGAGCTCATTCGTAAATAACGATTCGAGCTCCTGTTAAAGAATACAATCAATATTAACACCAAAGATGCCAAACCGATATTCTTCAATGAGCCAAATGTTCCACTCGCCTGAGCCGCAGCTCCTCCTCCACAGGCCGAAATGCCCACTTTAATCAGACTTAACCCGATAAGCGTAACAACAATGCCCGAAACCAAAGGCGTTATGATTTTCCGTGTATACTTCAACACCCGACTAATCAGCATCTCGACAGAAGATGCAACAATACACGCACCAAATATAGAAGATAACCCGCCTGTCAAACCGGCCGATATAATGGGACCGATAAAAGAAAAACTAGTCCCTTGTATACACAACAGCCCGCATCCCACAGGTCCCAGCTTTCTACACTGGATAAATGTGGATATTCCTGAGGCAAACAATGCCATCGATACTAAAAAGCCCGTTGTTTCTATATCCAGTTTCAACGCCCCGGCAATAATAAGCGGAGGAGTAATAATTGCAACAAATATGGCCAACAAGTGCTGCAATGCAGCAAAAATAGCATCTTTTAAAGGAGGACGATCGTTTAACCCATAAATAAGTCCGGCACTCCGGACCTGTCTTTGTTCTCTTTCCATCTGTAATCTACACTTATTCTTTGATTCTTATTTCACAATTATCAAGGCTCTCTATAATCGCCAACGACTCAACATGAATGCCTTTTCCCCGCAAATAATCACCTCCGTGCTGAAAACTTTTTTCAATAAGGAAACCCATCCCGACCAGTTCGGCACCGGCCTTCTCCACCAAATCGATAATTCCTTTCGCCGCATTCCCGTTTGCCAGAAAATCATCGATAAACAACACCTTGTCTCCTGCACAAAGATAATCACTACTTACGCACACATCATATGAACGATCCTTCGTAAAGGAATAAACTGTTGTGGTAAGCATGTTCTCCATTGTGCTTGGTTTTTTCTTTTTTGCAAAAACAACCGGCAATTCCAATAAATAACCTACCATAATGGCCGGCGCAATGCCACTGGCTTCTATCGTTAAAATTTTATTTATCGGTGTTCCAGCAAAACGACGCACGAATTCCACCGCCATAGACTTCATCAATATTGGATCCATCTGGTGATTTATAAAGTTATCAACTTTTAGAATTCCCCCTTCAAAGCATTTGCCGTCTTGCAAAATTCGTTCTTTAAGCGCTTTCATATCACCTCTATTTTTAATTTTGCAAAGGTATATGTTTTAGATTAAATTTCATTAGCATTTCAAAAGAAGATGCATACTAATACGGAAAAACGCAAGGATAGAATCTTCAGACTATCCCTGCGTTTTCCTAAAACAATAAATGATTTCTAATTATCCAGCGGCCGTCTCATCGACAACAATCTCTTCAAGTGAATCGTCAATCACCCAATCTTCTACCGAATTACTCTCGATAACCAATCCTTCTTTCCTTATTTTTACACTAATCTTATAAAATTTTCCACTCTCAAAACGGGTACCCAGTTCTACATTTCCGGCCGTAAACGGCTTGTCCGCACGTTCATATTCTACCGAATATTTCAATGGGATTTCTAAATCCGACGGATTTATCAATACAACTGTAGAATATCCGTCGGAAGGAATCACGGTCTCAGGAGTAAATGCCAGTTCACTTACAGAAGGAGTTTCCGGCACTTTTTCCATACTTCCGCTTCCTCCCTCAAATTTATACCTATATCGGGTAGCAATATCCAAGCCGTTAAAAGACACTTTCTTCAATTGGGTATTCCCGATATTCTGTTCCTCTTTCAGAGTGACCATCAGCAAACAATACGCATGTTGAAATGAATGTTCCCCCGTAAAAGAAACAACTCCATCGCCGGCCTCGTAATTTGTAACGACAGACGATGTAAGAAAATCATATTTCCCCACGTTTTTTAGTGTCCCATCCTGAAGACTTAAATCCGGCATGATTATATTTGTACGCTCTACAGCCTCCGTAAACGGATAATAAGCCTGAAATGTCCAATCGCTTACCTTGTCCGGCCAGAACAAACTCTCAGAAGAAGTCCATTCTCCGCCTGTAAATGTCCACTGCACAGACAAAGAACTCTCAGGCATATAAAATCCGATTTTATCCGATTCCACGAAGTCCACCGAGCCGTTTTGTTCCGCATTTGTACGAGACAACACAGGTGAGGAAACAGAGGCCTGAAGTTTTAAACTCAGATCTTCCATACTTTTTTCTCCAACAATTTCATTTTGCTGACAAGCAACAAAGAGAGGCAAACAAAGACAGCCCCAAAACTTTTGCACTTTTTTCATAGCATCTTATTTATAATTACAAAAAAAAATTCATTTATATAACGCTACATTTTTGTTACCATACCACTTTTTCAGATACTTTTTTCGATATCTCCGATAAAACTTTCCATTCTTTTCCTAATTTTGTCGCAATAAATCATATAAAACATCGAATTAAGTTATGAAAAGACTGTCTTTTTTTATCGTTAGTGTCCTTTTTGTTTTGACACTTCATGCCCAAGAAGCTAAATATGTATTTTATTTCATCGGAGACGGAATGGGCGTTAATCAAGTACAAGGCACAGAACTTTATCAAGGAGAATTAGAAGGGAAAATAGGCCTCACTCCACTTCTTTTTACACAATTCCCTTATGCAACAACAGCGACCACCTATTCTGCTACGAATGGAGTCACCGACTCTGCTGCTGCAGGTACGGCTCTTGCTTCCGGACACAAGAGCAAAAACGGAACAATCGGTATGGAAAAAGACCAAAAGACGTCCGTAAGCAGTGTTGCCGTATGGGCAAAAAACAAAGGTTGCCGCGTAGGTGTCGCAACCAGCGTGAGCATAGACCATGCCACTCCTGCTGCTTTTTATGCACATAACGCAAGCCGTAACGGATACTACGAAATCGGTCTTGACCTCTATAAAACAGGCTTTGATTTTTACGCCGGCTCAGACTTTTTATACCCCGACAACAATCAGAAATCAAAAAGCCTTTATGATATGGCCGAAGGAAACGGTTATGTCATAGCACGTGGCTATAAAGATTATCAAAAGAAAAGCAAGAAAGCCGATAAAATCATCCTCTTCCAAACAGAAAAAGCTTCGGGAAACGACAGAAGTTCCATACCGTATGCTATTGATCGTGGTAAGAACGACTTAACTCTTTCAGATATTACCCGCTCCGGCATCAATTTCCTGTCAAAAGATTTATCCAAAGGTTTCTTCATGATGATAGAAGGAGGTAAAATAGACTGGGCATGCCACAGTAACGATGCTGCTACCGTCCTACACGAAATCATGGATTTCAATGATGCAATAAAGGTGGCATACGAATTCTACTCTCAGCACCCTGATGAGACTTTAATCGTTGTAACGGCCGACCATGAAACCGGAGGTTTCGTATTAGGCACCGGCGCTTACAAGCTGAACCTGCAGGCTTTGAAAAATCAGAAAGTCAGTGAGCAGGGATTTACCCGCATTGTAAATCAGTTACGCGCTAAATATAAAAATCAGGTATCATGGGAAACCATAAAAGAATCACTGAAGGAGTACTTCGGATTTTGGGACAATATACAACTTTCGTCTAAACAAGAAGCCAGACTGAAAAGTACGTATGAGAAAAGTTTCAAGGACCAGGACGTAAAGATGGAAAAAAGCGAATACGCACAAGATGAGCCGATTGCAGCTGAAGCCAAGCGCATTCTTAATGAAATTGCTTTAGTAGGTTGGACTAGTGGCGGACATTCCGCCGGATATGTACCGGTATTTGCCATAGGAGCCGGAGCCGACTTATTCCAAGGGCGTATAGACAATACGGATATCCCCAAGAAGATTGCCAAAGCTGCCGGTTATACGATAGAATAAATCCCTTTTATTCGAAAGATAAATACGGCGATAAACGTAAAAGGTCTTTCTCGGAAAATTCCTCAAAGAGTGAAAGCTGAGAAAGACTTTTTATTTTTCCTCTCTTCCGGCGATATTCAACAATCGCCTTTGCCTTATAGAAATTCATATAAGGATGATTGCGCAACACCTCCAATCCAGCCTTATTCACGTCTAATTTCCGCAAGGAATCAGCCCCGATACAAAACCATTGATTCACGCTCTCTTCAAGATAAGAAAGGTCTTGCAACTGCTTGACATCATAAAAACCTCCCAGTCTTTCTCTATAAGCAACAATTCTCTTTGACAAAACGCTTCCAATACCCGGGATGCGTTTCAGCGCACTCGTATCGGCTTTGTTCAAATCGATTACAGTCCCTTCAGGATATTTTTCAGAAACGAATACCGGTTTCCGTTCTTCCATCAGTTCCGCACTTTTTTCCTCCCGAATACTTTTCTTTATTATTATATAAGGACGTAGCGCATTAAATTGCTCATCTGTCAATCCATATATACGGGAAAATGACGCTTCATTTCGAAAAACGCCCCCTTTTTCGCGATAACGTAATATATTACGTGCTACGAAATCGGATAATCCGAAGTCTTTTAATGTAAAAAAATCAACTGTATTCGGATCAAAAGAGCGCAACCGCTCTTTTTTTATCTCACCGTTTCCCGATTCAGACAAGACCTCTTTATCTTCTGCATGTGGCACAGTTTTAACACCGGCAAGGAAAGAATCAATCAGACAGTTATCAACCTGCGAGAACTGCGACGCAGATCTTTTTTCCGGCCAATACAGGCCTATGCCGATAAGACATAAGGCCATGAAAAACAAAAAAAGTATTACCCGTCGTTCTGCCTTAGAATAATAAAAGAAATCTTTCCACATCTTATCCTAACCAGCCTAACTCATTGATAAAAATAAAGGAAATACCAATTGGTGCAACATATTTTAAAATAAACATGAACGCCGAATAATATGGAGCTTTTATAAGTCCGTTATTAGTTACCTCATCGCGAACGATCTTACGTTTCAAGAACCATCCGACAAAAATAGCGGCCAACATTCCTCCAAGAGGCAACATAATCTTAGCAGTCAAAAAGTCAAGCGCATCAAATATTGTCAACGAAGCTATCCGATATTCGCTCCAGTCTCCCAAAGACAACGAAGCGACAATCCCGATCAGCAAGCAAGAACAAGAAATCAAACGCGCAGCTTTTCCTCGGGAGAATCGAAACTTCTCGTGCAAAAATGCAGTTGCCACTTCATGAAGCGATATAGTGGATGTCAAAGCCGCCAATGCCAACAGCACATAAAATGCCACCGCACAAATATATGACAGGAAGGGAATGTCTCCAAAGGCCTGCTGGAATACATTCGGAAGCGTAATAAAAATCAAAGAAGGTCCGGCATCCGGCTGTATTCCAACAGAAAAAGCTGCCGGAAAAATTACCAGTCCTGCCAAAACGGAGACACAAGTATCTATCAAACCGACACTCATGGCTGTATGTCCCAAACGAATATCTTTAGAAAAATATGAGGCATAAGTCGACAAACACCCCATACCTAAACTCAAGGAGAAAAAGGCTTGTCCCATAGCTCCTAAGAACACATGAGAGGTTACTTTACTAAAATCCGGTTTCAACAAGAATTCGATTCCCTTCCATGCTCCCGGAAGCATAACCGAGCAAACGGCAAGAAGTACTATCAACACAAACAGCAATGGCATCATAATCTTCGCTGATTTTTCGATTCCGCTTTTTACTCCTTTTACAATAACAAAATGTGTAAGAGCTATGAATATGAACAACCAAAGCAAAGGTCGTAAAGGATCCTTCGAAAAATCGTTGAACATTCCGACAAAGTCGCCAGGTGTCTTTCCTGAAAATCCGCCTATCGCGGCTTGAAAAACATATTCAAGTGTCCACCCGGCCACAACGGAATAATATCCCAATATCAGGAAACCGGTCAACACACCAAAATATCCTACCCATTTCCAGGACGTGCCCGGTGCCAACACCGAATAAGCCTTTCCGGTACTCGCTTTTGAACGACGCCCAATAACAAATTCCGCTATCATAATCGGCAAGCCAAATATAAAAACACAGCCCAGATATATCAGAATAAATGCTGCCCCGCCATGATTTCCCGCCTCAAAAGGGAAACGCCAAATATTGCCTAACCCGACAGCCGATCCCGCAGCTGCTAAGATGGCGCCTAATTTACTCCCAAAGTTTGCACGTTCGTGTTGTTGCATAATTCACAATCTTCCTATAAAAATATTCCCTTATAGGGAACAAAAATAACAAAAAGATTATTTCTTTGCAGAAAAAACAAATTAAATTTCATGATGGACTTTTGTTTGAAAAACCATTTATTCTCATTAATCACTGCCGGAGCCATTGTTTATCTGTCATTTTTCAATACTCCGCAAACCGAATTGAATGAAATCCCCTTTATAGATAAACTTGTCCATTTATGCATGTATGGCGGGCTGAGTATCATAATATGGGGAGAAAATCTCTTTCGGAGTAAACCTTGCAGTTGCAGATATATCATTGCAAGTACAATAATCTTCCCCGTCATATTCGGTGGATGCATTGAAATCTTACAAAGCATGTGCACCGAATACCGCACAGGTGATTGGCTTGATTTCCTGACAAATTCGTCAGGTGTCGCCATATCATGGTTTATAGGACGTTATATCTTGATGCCTTTACGGAAGAGAAAAAAACAACATTCATAAACAGATTAGTATCTTTACTGCGGATATTACATAAAAAGGCCTCGACCTTTAAAGATAAAGACCGAGACCTTTTCCACAATTTACTTATAAATTCTCTATAAAGTTCTCCGGAAATTCTTCGCTTCACAAGGAGAGAATACTACTTTTTCCATGAGGTATAAGGCTTTTTCGCCAGAAAAGCATTATAAAATTCCACCTGACCGGTTACTTCCTCACCTAAAAAATCAGGAACATCATATGCCTCTCGCTCATCGTGCAATTCTATTTCCGCCAAAACAAGTCCTTTGTTTTCACCGAAGAACTCATCCACTTCCACCGTATGTGTTCCAACCTTTACCAAATAACGGGCTTTATCTATTGTTCCGGGCTCACACAACCGGAACAAATCTTCCGCCTCATTCAAAGGTATTTCCCGCTCCCATTCAAAACGGCTGATTCCGGATTTATCGGAACAGCCCTTGACAGTCAGGAAACCTTTCCCGCCATCAATACGCACCCTGACGGTACGCTCCGGATTACTATTCAGATAACCTTGCTTTATCCGCCGGACCGCATAAGCAGATTCTTTATAAGAATCATCCTTCACTCTGAATTTACGTTCTATCTCTTTTCCCATCTCTTCAACAAAAAAGAGCAGAGTATTCTCTCTGCTCCTTAAATAGTTTAACGACTTTCAACTTGCCAAAGCAACTCCTATTACAGTCAATAATGCCAAGAAAAGCAAACCGAAACACAAAACTTTTATCAACCGATTGGCTTTTTCCTCCTCACGTTTGCTATAACGTTGCTTCTTATTATTCGTATGTTTCATGGTAAATGATATTTAGATTATACTTCGATTCCAAATATACAACTAATTTTCCAAAAAACGATACGAAGTCCTTTTTTATGATTCGCTACCGGAAAACTCCATCAGATAAGCTTTTATGAATCCGTCAATCTTCCCGTCCATCACACCATTTACGTCTGATGTCTGATAATTCGTTCGATGATCTTTCACACGTCGGTCGTCAAACACATAACTTCTTATCTGTGAACCCCATTCTATTTTCTTTTTCCCTGCCTCAACTTTCGCCTGCTCTTCCATACGGTGCTGCAACTCTTTATCATACAATATAGAGCGTAACTGACGCATCGCATTTTCTTTATTTTTAGGCTGGTCACGTGTTTCTGTATTCTCTATCAGGATTTCTTCTTCAACTCCTGTATAAGGGTCTTTATACTGGTAGCGTAACCGGACACCAGACTCGACCTTATTGACATTTTGTCCTCCGGCTCCACCGCTTCTGAACGTATCCCATGACAAACGCGCCGGGTCAACTACCACTTCTATCGAATCGTCTATCAAAGGAGTTACAAATACGGAAGCAAAAGAAGTCATACGTTTTCCTTGAGCATTATAGGGAGAAACTCTCACCAAACGGTGCACTCCATTCTCTCCTTTAAGATATCCATAAGCATACGCGCCTTCAATATTCATGGTTACCGTTTTTATTCCGGCCTCATCGCCTTCTTGCAGGTTAGCAACCGACAGCTTATATCCATTGGTCTCTGCCCAGCGCATATACATACGCATCAACATTGATGCCCAATCCTGACTTTCTGTACCTCCTGCACCTGAATTGATTTTCAAAACGCAATCCATCTGATCGGCTTCTGAACGAAGCATATTTTTCAATTCCAATGCTTCTACGGCAGAAATCGCCTTGGAATAAGCTTCATCAACTTCCGTTTCTGTCACCAATTCATCTTTATAAAAATCGAAAGCAAGCTCCAATTCATCTGCAAGCGTTTTGACTTCATTGTATCCTTCTATCCAGGCTTGCAAACCTTTCACCTTTTTCATTTGAGTCTCGGCCTTCTTTGCATCATCCCAAAATCCAGGTGCCTGCGTACGTAACTGCTCTTCTTCGACCTGAATCACCTTGTTCTCTATATCCAAATAACGATAAAGAGCTTCTGTTCGCACCTTTACATCTTTCAATTGCTCTGTTGTAATCATATAAGATCCTTTTATCTTTGGAATGCAAAATTACAAAAAGTTCTCTAAAACATGAGGGTTTCTCCGGTGGATTGTCTGCACACATTAATCTTCATACATCCTCTCTATCTCCGACGCATAGTTTTTCAATAAAACAGAACGCCTGATCTTTAACGTATCTGTCAGTTCTCCTTTACTCATACTAAACGGTTCCGGCAATAAAGTAAAACGCTTTATTTGCTCATAATGCGCAAACTCCTGCTGCAATGTTTCTATACGTTCGCGGAACAATTCCAGGATTTCCGGCTTCTTCAACAAATCTTTCCGATCTGTATATGCGATATGATGGTCTGATGCATACTTTTCCACTTGTGTATATTCCGGGACAATCAAAGCAGAAACGAACTTCCTTTGATCGGCAATGACAGATATCTGATCGATATATCTGTCGACAACCATTTTAGTTTCTATCGCTTGAGGTGCGATATATTTACCATTAGATGTTTTAAACAAGTCTTTAATCCGGTCTGTCAGATATAAGAAACCGTCTTTCATATAACCGGAATCACCTGTGCGGAACCAGCCGTCATCGGTAAAAGACTGCCGCGTAACAGATTCTTTCTTATAATATCCTTTCGTTACAGTCTCGCCTTTCAACAGAATTTCATTGTTCTCTCCAAATTTAATCTCCAGTCCCGGCAATATATGTCCGACGGAACCAATCCGATAATCCTTCATCCAACCCAACGACACGGTAGCCGTTGTCTCCGTAAGTCCGTAGCCAACCACCATATTTATTCCCACCGAATGAACAAATTCCTCTACCCGTTTCGGGACAGGTGCACCGGCTGTCGGGAAAAAGTTTCCGTTCTCGATACCGATCGTACGCTTTAGCAAGCTAAAAATCGTCCGGTCATAAAATTTATATTTCACCTGTAACCATAATGGAGGCTCTTCGCCTTTTGACAAATAGTCTATATTATACTTCTTCCCTGTCCGCAAAGCATCAAGCATCAGTCTGCGGGTTACACCGTTCGACTGATGAATCTTGTCCATTGCCCCTGCATAAACTTTCTCCCAAAAACGGGGAACACTACACATTGCGGTAGGACGAATTTCTTTAATCGTCTGTTGTATGTCTTGAGGATGCAGATTTATACAAAGCAAACACCCGCGCAACAAACAATAATAAGACCATGCCCGTTCAAATATATGGGCAAAAGGCAGAAAATTCATCACTACATCTTTATCTGTAAGCGTAACCAACCGCTTATCATGAGCTGCGAAAGCGGCCTCATAAGATGAATGAAGCAACATGACTCCTTTTGATTCTCCGGTTGTTCCGGACGTATATAATATATTGGCCAAGTCGCTGCTTTCGGTTTGAGACGTACGTCTTTGCAATTCCTCACGAACGTTTGCTGAATCTCCAATCGTAAGGAACTCCGAGAAATAAATCGATTTACGGTCATCTTGAGCCCGCTTAACTGCCGGAGAAAATATAACAATCTGCTTCAGAGAACTACATAAATTCAAAACCCTATAAGCCACATCATATTGATACTGCTCACCCACAAACAGATAAGCTATCGATGAATTTTCTATAATATAACGGACTTGTGCTTCAGAGTTTGTCGCATACAGCGGAACAGTTACTATCCTGCTTTTAAATGCGCCGAAGTCCATGTACAAACATTCCGGCATATTTTGAGAAAACACACCGATGCATTCTTGCACATTTACGCCCAAAGCAACTAAAGAGCCGGCCACTTTTTCTACAATTTCCGAGAATTGCCTCCACGATACCGAAAGCCATTTCCCTGCCGCATAATCACGATATTTTAAAGCAACCCGATCCCCATATTTTTCCGCCTGTTTCTCTATTAAAACAGACATGCAAGAATTACCCATTTCACGATTGTTTTAAGATTCCTTTATGCAAAGATATGATTTTATCTGTTATATTTGTCAAATAAAAACAAAGAATCCATGTTAGATATAAGTTATTACAAATCCGAAGCTCTTACGCTACTTCATGCCCTTATAGGCATACCTTCTATCAGCAAAGAGGAGGAATCTGCCGCCGATTTCCTGCAAAACTACATTGAAGAGACCGGTATAATGACCGGAAGAAGCGGGAACAATATATGGTGTATCAGTCCCATGTTCAGCACAAATAAGCCAACCATCCTGCTGAATTCCCATATCGATACGGTAAAACCTGTGCATGGATGGCACAAGCAACCGTTTACCCCTAAAGAAGACAACGGAAAACTATATGGATTAGGCAGCAACGATGCCGGTGCAAGCGTAGTCTCTTTATTTCAGGCTTACCGCTACCTCAGTGCTACGGAACAAGCTTATAATCTCATTTTTCTGGCCTCATGCGAAGAAGAGATTTCGGGGAAAAACGGCATAGAAAGTGTTCTTCCACAATTACCTCCGATAAACTTAGGCATTGTCGGCGAACCGACCGAAATGAATCCGGCTATTGCAGAAAAGGGATTAATGGTACTTGACGTGACAGGATACGGAAAATCCGGACATGCCGCCCGCGAAGAAGGAGTCAATGCCATTTATAAAGTATTGTCAGACATTGAATGGTTTCGCGATTATCAATTCCCTAAAGTATCCGATTTGTTAGGAGCGGTCAAGATGAATGTAACCCAAATTAATGCCGGCACTCAGCATAATGTAATTCCGGACATCTGCTCATTTGTCGTAGATATAC
Organism: uncultured Bacteroides sp.; assembly: GCA_949285025.1. Taxonomy (GTDB): domain Bacteria; phylum Bacteroidota; class Bacteroidia; order Bacteroidales; family Bacteroidaceae; genus Phocaeicola. The sequence goes on along the minus strand of CASDXG010000090.1, from coordinate 50,422 downwards.
GCAGCAATGAGTATTATTCCAACGAAGAACTGTTCAACGAAATCTGCAAACACATAAACTGCGAAGCAAAAGCCCGTTCTTTCCGTCTGAATTCCTCACGCATAGACCCGCAACATCCTATTGTAAGACGAACGATTGAATTAGGAAAGACACCGTTTGGCTCGCCCACTCTTTCCGATCAAGCCTTAATGGCATTCCCATCACTAAAAATCGGACCGGGCAAATCGTCCCGGTCGCATACGGCAGATGAATATATCCTGATAAATGAAATAGAAGAAGCCATTGATACATATATCCGTATTCTTGACGGTCTGAGATTATAAACAACCTGTTCTTTCATAAAAAACGAGGCGATGCTTAATATAAGACAACGCCTCGTTTTACCTAAAACGTACTGACATCTACAAAAATCAACGGCGCAACCAAATCTCCGGATTCAGTTTCGCGACCTCTTTCCTCAATTGGAAATGCAGAATTGTATTGTTATTTTTATCGGTATATACCCGGCCTATTATATCACGGGCCTTTAATTGGCTTCCTTTTTTCACCATCACCGAACTCAGATTGCAATATACTGAAATATAATTCCCGTGACGAACCAAAACATTAGAAAGTCCATTATACTGAAAAACAGCCGACACCTCACCATCAAATATAACACGCGCCATTGCTCCATCCTTGCCTTTAATATCAATTCCCTTGTTGTCCAAGCGTACATTTTTCAGTCCGTCGACCTGATATTTCCCATAATGTCCGACAATAATATACGGTCCCGTCATGGGTATAGGCATATTCCCTTTATTTTCTTCAAACGAACCCGACAGAGCACGGGCGTCCGCATCTATTTTATATGCATCCATTGCTTCAGGAGAGGCTTCTTTCCCCTTCGATTCGTCTGTTTTCGCCAATAAATTTTTATCGACAGACTCTCCTGAGCCTTCTTTCTGCTTTTTTCCTTTCCCTTGCGTCTTTTTACGGGATTCGGCCAGTTCCCGTTCAATCATCTTATCGATTTCTGCACTTAAACGTTCGGCAGAACGCCGTTTCCGGGTAATCTCAGACTGAATACTTCGCTGCTTTCTCTGCAATGATGCCAGCAAAGTCCTGCGACTCCGTTCCTGTTTCTCCAGTTTCTTCTTTTCTTCCTCTCCTTGCCGCAACAAGTTTTCCTTTGCCTTCCGGCTCTCCAGCAATGATCGTTGCTTTGCTTCTATCTCTTTTTGCTTATGCTGTAGCTGGATACCCTGCCGCTTTTGATAATCTGCATATTCGCGTACATAACGCAACCGCCGATACATCTGAGCAAAATTATCTGCTGAAAAAACAAACATAAGCTTTTCCTGAATAGATTTGTTCCGATAAAGGTATCTTACCGACTGCTCATATCTTACACGTTTCTCCTTCAAATCCTTCTGAAGATGCACAAGTTCATTCTGTAAAGCATCAATACCCCGCTGAATTTCACGAACATCCTTTTCAAGCAGTGCCACATACTTCTTCCGTTCGGCTATTTGTTCAGACAGCAACATCAGATTATTTATCTGACTCGTCACATCCCTTTCCGTAGATTGTAACAACGTTTCAGATTCCGTAATCTGTTCCCGAAGTCTATTCCTCTCTTTTTCCATATCCTGTATGCTGCGGGAAGTCTGTGCATAAAAAGCACCCGCATAACATAACATCAATATAATCAGAAAAAGACGTTTCATCTCTCTACCATTTTTAACAAGTCATACAATCCAATTTTCGCATATCGGGAAGGTATTGTTGTACGTTCTCCTATCGCCTCCGTCACAGATAAACGGGAATACTGCAGGTCAAACCTCAACACATTATGCCCACCTTCTGTCAACAAAGACAAGCGACGGGGAAATAATCTTCCTGCAAATTCTTCAAATGTCCCATAATCACAAATAAAGAAACGAGATGTTTTCTTCATACCGATGCAGCATCTTTCCAACAAGCCACTACCGGCTGAAATCAAGAAACTAAAATCCATATCTTTTGCTGCATCCGTTTCAAGCCAGAGGCCCTGATTTTCTTCTTTCACATGGAATTCATCTATATCAGATGTCTGCAAGTTCGATTTACCCGGAAAGAATATTTCGTTGAGAAATAAAGCCTGAAAAGTCTGATAATCCAAATGAACCTGCAATAAATCCTCTAGTTCTTCAAATGAAACCTGCACATACTGTTTATGTAATCTGTCAAGCAACAACAAACCTTCCGGAGATATTTCCATACGCATGACCTCAACACCCAATAAAGGAGCGACAGAAAAACGAATCATCTCACCCCGCTCTATACGGACATTGGCTGTTACCTTTTTGCCTTTTCCTCCGTCAACCTCAAAGAACAATGCTGCCTTCCCGCTGATTGCAGGCCATGTCGGTTCATATTCCAAGAGCTTTTTTGCATAAATTTCCGCAGAATACCGGACAGCCGGTGAGGGCTTCTCTATCTTACGGGCAGATGAACATCCCTCCACCAGCAGAAGAATTAAGCAGGATAACACGTAAAATTGAATCTTCAATCTCATTCAGCAATGTATTTTTCCAAAGCAATTTTTCGTTTCAGTCGCTTCAATTCTTCTTCTGTTCGTGGCGTTGAACCGTCATCGGGCACATCTTTCATTGCATCCGCTTTCTTCCAATACTCCAAAGCTTTCGCTTTATCACCCAACAAATAATATATGTCACCGCAATGTTCCACAATCACCGGACTGCTCTCTCCCCCGTTTTGTAATGCCTGCTCTATATAAATACGCGCCTCCGTGTAACGCTCTTTCTCAAATAAAATCCACGCATAAGTATCTAAATAGGTAGCATTTTTCGGTTCAGCCTTAACAGTTCGATAACTCATTTCCTCAGCCTTATCCAGATTCTTCTTCTCCAAAGAGAGATAATAAGCATAATTATTCAGCGTTGATATATTATTCGGATTATACACCAGCGACGAATCATAAGCCGCATAAGCCTCTTCATGCAAATCTTTCGTATTATAAATATCACCTAATATCGCATAGAAATCAGAAATAAGCGTTTTATCACCCTGTCCGTTTACTTGTTTTATCCCTTTATGGAATACTTCCAATGCTTTATCCGGGTCATCTTTCTGATAATATGCCAATCCTAAATAATAATAAAACTCCAAAGCGTCCGGATTGTATTCAATTGCCGGAGTAGCAATACGTATCACTTCGTCTAATGCCTCATCACGAATTGCATAACTCAACAGCTGTAATCGTGCGGGTTTATTCTCAGGATCAAGTTCAAGAACCTGATTCAATACAGGAACCGACTCCTTAGTCATTTGCTTACTTATCAGATATTGCGCACAAAGCATGGCAAGATCGGCATTCTGTTGCGGCCGCTTTAAAATATTTTTAAACAGCGAAATGATTTGCGTACTGTCTTTCGTTGTTTCCTCAGACTGCAAGATAAGCTGACGCATTATGCCCATTTTTGTATCCGATTCGACATCATCGTTCAAAAGGACGGTATCAAGCTGAGCCTTATACAAGCTGTCTTGCCCGGTTTTCTGATAATAATTTGCCAAGGCCAACAGCGCCGGAGCATAACCCGGTTCCTTTTTCAGGACATCAGAATACGTATTAAATGCTTCCTGATATTTGTTATTATTTAAATAAACATCGCCGAGTATGGTCTGATAACGCATGTCATACGGATACTCTTTCGACAGACTTTCAATCTCGTTAAAAGCCTGTTCCTGCTCATTCAAGAGCAAATACATCCGGAATTTCTCCATACTTATCTGCTCTGACTTGCCGTCAAGTTCTTCCAAGCGGTTCAGAATCCCGATAACATTCTGATAACTTTTTGTCTGATTATACAAATCTATCAGCGCCAACAGCGGTTCCAATCGCGAAGGGAATTCGTCGGCCATATCCTCATATACTGTTATGGCTTTAGAAATGTCCCGTTTCCTTTGATAAAAAGTCGCGAGAGTTTGTTTATACCAAAAGTTCGTTTCATCCGAAAGAACCGCATGTTTTAAAGCCTGTTCCCCCTTATTTTCCTGCCCCAGATACATGTAAAATTGAGAGATTTCATAAAGAACTGCAGCGGAATTCGGATTAATATCCAAACAATGTTCATACAATTCAAAAGCTGCATCGTATTCCTCTCTTTGCTTCAAACGCACAGCTTCCAGAAAATAATAATCGAACTTTCTCTTTTGCTCCGGAGTCAAGGATTCTTTCCCGGAGATAGCATGCGCCGACATTTTCTTGTTTTTCTGCACCTTTCCCGATGTACCACAGGCAACAAGCGCCAATGCCAGTCCGAAGAATACTACATAAAAGAGTTTTTTCATAAACGTTCTATTAAATTGTTCCGGTATGCCCGAATCCTCCGTCTCCGCGTTCCGTCTCATCCAAGACCTGAACCTGCTCCCATTCTACTTGTTCATACCGTGCAATAACCATTTGGGCTATACGTTCCCCGTCTTCAATTATAAAATCATCTGCGGATAAATTCACCACAATAACCCCGATTTCTCCCCGATAATCAGCATCAATCGTTCCGGGAGTATTCAACAATGTAATACCTTTCTTTAAAGCAAGTCCGCTACGAGGACGTATCTGTGCCTCAAATCCGGCAGGCAAAGATATATATAGTCCGGTCGGAATCAAACAACGCTGCAGCGGCTTCAGCAGAACAGGGGCCGCCAAATTAGCACGCAAGTCCATCCCTGCAGATAAAGATGTCGCATAATCGGGTAACGGATGCTTCGATTTATTGATAATCTGTACTTTCATTCTTTCATTTGATTTAGATGCGAAAATACATAATTCACGGGATTTATAGGCAAGTTTACCATTTTTTTAATGAATCTTTTATACATTTGCGAACAACAGATTCAATAGTTTATGAATTGGGAACAGCTTTTATCAAATAAACGATTCGGTCTTGAAACTCTTCATGAGACACGAAAAGAAGACCGTACCGAATTCCAACGCGACTATGACCGGCTTATCTTTTCAGCTCCTTTCCGACGTCTTCAGAACAAGACCCAAGTATTTCCTTTACCGGGAAGTATTTTCGTGCACAACCGGCTAACTCATAGTTTGGAAGTTTCATGCGTAGGCCGGTCATTAGGCAACGATGTTTCAGCCCAGCTCCTTCAGAGACATCCGGAACTCGCCCAATCTCATTTAACCGAAATTGGTGCCATTGTCTCTGCCGCATGCCTGGCTCACGATTTAGGGAACCCGCCCTTTGGGCATTCCGGAGAGAAAGCTATCGGGACTTATTTCTCAGAAGGGAAAGGATTAGTGCTAAAAGAACTGCTAAGTCCTGCCGAATGGGAAGATCTGACACACTTTGAGGGAAATGCAAACGCCTTCCGCTTACTGACACACCAATTCAGAGGACGACGTCCCGGAGGCTTTGTCATGACTTACTCTACGCTGGCCTCTATCGTAAAATATCCATATTCATCCTCTCTCGCAGGCAAAAGACAAAAGTTCGGATTCTTCTTAAGTGAAGAAAAAGATTATCAGAAAATAGCCGATGAATTAGGAATTATTCGCCTAAGCAAGGATGGAGAGCCCATACGATACGCCCGTCATCCGTTGACTTTTTTGGTGGAAGCCGCCGATGATATCTGCTACCAGATGATGGATATTGAAGACGGCCACAAATTAAAAATACTGACTTCCGAAGAGACAAAAGCACTTTATCTCCGTTTTTTCCCGGAAAAACGGTTGAACCATATCCATAAAATCTGCGAACTTGTCACCGACACAAACGAACAAATCGCTTATCTTCGTTCATCGGCCATCGGAGTTTTAATAAAAGAGTGCACCCGCGCGTTTGTAGAACACGAAGAAGATATCCTGTCAGCCCGGTTCAACAGTCCGCTAATCGGGTGTATGAGCCAAAGAATAAAAGATGCTTATGAAAATTGTTCGAAAACAGCTTTTGCAAAGATCTACTGTGCCAAGGATGTTTTAGATATCGAATTAGCCGGATATCAGGTAATTACTACACTTATCGACCTTATGATTGAAGCCGTGCGCTACCCGGACAAAGCATATTCCCGCCTACTCATCAACCGGGTTTCCACGCAATACGAGATGCAGGCCCCCACCCTATACGGAAGAATTCAAGCGGTTTTAGACTACATCTCCGGCATGACCGATGTATACGCGCTCGACCTTTACCGAAAAATTAACGGGAACAGCCTGCCTAACGTATAAAGATTTTTCCGGCCATTATTCCCGACTTTATTTATTTTTTGACACTACCGGATTAGCTCCTGAAGTGATACGCAACGCTTCGGGATGTTCTTTTATGTAAGATTCTATATGGCGTATTCTTTTTTCTTCCAATATTTCATCAACAGCTATCAGAATCCCTGTTTCCTCCACGTCGCCGAATTCGTCATTAATCGCCGTTCCAAACATACGCATGGTAGGAGATAAACTCATATAAGCATTGACCAACGGAGGAATATTATAGCCCAATTTACGGACTTCACGGTTTAAAATCAGGTAATCGTCCTTGAACGTATCATAATGGAACAAGTTTTCCAGAACGTGAACATCGGTTTCTATCCGCAAAGGCATCAGCGGAGTTATCAAGTTTTCCTTATCCCCAAAATGTTTTTTCAGGAAATAAAGTATCATGTCTCTGCCGAAACGGTTATAACTGGGATACATCGTCATTTTCCCAAACAGGTATTTTACATTGGGTTTAATCACGGTAAGCGCACCTAAACCATCCCATAAATTATCCAAAGCAAACAGACCTTTTGTTCCGGAGCGCGTAGACTGATACTCCAAAGTAACAAAGGAACGTCCTAACTCAACGGTTGTAGGAAGATATTCTTTCAGAAACTTTTCGGAAAAATCAAACATATGTGAAGTAGCCAAGACAGGCTTCCCCTGAGTATCGAAACGAACGTCTCTTCCTAAAATATAACGATATCCTCCCAATATCTCTTCCGCCTCCGGATTCCAGACAATCAATTGTTGATAAGGATTATCCATTAAATCGAATTCATCCAAATCCATTGATTTTCCACTTCCTCCGCCCGCAGCCCGGAACGCAATCTCACGTAAACGTCCTATTTCCTTCAATACATTCGGAGCATTCTTACAGTTTACAACATAAACCTCGTTATTACTTCTGTTAGTAGAGCGCAAACGCCGCTCGGGAGTTAATTCCGATTTCAACAATTCTTTATCTATCGGTGCAATAATCTCTTCCATTTTTTATTTATTAAATACTCACAAAGCGAGTTTATAAACAAGTTCCTGTACATATAATGCCCATTCCGACGGAGTCTTCGTATCGTCAAACATTTCCCAGCGCATCGGCTTCCCGATAAAAACGCGGAATGTCTTATGCCGGTTTTTAAACATTTCGTCTGCCAGATAAAGCATTGCAATATTAAATTTTATTCCTAAAAAAGAACTGATATTCGCCAAATTATAAAAGAAATTCGAATTTCTCCCTTCAAAATAAATGGGAACTATATAGCGTTTCGTCTCAACACTCTTCGTAATAAACGTTTTCTTCCAGGGCAGGTCACGTATCGTTCCATTCTTCCGACGCGAACACAATCCGGCCGGAAACATTATAATATGATCGTCGGACCGAAACGCAGCTTCCACCATCTTAGGAAAATCTCTCGATTGCTTCCCCGTCTTATTTATAGGGATGAAAAGAGGAGCCAAACCATGCAGGTTCATTAACAAATCATTTACCAGATACTTGATACGGCCATTGTAATGCTTTCCCAACAAATAACCCAATGCCACACCGTCCTGACCGCCTAAAGGATGATTGGAAACAAAGGTGCACAAACCGTCTTCCGGCAGATTTTCCAAGCCACTGACCTCTAATTTTGCATCAAGAAAATCCATTCCGGCTTCAAGGAACTCAACCCCCTGCTTATCCGACACGCTTTTTAAAAAGGAATTAATCTCGTCCTGATGCACAATCCGCTTCAGATACGACAACACAAAACGAGGAATCCGCTTAGCCTTCTCACCAGCCTTATCCTGCACAATCTTGTCTATATCAATCAAAAAAAACGGGTTGTCGCTCATTAGCCTTTCTCTTTTTATCTTTGCAAATGTAATTCTTCTCTTGAAAAATCCCTATTTATTCTACAAAAAATTACGCCCTCTCCTAAAAAAAACAAAGACAAATCAAGCAAATTGCACATCCTTTTAATTTCTGTGCGGCAAAACTCAATCAATCTCTATCTTATACTCCCCCCAATGGCCCGTTTCCCGACAAAAACGCGCCGATATTTTCAAGAAAAGACGCAGACCTTTTATCCCATTCCCCGAGATGTTTTAGAAAAAGAACGGATTATGTTGAAAACTTATCCGAAGTTTTTTATTCCATCGTTGCAAGTATTTATAAGGAAATATGTAATTTTACTGCCTCATTACACATTATATAATATAGAGACAAGACGTTTTATTGATTATGAGTGAAGCAGAACAGATTTACCACATACCGGTATTACTCCGTGAAAGTATTGAAGGTATGAATATCCGTCCAGGAGGTATTTATGTAGATCTGACGTTCGGAGGAGGAGGACACTCCAAAGAAATACTAAGACAAATGGATGAAAGAGGGAAATTATTCGGTTTTGACCAAGATGAAGATGCCGAACAAAACATTCCAGACGACCCGCGTTTCACATTTGTAAGGAGCAACTTCCGCTACCTCAAGAACTTCCTCCGTTACTACAACGTAGAAAAAGTCGATGCTATCTTAGCAGATCTGGGCGTTTCATCGCATCATTTCGACGATGCAGAGCGGGGCTTTTCATTCCGCTTTGAAGGGAAATTAGATATGCGCATGAACAAAAGAGCCGGAAGAACTGCAGCCGGCATCTTAAACACATACAGCGAAACGCAACTGGCCGATATGTTTTACCTGTACGGTGAGCTCAGAAACAGTCGGAAGCTTGCATCTGTTTTAGTAAAAACGCGTGAACATCAACAAATTTCCACAATTGAGGAATTTACAGACATAATCAAACCGCTTTTTATGCGGGAACGTGAGAAAAAAGAGATGGCAAAAGTATTCCAAGCCCTACGCATCGAGGTCAATCAGGAAATGGACGCTCTAAAAGAAATGTTACAGGCCGCCGTCCAAGTTCTGAGGCCCGGCGGACGACTGGCCGTCATAACTTACCACTCATTAGAGGACCGCCTGGTAAAAAACATAATGAAAACCGGCAACGCCGAAGGGACAGTTCTAAAAGATTTTTACGGAAACGTCGAGACTCCATTTAGACTTGTCAACAACAAGGTCATCGTCCCTAGCGAAGAAGAAATAACAAAAAATCCACGTTCCAGAAGCGCCAAACTAAGAATCGCCGAAAAAAAATAAGAAAAAATGGAAGACAAAGAAAACAAAACACAACAATCACCGCACCTTACTCTCAAGAATATTTTGGGAGGAGATATCCTTGCACATGATTTTCTCAGGCGTCAAGCCAATCTGATTATCCTGATAGTCTTCTTAATCATTCTATATATAGACAACAGATATTTAAGCCAACAAGAGCTGATTGAAATCGACAAATTAAAGAAAGAACTGATAGATATCAAATACGACGCGCTGACCATTTCATCCGAACTCACGGAAAAAAGTCGTCAATCGCACATAGAAGAATACATATCGAAAGAAGAAAATGATTTGGGAACAGCAACAACTCCCCCATATTTAATTAAATGAAATAACTAAAATATGATACCCGGACAAGATAAGATACGACATAATTATGCATACATCGTGCTTCTTATGATTATAATAGCCATATGTGTTATTATAAAAGCGGGATATATCATGTTTGCCGAACGGCAATACTGGAAAGATGTAGCCAACCGTTTTGTGAAAGAAAACGTCGTGGTTCATCCCACAAGAGGAAATATCATATCAGCCGATGGAAAACTTATGGCCAGCAGCCTGCCGGAATATAAAATATACATGGACTTCCGTGCCGGAGGAGAAAAGAAAGATACCATGCTGATAAACCATCTGACCGAAATATGCAAAGGGCTAAACGCAATCTTTCCCGACAAGAGCGTTTCCGAATTTCGGAGAGATATTCTGAAAGGACGCAAGGCCAAAAGCCAACATTTCCTGCTTTATCCCAAAAGAATATCCTACATTCAATACAAGGAAGTGAAGAAGTTGCCGGTATTTTGCTTAAGCAAATATCAAGGCGGACTGCATGAAGAAGCTTTCAATCAGCGAAAAAAACCGTTTGGAACTCTCGCTATGCGGACCTTAGGAGACTTATATCCCGACATGAGCAAGGGCGCAAAAAACGGACTGGAACTAACTTATGATTCCATTTTACGGGGACAAGACGGAATAACGCACCGCCAAAAAATCATGAACAAATACCTTCCGATAACTGATAAAGCCGCAGTCGACGGATGCGATATCGTGACAACCATTGATGTAGACATGCAAGACATTGCCGAAAAAGCACTTGTCGACCAATTAAAGAATCTGAATGCCAACTCAGGGGTGGCCATTGTAATGGAAGTAGAAACAGGAGACGTCAAAGCAAACGTCAATATGACAAGAGGAAATGACGGAAACTATTATGAAATGCGCAACGATGCCGTAAGCAATCTAATGGAACCGGGTTCTACATTTAAGACCGCATCTATCATGGTCGCGCTGGAAGACGGATATATAACCCCCGAAACAATGGTAGACACAAAAAACGGAGTTGTCAATATGCACGGCAGTTGGATGAGAGATCATAACTGGCATCGGGGAGGATACGGGAAAATTGATGTGACACGCATCATTGAAGTTTCATCAAATGTCGGCGTATCTTCCATCATAGATAAGTATTACAGCAAAAACCCGCAAAAGTTCGTCGACGGACTGAAGCGGATGAGTATTGACAAGCCTCTCCATTTAGGCTTTGCAGGAGAAGCCTCTCCACGTATACTGGGGCCGAAAGAACGTGAAGAACAAAAGGGTGCGTTACCATGGGCAAAAACATCTTTGCCATGGATGAGCATCGGCTATGAAACAATGTTTCCCCCAATTTATATCCTGAACTTCTATAATGCCATTGCCAACAACGGTACAATGGTCAAGCCTAAATTCGTAAAGTCCATAGAAAAGGACGGGGAAACAATAAAAGAATTCCCTACAGAAATCGTAAACCCGCATATCTGCTCAGAGAAAACGCTACAACAAATACAGACCATTTTACGGAAAGTCGTATCGGAAGGACTGGCCAAACCTGCCGGAAGTTCGCAATTCAACGTTTCCGGCAAGACCGGAACAGCCCAGATTTCTCAAGGGAAAAGCGGATACAAATCGGGTACCGTCAGCTATCTTGTCAGTTTTTGCGGTTACTTTCCCTCCGAACATCCTCAATATAGTTGCATCGTATCCATACAAATTCCCAAAGGACCTGCTTCGGGAGGCCTGCAGGCCGGCAGCGTTTTCAGCAAGATTGCCGAACGTATTTACGCGAAACATCTGTTCCGAAATCTCGCCGAAGCCAAAGATTCAACGGCGGTTCTTATTCCGGATGTCAAGCGAGGCGACATGAGCGAGGCCGTAACTGTACTGACATCACTCAATATAAAGACCAATGATTTGAAAATTCCTGACGCTAAAAATACACCGATTTGGGGAAAAGCCTCCCGACAGAATGAACAAATTAAGCTGACTTCCATAAAAATGCCGGCAAAATCAGTTCCAAATGTCAAGGGAATGGGAGCAAAAGATGCCGTTTTTCTTATCGAAAGCTGCGGATTAAAAGCAAGAATCATCGGGACAGGTACAGTAAAAGAACAAAGCATTCCGCCAGGTTCCCCTATACATAAAGGAAAAACCGTTACACTAACACTAAAACATTGATAGAAAGATATGACACTGAACAATTTAATTGTAAACATAACGACATATGATATCATCGGGAATACGGAGAAAGACATCACAGGCATCCAGATTGATTCCCGACAAATAACAAAAGGTAATCTGTTCATCGCGGTAAAAGGAACACAAACAGACGGCCATGCTTACATTGATGCAGCAATACAAAATGGAGCAACGGCTGTTGTCTGCGAACAATTGCCCCCCGCATTAAAGCAAGACATTACTTATATCCGGATTCCGGATACAGAAAGTGCTACCGGAAAACTGGCCACAAAATTCTATGGAGATCCTACCGAAAAGCTGGAACTGATAGGCGTAACGGGTACTAACGGGAAGACAACCATTGCTACCTTATTATATAATATGTTCCGGAAGATGGGATATAAGACCGGACTCTTATCGACAGTCTGCAATTACATTGACGGCGAAGCGATTCCCACAGAACATACAACTCCCGATCCCATCACATTAAACAGTCTGTTAGGCCGCATGGCTGATGAAGGATGTAAGTATGTCTTTATGGAAGTCAGCTCACACTCCATCGCACAACAACGTATCAGCGGACTAAAATTTGCAGGAGGTATTTTTACAAACATTACCCGAGATCATTTGGATTATCACAAAACTTTCGAGAATTACCTGAAAACAAAAAAGGCATTCTTCGATGAATTACCCAAAAACGCTTTCGCCCTTACCAATGCAGATGACAAGAACGGCATGGTTATGGTGCAGAATACCAAAGCACATATCGCCACTTATTCACTGAAAACACTTGGCGATTTCAAAGGAAAAGTCCTTGAAGACGGATTGGAAGGGATGTTAATGGAAATCAACAACCGGGAAGTTAATGTACAATTTATCGGACGCTTCAACGCATACAACCTCCTTGCTGTCTATGGAACTGCCTGTCTATTAGGCAAAGACCCGGAGGATATTCTTCTAATCTTAAGTACTTTACGACCGGTATCCGGCCGTTTCGACACAATAAGGTCGCCCAAAGGTTACACCGCCATCGTTGATTACGCCCATACACCCGATGCTCTTACAAATGTATTAAACGCAATTCATGAAGTACGGAAGGGCAACGGACAAATCATTACTGTAGTCGGAGCCGGAGGAAACCGGGATAAAGGGAAACGTCCCCTCATGGCACAGGAAGCAGTAAGACAAAGCGACCGTGTCATCATAACATCCGATAATCCCCGCTTTGAGGAACCGCAATCCATCATAGATGACATGCTTTCCGGATTAAAAAAAGCAGATCTGTCAAAGGTAATCTCCATTATCGACCGTAAAGAAGCCATTCGCACAGCCTGTCTGCTGGCACATTCCGGCGATGTCATACTCATAGCAGGAAAAGGACATGAGAATTATCAAGAGATAAAAGGGGTAAAACATCATTTTGATGACAAAGAGATTTTAAAAGCAATATTCGATAACGAACAATAACCTAACGCTTCATTAAACATGTTATACTATCTCTTCAGTTACCTTGAGCAATTCAACTTTCCCGGAGCCCGCATGTTCGGTTACGTTTCGTTCCGCGCTTTAATGGCGGTCATCCTTGCATTATTGATATCGGCTATCTTCGGAGAATACTTTATAAACCGTTTGAAGAAAAAACAGATTACGGAAATTCAACGCGATGCTGCCATCGATCCGTTTAATACAAATAAAAAAGGTGTACCGACAATGGGGGGCATCATCATCATTGTTGCCATTCTCATACCATGCCTATTATTGGGAAAATTACACAACATCTATATGATTCTGATGTTGATAACCACTATTTGGTTAGGAACATTGGGCTTCCTTGATGATTACATCAAAACATTCCGCAAAGATAAAGAGGGCCTGCACGGAAAATTCAAGATTATCGGCCAGGTAGGACTGGGACTGATTGTCGGACTGACCCTGTATTTAAGCCCCAATGTTGTAATTAGAGAAAACATAGAAATACAAAGAAATGGTGAAATCGTGGAAGTCATTCACAAAAATGATGACGAGAAATCCACCAAAACAACGATACCTTTTTTCAAAAACAACAATTTAGATTATGCCGATTTCACCGGCTTTTTGGGGAAATACTCCCAGAATGCAGGCTGGATTCTCTTCGTACTGGTGACAATCTTCGTTGTCACCGCCGTTTCAAACGGAGCAAATCTGAACGACGGAATGGACGGAATGGCAGCAGGGAACTCTGCGATTATCGGGGTCACACTCGGCATTCTGGCTTATGTATCGAGTCATATCGAATACGCAAGCTATTTAAATATCATGTATATACCGGGAAGTGAAGAACTTGTTATCTTTATTTGTGCATTTATCGGGGCACTCATCGGTTTTCTTTGGTACAATGCTTTCCCGGCACAAGTCTTTATGGGAGATACAGGAAGCCTTACAATCGGAGGTATCATTGCCGTATTTGCCATCATCATTCACAAAGAACTCCTCATACCAATTCTTTGCGGTGTATTCCTTGTAGAAAACTTATCGGTCATTTTACAGGTAAAATATTATAAAAAAGGGAAGAAAAAAGGAGTCAAACAACGGATATTCAAACGGACACCTATCCATGATCATTTCCGAACTACAGTGTCTCAACTTGACCCGACGTGCTCTTACCTGTTCACACGTCCCAACAATGTATTCCATGAATCAAAAATAACCGTCCGTTTTTGGATTGTAACCATCGTATTGGCTGCCATTACAATTATAACTTTAAAGATAAGATAACGATCATGAACAAAAGAATTGTTATTTTAGGAGCAGGAGAAAGCGGTACAGGTGCCGCCATCCTTGCCAAAAAGAAAGGCTTCGACACGTTTGTTTCAGACATGTCTCTTATCAAGGAGAACTATAAAAACATGCTGAACGAGCGGAACATCGAATGGGAAGAAGGGAAACATTCGGAAGAACTTATCCTGAACGCGGATGAAATAATAAAAAGTCCCGGCATCCCGAACGATGCGCCTATCATACAAGAACTAAAGGAAAGAAGCATTCCAATTATATCTGAAATAGAATTTGCCGGCAGATATACAAACGCAAAAATGGTTTGTATCACGGGAAGCAATGGAAAAACCACAACAACTTCCTTAATCTATCACATATTCAAAAAGGCCGGATTAAACGTAGGACTGGCAGGAAATATCGGGAAAAGCCTTGCCTATCAGGTAGCAGAATGCCATCACGACTACTATATAATAGAACTTAGCAGTTTCCAGTTGGACAACATGTATCAATTTCATGCCAATATAGCAGTATTAATGAACATAACTCCCGATCATTTAGACCGCTATGACTATAAGATGCAAAACTATGTTGACGCAAAATTCCGTATACTTCAGAACCAAACGCCCGAAGATGCCTTCATCTTCTGGGACGATGATCCGATTATCCAAAAGGAGCTTCATAAATACGGAATACACGGACATTATTATCCTTTCTCAGAGCATAAGAAAAAAGGCTTAGCTGCTTTTGCCGAACACAGCACAATTTACTTCACAGAGCCAACGGCATTCAACATGGAACAAGAGGAACTTGCACTGACAGGCACACACAATCTGTTTAATTCCATGGCGGCCGGTATCTCTGCAAATATCGCCGGCATACGTAAAGAGTGCATACGAGAAGCCCTAAACGATTTCAAAGGAGTAGAACATCGTCTGGAAAAAGTAGCACGCGTACGCGGAGTGGAGTATATAAACGACTCGAAAGCCACTAATGTCAATTCGTGCTGGTATGCACTACAAAGCATGAAAACCCCGACAATTCTTATATTAGGCGGGAAAGACAAAGGGAACGACTACAACGAAATTGCAGATCTGGTGAAAACAAAATGCAAAGCTCTCATCTTTATGGGGCTGCACAATGAAAAACTTCATGCTTTTTTCGACGGATTCGGTTTACCAACATTCGATGTGAAAAGCATGAAAGACGCCGTTGATACCGCTTACAAAACAGCCCAAAAAGGAGACACTGTATTGCTAAGCCCGTGCTGTGCCAGCTTCGATCTCTTCAAAAGTTATGAGGATCGGGGCAATCAGTTTAAAGAATGTGTAAAAAACCTATAACAGACTTGCAGACCGAATGAAACAACTGCTACGTAATTTCCTCAAAGGCGACAAAATAATCTGGATCATATTTGTAATACTTTGCGCGATCTCAGTTATTGAAGTCTTCAGTGCATCCAGCACGCTTACTTATAAAAGCGGAGATCACTTAAGACCCATCGCGATGCATATCACACTGGTAATGGCAGGAATCGCACTTGTTTGGATTATTCATAACATACCTTGCCGATGGTTTAACCGGCTCATCCTTCTATATCCCATCGCATTGATCATGTTACTTTTCCTCCTCTTTTTCGGAGCAATGACCAATTCCGCACGACGATGGATTGACTTAGGCGTCATCCAGTTCCAACCATCCGAGCTTGGGAAAATGGCAACAATCGCAATCGTTGCATTCATCCTCTCCAGATTCAGAAATGGAGAATACGCAAACCCCAAAGCCATGAAGTATATTCTGTGGGCAACGGGGCTGATGTGCGGAGTCATTTTTTCCGAAAACCTGTCAACCGCAATTCTATTGGCTGCAAGTGTTTACCTGCTGATGTTCGTTGGAAGAATACCAACAAAGCAAATGTTGAAGCTTACTGCTGTCTGCTTCATTGGAGGAACCATTGCCGCTGCAACCATGATGAGTGTTCCGGACAGCGGCTGGGAGAAAATCGGATTAAAGCGCGTTCCCACATGGAAAGCGCGGATTTCCGACTTATTCAATCAGACAGAAACGCCGGCAGCCAAGTACGATTTAGAAAACAACGCGCAGGTCGCTCATGCGAATATTGCCATTGCCACAAGCAACGTTTTAGGGAAAGGACCGGGAAACAGTATACAACGTGATTTCTTGTCACAAGCTTTCTCCGACTTTATTTATGCCATCATCATAGAAGAACTCGGGCTTCTTCCTGCTGCATTAATTACCATGCTATACATCATCCTATTGATCCGAATAGGACGGATAGCCGAGCAATGTGACAAGCCATTTTATTCGTTTCTGATTATCGGAATCGGAATTCTAATGGTCGGGCAGGCTTTATTCCACATGCTTATATCGGTAGGCATAGGACCGGTAACGGGACAGCCGCTACCTCTCATCAGCAAAGGAGGTACCTCTACACTCATCAACAGTGCTTACATTGGAATTATTCTGAGCATCAGTCGCTACGTTGAAGAACAAAAAGCAAAACAGCTGGCAGAAGAAGCAGAAAAACAAGCACAGGTGCAAGATGCCGCGATAGCTTTACTGCGTAATGCCGCAAATAGTTTGGCTTCCGAACAAAAAACAACAGGAACTTTTGAAGAAAACATAAAGACATTTTCTTCTGAAGAACCCGAAGAAAAAGAATAAATAACGAAGCATCTTCCCCCATTATTAGAAGTTTATTCCTAATTTTGTATCATAATATTTATACAAATGAAAGAATCCATCAGAGTCATCATAAGCGGAGGCGGCACAGGAGGGCATATCTTCCCGGCCATATCCATAGCCAATGCGTTAAAGAAGAAACACACCGATGCGGAAATCCTTTTCGTCGGTGCCGAAAAACGTATGGAAATGCAACGTGTCCCGGCTGCAGGATACAATATAATCGGACTTCCCATTGCCGGATTTGACAGAAAGAACCTGCTGAAAAATCTCGCCGTATTAATCAAGCTTATACGAAGCCAATGGAAGGCACGGCAAATCATAAAAAAATTCAAGCCACATGTAGCCGTCGGAGTTGGCGGATACGCAAGCGGTCCGACACTAAAAACCGCAGAAATGATGGGCATCCCCACACTGATACAAGAGCAAAACTCATACGCCGGAGTTACAAACAAATTATTGGCTAAAAAGGCATGCAAAATATGTGTTGCCTATGAAGGTATGGAAAAATTCTTCGATAAAGAAAAAATTATCCTGACCGGTAATCCCGTACGCCAGAATCTTTTATCCGGAACAATGGAACGGGATAAAGCAATCCGCTCGTTCCAATTATCTCCTGAAAAGAAAACAATTCTTATCATTGGCGGAAGTTTAGGAGCACGCACCATCAACAATTGCATCATACACGGACTGGAAAAAATAAAACAATCCAATATCCAAATCATCTGGCAGACAGGAAAATTTTACATCAATGAGGCTCTGGAAGCGATTCATGCTTCCGATAATCCGGAAATGATCTACACAACCGATTTTATCACAGACATGAACGCCGCATACAGTGCCGCTGATTTAGTAATAAGTCGCGCAGGAGCCGGTTCCATTTCCGAATTCTGCCTGCTGAAGAAAGCCGTAATCCTGGTACCTTCTCCCAATGTGGCAGAAGATCATCAGACAAAAAATGCGTTGGCTTTGGTAGAAAAACAAGCCGCTCTCTACGTTAAAGACGCAGAAGCAGAAGAGAAATTGCTTGACATGGCCATACAGTCCGTGCACAATGCAGAATTACTTTCATCATTAAGTACCAACATATCTAAACTGGCTTTATATAATTCTGCCGACATTATCGCCGACGAAGTGTATAAACTGGCTGTAAAATACAAACAAGACCATGAACATTAATACGTTAAAATCCATATATTTCATCGGAATCGGAGGAATCGGCATGAGTGCATTGGCACGGTTTTTCTTATCGAAAGGCAAGAAAGTGGGAGGATACGACCGGACTCCCAGCGAACTCACCGAAAGATTAGAGAAAGAAGGCGCTCTTATCCATTATGAAGATAACCTGTCGCTCATTCCATCCGACTTCCTCAACGTAAAGACAACCCTCATTGTCTATACACCGGCTGTACCATCCACGCATACAGAATTAACATTCTTCCGTGAAAAAGGATTCGAAATACATAAAAGAGCACAGGTATTAGGAATGCTGACACATACGGAAAAAGGACTTTGTGTGGCCGGGACACATGGAAAAACAACAACGTCTACCATGACAGCTCACTTATTGCACCAATCAAAAATCGGATGCAATGCTTTTCTTGGCGGCATTTCAAAGAACTATGACACGAATCTCTTGCTGTCAGACCACAGCCGTTTCGTTGTCATTGAAGCAGACGAATTCGATCGTTCATTCCACTGGCTGACACCATACGCAACGGTCATCACAGCAACCGACTCAGACCATTTAGACATTTACGGCACACATCAAGAATATCTCGAAGGATTCCGTAAATATACATCTCTCATTCAAGAGAATGGTTTCCTGATAATGAAAAAAGGAATCGATTTGATTCCTGATGTAAAACCGGGCGTAAAAGTCTATACCTATTCGGAGCAGGAAGGCGATTTCCATGCCCAAAATATCCGCATTGACAACGGTGAAATTTATTTCGACTTCATTTCGCCTTTAGGAAACATAAGCAATATCCAATTAGGTGTCCCTATATACATCAATATAGAAAACGGCATTGCAGCCATGGCTTTAGCACAAATAGGAGGAGTCTCCGCTGAAGAAATACGCAAGGCAATGGCAAGTTTCCGCGGTGTAGACCGACGTTTCGACTTTAAGCTCAAAAATGAACACATCGTATTCTTAAGCGATTATGCACACCATCCCATCGAAATAAGGCAAAGCATTAGTTCCATCCGCACATTATACCCCACAAAAAAAATAACTGTGGCTTTTCAACCGCATCTATATACCCGCACCAGAGACTTTTACAAAGCATTCGCAGAAAGCCTTTCTCTGGCCGATGAAGTGATTTTACTTGACATTTATCCGGCAAGAGAGGAACCTATTCCCGGAGTCTCCAGCAAATTAATCTACGACAATCTCCGTCCAGGCATAGAAAAATGCTTTTGCCGGAAAGAAGAACTTGCAAAATTTCTCAACGACAGGCCTCTTGATGTCCTCATTACATTGGGAGCCGGTGACATAGATGATTATGTTTCCCAAATTTACGATGCATTAAAAAATCGATGATAAAACGAACTTTCATATTATGCGGCCTGATATTGGTTTCAGCTTATTTAATTATTGCTGTAACTTTTCTGAATGCCAAACCGAACAATCAGGTTTGTCAAGGAATCATATTCGCTGTAAAAGACAGTATTAATTACGATTTTATCACACCAAAAGAAATAAAAAATCTTCTACAAAAAAAGAAACTATCTCCCGAAAAGAAGTATTTAAAAGACATCAACACGCAGGAATTAGAGAAGACATTATCCCGGCATCCTTTTATCAGGGAGGTAGAATGTTATCTAACTTCCGGCGGAAAGGTAGCGATAGATATCTATCAACGAATCCCTTTAATACGGGTGATAAGCAACAACGGAGAAAATTATTATATCGATAACAACGGGAAAATCATGACTTTACCGGGAAAAGCTGTACACGTTGTGGTTGCCACAGGAAAAATTGATCGGAAATTTGCACAGCAAGAACTGTATACCTTAGCCAAATTCCTGCAGGCAAATGATTTTTGGAATGCACAAATAGAACAAATAAACATCACACCAAAGCACGAAATCGAATTAGTCCCCAGAGTAGGAGATCATATACTCTTTTTAGGAAAACCTGGCAATTATGACGAAAAATTCACTAAATTGCAGACATTTTACAAGAAAGCACTCAACCAAGTGGGCTGGAACAAATACAAACGAATCAGCATAGAGTTTAACAACCAAATCATTGGTACAAAAAAAGATCAGTAATATGGCAGCAACAGATTTCATTGCAGCAATAGAATTAGGCTCAACAAAAATTACAGCTATCGCAGGGAAGAGAAATGCAGATGGCAGCCTTCAGATATTAGCATATGCAGACGAGCCTGCACTAAACTGCATAAGAAAAGGAATAATCTACAATCTGGACAAGACAACACAAAGTCTGGTTTCAGTAATCGGTCAGTTAGAAGACAAACTCCAATGCGCCATAAAAAAAGTTTATGTGGGTATTGGCGGACAATCACTACGTACTCTGCTCCATACAGAAACCAAGATATTAAACGAAGACACCAAAATCTCTCAGGCTCTCATTGATTCAATGATGAAAAGCAACCGCAAAATACCTCTCCCCGATAGAGAGATATTAGCCGTAGAGCCGCAAGAATACAAAATAGGAAACAATTTACTGACAGAACCTGTTGGTATTCCTGCCAACCGTATAGAAGGACATTATCTGAATATCATCGGCAAGAACACATTAAAAAGCAACATCAAACAGTGCATCCGGCAAGCAGGTTACGAGGTGGCAGACTTCCTTCTTTCTCCTCTTGTAACGGCAGATGTCATATTGACAGACAGCGAAAAACGGGCAGGATGTGCATTAATAGATTTCGGAGCATCCACAACTACCGTATCGATTTATAAAAACAACTTACTCAGACACCTTGCTGTCATTCCTTTAGGCAGCAATAATATAACTAAGGATATATGCAGTCTGCAAATAGAAGAAGACGATGCCGAGCTCCTGAAACTAAAATATGCCAGCGCATATACCGAAACGACCAACAATAATGACGAAACAAAAAAAGAATATAACATTGAGGGGCGCTTCAGTATCCCGGCTGCCAAACTGGAAGATATAGTGGAAGCCCGGGTAAAAGAAATCATCGAAAATATACAAAACCAGATAACACTTTCCGAGTACAACGGGAAATTAATGGCCGGAGTTGTTTTTACAGGAGGTGGTGCAAACTTGCCAAATCTGGATAACGCTTTCACCAACATCACAAAAACAGACAAAGTCCGGATTGCACTAACCGCAACTATTAAATTAACCGGCGAAGTAAATTTGCCCAAAGACGGCACTCAAAATACACTTATCGGCTTATTATTTGCCGGAAAAGAGAACTGCTGTAAGATTGATCCTCGCAGCGCAAATCCCACTATCTTTGATGCGATTCAAGAAAAAGAGGCCAAATTAAAGGAATGCGAAAAGCTTATTCTTGAAGCAACAGAAGCCTTTAAATCGCAAAACTATACAGATGCCATCTCAAAACTTGACCAAGCTTTCAATTTAAACGTCAATGAAAAGAAAGAAACGATTAAACAATTGAAAGAGGAAATCAAAGAAAAGGAAAAAGAAGCTGCACAAAAAAAACAAGAACAGCTTAATAAATTAGAGCAACTCATAAGCGATGCGAACTTGCTTCTACAGAAGAAAAACTACAAAGCCGCACTTGCTAATGTGGAACAGGCACTACAAATGAATTTGCCCGACAAAGAAAAGGAAATCAAAGAACTGGAACAAAAAATCAGAAAACAAAAAAAAGATAATAAATGGCCTTCAATACTTTTCAAACAAATCGAAGATATAATGAAGGACGAAGAAAAATGAATATACCATCATTAACCGCATAGAGAGAGAAAGAAAGGAGTAATCATGTCGGAAGAAAACATCATGCCATTCGAATTCAAGAAGAATGAAAGCATTATCAAAGTCATCGGTGTTGGAGGAGGTGGAGGCAATGCTGTCAACCATATGTATGAAAAAGGTATACACAACGTAACATTCGCCATCTGCAATACCGACAGACAGGCTCTTAACAGGTCGCCTATCCCAATGAAAATCCAATTGGGGAGTGAAGGACTTGGAGCCGGGAACCGCCCCGAAAGAGCACGCACAGCCACAGAAGAAAGCATTGACAGTATAAAAGAAATGCTGGATGACGGCAGTAAAATGGTATTTATTACAGCCGGAATGGGCGGAGGAACAGGCACCGGTGCCGCTCCCATCATTGCCAAAACAGCCAAAGATATGGATATCCTCACAATCGGCATCGTAACGATTCCTTTTGTATTCGAAGGTTTCCCGAAAATAGATCAGGCACTTGATGGCGTAGAAGAAATGAGTAAATACGTCGATGCCTTATTAGTTATCAATAATGAACGGCTAAGAGACGTGTATCCTGATCTAAGTGTCGACAACGCTTTCGGAAAAGCCAATGACACACTATCCATTGCGGCAAAAAGCATTGCAGAAATCATCACTCTGGGTGGAACAATCAACCTCGACTTCAACGATGTAAAAACCGTACTGAAAGACGGAGGAGTGGCACTCATGAGTACAGGATACGGTGAAGGGGAAGGACGTGTAACGAAAGCCATCAACGACGCCCTGCACTCACCGTTACTGAACAACAATGATATATTCAATTCGAAAAGGATTCTGCTCAGCATCACATATAGCCCTTCATGTGATTTCATGATGGAAGAGATGAACGAAGTACATGAATTCATGAGCCGTTTCGGGAAAAATTTGGAGACGAAATGGGGAGTGTATATTGATGAAAGCCTCGAAAATAAAATCAAATTCACCATTCTTGCCACCGGATTCGGAATAGAAAGCATCTCAGGAATGGAAAGAATGGAAAAGAAACATTCCATAGAAGAAGAAAAACGTCTGCAGGAAGAAGAAGAAAGAGAGCGGATTCGAGCTGAACGCCGTAATAGATTCTATACAGGCCTCAATTCCGATTATCAAAAACACAAGTATCTTCACTGCTATATATTTACACAAGACGATTTAGATAATGATGACATTATCAGCATGGTTGAAACAAGCCCGACATATCTGCGGAACCAAAAAGATTTAGATAATATACAATCAAAATCCATGTACAGCGAGCCTGTAACCGACTTGCCGAATACCGATGACGAAAACTCTATGACAATTACATTCTAACAAATAATTATTCTTAAAACTTAAATATAATGGACTTATTCGAACAAATCAGCAATGATATCAAAGAAGCCATGAAGGCTAAAAACAAGGTGAGACTGGAAACGCTGCGCAACGTGAAAAAATGTTTTCTGGAAGCCAAAACAGCTCCTGGAGCAAACGATACATTGACCGATGATGCGGCACTGAAAATCATGCAGAAACTCGTAAAACAAGGTAAAGACTCAGCCGCTGTCTACGAAGGACAGGGACGTGCCGACCTTGCGGAAGAGGAAATGCAACAAGTTCGTGTCATCGAAACATACCTGCCCAAACAGCTGACTCCCGAAGAACTGGAAACAAGATTGAAAGAAATCATCGCCCGCGTAGGAGCAACAAGCGGAAAAGATATGGGGAAAGTCATGGGTGTCGCGAGCAAAGGACTTGCCGGACTGGCCGAAGGACGTGCGATTTCCGCCAAAGTCAAAGAATTGCTCGGATAAACTACGCTCACAATTCCTTAAAAGATATCGGCATCTTAAATACATCGCTTCGATGTTTTAATGCAAACATCGAAGCGATTTTCATAAATAAAACATACCTTTCTTTCAAATACAATTAATCCACCGGCCATGAAACATCTTATCTTCTTATTGATATCAGCATTTTCCCTGTCATTCATCCTTTATGCCTGCAATGAAGATGACAATGCCATACCCGAAAAAGAAGAACAGACAGATAATGACACGGAAGAATCCATAACAGTAAATGCGGTCACAAATCTGAAAGCCTCTCCGACAGAAAAAGCAAACGAATTACTAATCAGCTGGAATAATGCTGCAAATGTCACAACAGTAGAGCTCTCATGGTGGCCTGAAAACGAAAAAGAAAGCGAAGCATCCACAATAAACGTCAGCATTTTTACCGGAATAAAAAAAGAAAGAAGAATAACAGTCAGCAAATACTGCACATACAACATAGGAGCTGTTGCCATCGACAAAAACGGAAACCGCTCGAAAAAAGTAACAACCAAAGGCATTCCTGCAGAAAAAGATTTCCGCATGAACTGGGAAAAACTGGCCGACAGTTGCACATATGTACTGATAGAACAGTTCATGGATAAGGAAAAAGGAACTTTCTGGAGTACACCAAATGATCTAAATCACGACTCTGAATTCATCTATTGGCAGCAGGCTCATGCCATGGATGTCGTAATCTATTCATACGAACGTATCAAGAAAAACAATCCGGAACTGGCCTCTACCTATGAGAATTATTTCCATCTTTGGTATAAAAACCATGCAAACAATTATCATAATGACCCGACAGATAATACCGGATTTCTAAATGATTTCACAGACGACATGTGTTGGATTTGCCTGACACTAATACACATGACAGAAGCAACCGGCGATGACCTTTACATAAAGACCGCAAAAGAAATCTATGACAACTACATCATCACACGTACCTGGACTGACTATAAAGGAACCGGACTTCCATGGAAATCTGATGACCCGAACAGAAATGCCTGCACCAATACGCCCGGCTGTCTGATTGCAGCCAAACTTTATCTGAAATATGGCAATGAGAATTATCTTGAAGACGCAAAAACGCTATATCAGTACGTAATAAATAACCTGGAAGAAGGAAACGGAAAAATAGAAGAGCCCCCTCTTACTTACACACAAGGCACATTCGGAGAAGCATGCAGGCAGCTATATCACGCAACAGGTGAAAGTCTGTATATGAAAAACGCAGAAGAAGCCATTATATACGGCTTGACAAGCGATCGGTGCACCAGCAACGGCATCTTAAGACACGAAGGCGAAAGCATGGATCAAAGCATATTCAAGGCTGTTCTGATTCCATATGCCGTAAACCTTGCTCTCGACGAAAATGCAACACCATCAGTCCGTACACAAATACACACATGCATCGAACGGAATGCAGAAACGCTACGCCACCACTTAAACCGCAGTCAATGGCCTGCCATGTACTGCAACTATTTTTGGGGAGAAACATTCCCTCAAGACGGAATCGGCTCAATGGGGGCACAAACCAGTGGAGCTTCATTAATGGAAGGCGCCGCCAGATTACTCACAACATCCGACTCCGAAGAATAAAAGAACAAATATTTCCCGGTCAATATCAGAAAACAGTTGCTGTCACTTCTGCATATTGATCGGGACTAAAATAATTCTTTCAGCACACTTAACGAGTTTATCTCATGAAAATCGGGCAAATGCAGACGATAATATTCCAGAATAACCTCCAAACAATGATTCCGTTCATGGCGCCCCATCGTAAATAAATGCATCGTCTCATAATTCATTCGCATCAAAGTTTCAATATGCGATGCTTCATCTGTATCAAGGAACAAACCGTGCAACGGACGCGACGTGACAAAACATGCATTCAATAAATCAAAAAAACAACCGCATTCGTAATTCGCCACATTCGGATAAAGTCCTAAAAAACGAGACAAACGCATCAGAAAAACCAGATGAAAATTGGAAAATCTCTCATTACATGCATCCAACCAGCAAATAGAATAAGTAAGATACGCAAATAAAGATCTGTTCTCTCCCTCTTCTCTTAACGCACGAAACAAGAATTCCGATAAGAAAAGAGCTATCGCCGACTTATATGGATCATAAGGCAAAGTGCGGAACACATACTTCAGCTTCGCCTCATGAATAGGATAAATTTCTGAATGCGGACGAAACTCCGCCTCAAACTCGACAATTGACAACGGCTGAAAAAGAACGGATTTTACCGCAGATTTCCGGGAATTCCGCAAAGGGAAAAGAAAAGATCTCCGTCCCTCCTCCTCCGTAAAAACAGATACAATATTCGATTTGTCATTATACTTCAACGTATAAAGCACGACTCCTGTATATTTTTTCAACATAATACCGCAAGTCCAAACATCCAAAACCAAGTTGACACAAAGATACAATAATAGAAGAAATTATCTGAATGAGAGAAATACAAAAAATATCATTAAAGTTTTGTAGGAACAAAAAAATATTCATACCTTTGCATCCGCGAATGAAGGTTAAGCATCCTCATTTCAGTTTTAAGGATATAGCCTTAAACACAGAAGGAGGCCCGTTCGTCTATCGGTTAGGACGCAAGATTTTCATTCTTGAAAGGGGGGTTCGATTCCCCCACGGGCTACATAATAAACAATATCACGAACAATATTAAAAGATTAGTCGAGATGGCAAATCACAAATCATCTATCAAAAGAATCAGACAAGAAGAAAAAAGAAGACTTCACAACAGATATTATGCAAAAACAATGCGTAATGCTGTGAAAAAACTTCGTGCAATTACTGACAAAAACGAAGCATTGGCAATGTATCCGAATGTACAGAAAATGTTGGATAAATTAGCAAAACGTAATATTATCCATCGGAACAAAGCTGCAAACTTGAAGTCAAAACTGTCTGCACACATTAAGAGTTTAGCTTAAAAACAGTACTCAACAAGTATAAAGGCCGAATTATAAAATTCGGCCTTTTGTTGTTTCTACACGAGGAAAAAGCATTTTATTCTTTGAAAGGATTCGTTCTTTTTGATATATACAATTGATGCTACAAAACAAGCATTATAAAAACCGAGCGAGAAAGAACTGTTGGAACGACAAATAATTGCCAAAGAAGTCATACAAAGAACAACATAAAAACGGAAAGGGATTGACATTTCGCTCTATCCCTTTCCGTTTTTTCTATACATTACCCGCTGTTCAATCTGTCAACTGAAAGTCTTTTCTCCGAAGAACGAAGCTATTACTCAAGTATTTTTCACGCACAATCTTGTTCGCAGCCAGCTCTTCAGGTGTACCTTGAAAGAGGATTTTTCCCTCAAAAAGCAAGTATGCGCGATCAGTAATACTTAATGTTTCCTGCACATTGTGGTCAGTTATCAGAATCCCGATGTTCTTGTATTTCAACTTCCATACAATATTTTGGATATCTTCAACGGCAATCGGATCGACACCGGCGAAGGGCTCATCAAGCATTATAAACTTTGGATCAATTGCCAGACAGCGTGCAATCTCGGTACGCCTGCGTTCACCTCCCGACAATTGATCGCCCAAATTCTTTCTTACTTTCTGCAAACCAAACTCAGCAATCAGGCTTTCCAACTTATCTTTCTGATACTCTTTCGAGGTATTTGTCAATTCAAGCACAGAAGAAATGTTATCCTCCACACTCATCTTACGGAAAACAGAAGCTTCTTGCGCCAGATAACCGATGCCGCTACGCGCACGTTTATACACAGGGTAATCGGTTATATCCACGTCATTCAAGTATATATGCCCCTCATTAGGCACAATCAATCCCGTAGTCATATAGAAAGATGTTGTCTTTCCTGCCCCGTTAGGACCTAACAGGCCTACAATTTCTCCTTGCTTCACATTGATCGAGACATGACTTACTACGGTTCGTTTACCATATTTCTTTACAAGATTTTCTGTACGAAGCACCATCTTCCCGTCAGAGGGAAGTGTAACATTCTGTTCCGGAACTGATTGTCGCGTCTCTTTTTCTGTCATCTTTCAATCTTTTGCAACGACACAAAAGTAGTAAAAATCTTGGGTTATATGGCCATTCATTCCTTTTTCATTCTCTCTTTTTGTATAATTATGACTAAAAAGTGTACTTTTGTATCAGATTATTTTGAATTATCACTCATGGTCAGACCTATCACTACTTTAGGAAGATACCTTATGTTAATGGGACGGATCTTCTCCAAACCCGAACGTTTCCGCGTTTATTTCAAACAATACATAAACGAGATGACTCAACTGGGCATTGATTCTATCGGAATTGTGCTATTGATTTCCTTTTTTATCGGTGCTGTCATCTGCATTCAAATCAAATTAAATATTGAAAGTCCCTGGATGCCACGATTCGTTGTCGGCTATACAACACGTGAAATACTGCTTCTGGAATTCTCGTCTTCCATCATGTGTCTCATCCTTGCCGGAAAAGTAGGTTCAAACATAGCCTCTGAAATCGGGACAATGCGCGTAACACAACAAATAGACGCTCTCGAGATCATGGGTATCAATTCGGCATCATACCTAATCTTACCTAAAATTTTAGGCCTGATGACCATCATCCCTTTTCTGGTTATATTCAGTATTTTCGCCGGAATTATCGGAGCTTTTTGTACTGCATGGTTTGCCGGTATAATGAACGCTACCGACTTAGAATATGGTCTCCAATATTGTTTTGTAGAATGGTATATTTGGTGCAGCTTCATTAAATCTTTGTTTTTTGCATTCATCATCGCAAGTGTATCAGCTTACTTCGGCTATACCGTAGAAGGCGGTTCGATTGCTGTAGGAAAAGCCAGCACCGATGCTGTAGTTTCAAGCAGCATTCTCATTTTATTCTCCGATCTATTACTCACTCAATTATTAATGGGATGATACAAATAAACAATATATGTAAATCATTTGAAGGACGTACCGTAATAAATGATATCGATTTCACATTCGAGAACGGGAAAACCAGCCTGATCATCGGGCAAAGCGGTTCGGGAAAAACCGTATTGATGAAGTGCATCGTAGGGTTACTTACCCCCGAACGCGGAGATGTTTTCTACGACGGACGCAATCTGATAGAAATGAAGAAGAAAGAGAGACAGACATTAAGGCAGGAAATGGGAATGATTTTCCAAAGTGCGGCCCTGTTCGATTCTCTGTCAGTCTTAGAAAATGTAATGTTCCCACTTGACATGTTTTCGAACCAGACGTATCGTGAACGCGTAAAACGTGCCCAATTTTGTTTAGACAGAGTAAACCTGCTTGACGCACAATCCAAATATCCCGGCGAGATAAGCGGAGGAATGCAAAAGCGGGTCGCCATAGCAAGAGCCATATCGCTCCAACCGAAATACCTGTTCTGCGACGAACCCAATTCAGGACTTGACCCCAAAACATCTCTTGTCATCGACGAACTGATTCACAGTATTACCACAGAATATAACATGACAACCGTCATCAATACGCACGACATGAATTCAGTCATGGGGATAGGCGACAGCATTCTATACATCTATCAAGGACAAAAAGAATGGAGCGGAACAAAAGATGATGTCTTCACTGCGACAAACGAACGTTTAAACAACTTCATCTTCGCGTCAGATCTACTACGGAAAGTCAAAAAGGAAGAAGAAAAAAACAAGTAACAACAAACAAAAACCTCGTGACATTTCTACGCAAATATCACGAGGTTTTTGTTCATATGAGGCATTGTTTTTTATTTCTGCCGAATAAATATATTGATCGGAGTGCCCGAAAGTTTCCAACGCTCACGCATCTTATTTTCCAGAAAACGCTTATACGGTTCTTTCACATACTGCGGCAAATTAGCAAAAAATACAAATGACGGAACCCGAGTATTAGGAAGCTGCGTTATATATTTTATCTTAATGTACTTTCCTTTATTCGAAGGAGGCGGATAGGCCTCTATAAGAGGCAACAGTTCTTCATTCAGCTTCGACGTGGAAATACGGGTTGTCCGGGCATTAAAAACATCTTTTGCCGCTTCAAGAACCTTCAGTATCCGCTGTTTTGTTAGGGCTGACGTGAAGATTATAGGGAAGTCAGTAAATGGAGCCAAACGGGATTTTACCGCCTCTATATAAGAATTCATTACTTTCGAACTCTTTTCCTCCACCAAATCCCACTTGTTCACAACCACAACCAAACCTTTCTGATTGCGCTGTATCAGCGAAAAAATATTCAAATCCTGGCCTTCCACTCCGCGAGTTGCATCCAGCATCAGTATACAGACATCCGAATTTTCGATTGCCCGAATAGAACGAATCACCGAATAATACTCGAGGTCTTCTGTCACTTTGTTCTTTTTCCGTATCCCGGCTGTATCGACTAAATAAAAATCGAATCCGAATTTTTCGTAACGTGTATAAATGGAATCACGAGTTGTCCCTGCTATTTCAGTAACAATATTCCGGTCTTCTCCAATAAAAGCATTGATAATTGATGATTTTCCTACATTCGGACGGCCAACAATCGCAAAACGAGGAATATCCTCTTCCACTATTTCTTCTACATTCTTCTTAAATTTACTGAGAACCAAGTCCAAAAGATCTCCTGTTCCGCTTCCGCTCAATGCAGAGACACAGTAAGGATCTCCCAGTCCTAATGAGTAAAACTCAGCCGAATTATACATCAAAATATTATTATCACCTTTATTGGCTACAACAATTACCGGCTTCGTCGAGCGACGAAGTATCGATGCGACATCCATATCGAGGTCAGTCACTCCTGTCATCAAATCGACAACAAACAGAATGACGTCCGCCTCTTCCAATGCAAGCATGACTTGTTTTCTGATTTCCCCTTCGAAAATATCATCAGAATTAACCACCCATCCACCGGTATCTACCAATGAAAATTCTTTTCCGTTCCATTCGGTTTTCCCATATTGGCGGTCACGCGTTGTACCGGCCTGCTCATTCACAATCGCTTGACGCGTTTGTGTCAAACGATTAAACAGCGTAGATTTCCCCACATTCGGTCGTCCTACGATCGCAACTAAGTTTCCCATATTCTAAAACTATTCTATTTAAGCTGTCACAGCCGAAATTAATCTAATTGATAACCAAAATTCTTCAATTCCTTATCTGAGCTTCTCCAGTCCTTATCAACCTTGACAAAGGTCTCTAAAAAAATTGCCTTCTGAAAGAAATGCTCTAACGTTTTCCTGGCTTCTGTAGCCACTTTCTTCAAAGCTCTGCCCTGCTTGCCGATAATAATGCCTTTCTGAGATTCACGTTCCGCGTAAATAACCGCATTAATATGAATGCTCTTTTCTGTCTCTTTAAACTGCTCTACAACCACCTCAACAGCATAAGGTATTTCCTTATCGTAGTAAAGCAGTATCTTTTCCCGTATAATTTCAGTCACAAAAAAACGTGCCGGCTTATCAGTCAACTGATCTTTTCCAAAGTAAGGTGGAGAGTCGGGCAAAAGATCTTTAATGCGTTTCATTACCACGTCCACATTAAACCGGGCCTTTGCCGATATCGGAATGATTTCTGCCTGAGGAAGTACAGAATGCCATTCCTCGACCATTTCAGACAATGCGTCCTGATTACTCAAATCTATTTTATTTATTAAAAGCAGAACCGGCACTTGCATATTCTTAACCTTCTCGATAAAGTCGGCGTTTTTATCCGGTTTTTCTATCGTATCGGTTACATATAATAAAATATCTGCATCGGACAAGGCCGACTGAGAGAAGTTCAACATCGACTCTTGAAGCTTATAATTGGGCTTCAAAACACCGGGAGTGTCAGAAAACACAATCTGCATATCATCGGTATTCAGTATTCCCATTATACGGTGACGCGTTGTTTGCGCCTTAAACGTCGCAATAGATATGCGTTCCCCCACCAACAAATTCATCAGAGTAGACTTTCCCACATTAGGATTTCCCACTATATTTACAAAACCCGCCTTATGCATAAAACTATATTCCTCAGTTTATACACGAAGAAAACGCACCGATTGGGATGCGTTTTCTCCGTTTGTTTTATAATATGAACTGTTATTCAAATTATTTACTCCCGTCATATCCCCATCTTACATAAGAAGCTCCCCATGTAAATCCGGCACCAAAAGCAGTAAAGATTAAATTGTCTCCTTTTTTCAATTGCTTCTCGAAATCCCAAAGACATAGGGGTAAAGTTGCAGCGCTGGTATTTCCATATCGCTGGATATTGATCATTACCCTATCTAATGGCACCTCCAGGCGAGATGCAACAGCATCTATAATACGCAGATTGGCCTGATGAGGAACAATCCAATTAATATTATCTTTCGTCAGACCGTTTTTCTCTGCAATTTCTGCCGTTACATTCGACATATTTGATACTGCATATTTAAATACTGTTTTCCCTTCCTGATACAAATAATGCATCCGATTATCTATGGTAAAATAGGAAGGTGGACATACAGAACCTCCGGCTTTCATATGAAGAAACGGCAATCCTTTTCCGTCTGTCCGCAGGATAGAGTCCATGATTCCGTAATCTTCTGTGGTGGCTTCCACCATGCAGGCAGCGGCTCCATCACCGAAAATCGGGCAAGTTGCACGATCAGAATAATTCACCATCGAGGACATTTTATCTGCTCCTACAATAATAATCTTCTTATGTCTTCCGGACTGAATCATCGAAGCCGCAGTCTCCATCGCATAAAGAAAGCCGCTACATGCAGCCTGCAAGTCGAATGCATAAGCATTCTTCAGCCCTAATTTATCACACAATATCGAAGCTGTAGAAGGGAAATGATAGTCTGGAGTGGTAGTTGCCACAATCAAGCAATCAATTGAATCCGGGTCCGAATTCGTTTTCTGCATTAATTGCTTAGCAGCCTTACGCGCCAAATAAGAAGTTCCCAAGCCTTCTTCATTAAGGATACGCCTTTCTTTTACTCCGATCCGGGTCATAATCCACTCATCGTTCGTATCCACCATTCTTGACAATTCTTCATTTGTCAGAACATAATCCGGCACATATCCTCCGACGCCTGTAATTACTGCATTTATTTTTTCCATCATTTCAACATTTTTCTCACTATGTTTATAGAGATTAAAAGGCTAAAAAGCCAAAACTTTCCAGCTTTTTAATCCCTATAACTAAACATACTGTTTAAAACTGTGCGATAATTAAAGAGCCGCCTCTTTTTCAATCGCTAATTTTCCTCTATAATAACCGCAAGCGTCGCATACTGTATGATATACATGCCATGCGCCACAATTAGGACAAACGGCTAAAGTAGGAGCTACTGCCTTGTCATGAGTTCTTCTTTTGGCAGTTCTTGTTTTTGATTGTCTTCTTTTAGGATGTGCCATTTTTCTAAAACTTTATTTAATTATTATTTAATATTTCTCTCAACTTGTCCCATCGAGGATCCGCCGCCTTGTTTCCCTTAACATCTGCATCGGGATATTCAATGTCGTCATCCACAACAGGCTGATGTTTATGCAGCGCTTTAATCATCTCTTTATCGCATTCTCCCTCTGCATGCATACGCACCATAGGAAGATGCAGCATAATAAATTCATAAATAAGCCACGCAACATCTAAAATTCCGTCTTTTTCCGAAACGACAACCACTTCGTCGCCTTCCGAAGGTATTGCTCCCAAACGGACATTTACCTCCTCGTCTATTGCGACATCCAGACGTAAATCCTGCAAACATCTGTCGCATTGAACGAAGACAAACCCCTCGATATGAAAATACAAATTAAAGGATTTCTGTATCTTTTTCAGCTTTAAAGATACATTTAAAGACCCTTTCTGAATCTCAGAAGCACTCAATTCTGCAAAAAAAGCATCACCCAATGAATATGTATATTCATGTGAGTCACCGCTTAAATTCCTCAAATCTATCTGATATGCACCAAGAGCTTCCACCTCTAAAATCTATATAATCGGCTGCAAAGATACATATAATAATCTGAATTCCCTACGATATTAGATGAATATTTTTTCCACACCCACCCTCTCGGATTCCTTTTAATTTACAAAACGAACTGACACGACACAAAAAGAAGACGGGAAAGCACCCAAAACATCAGGAAATATTTTTCAAGGACTTCCACCTGTTTAAAGACTCAAAACGGTCATAGCCTTCTTACGCCACAAACAAAAAGAGAATGTCAAGGTATGTTCCCCCGACATTCTCTTATCTTAAGTTTCTGAATGAATAATCAGCTACGGTAATTAGCCAGTTCGTCAGACTGGAATTTACGGATAAAATTGAAATGTTTCTCTATCTCCGCCTCTGCATAATTCACATACACATTTAAAGAACGGGCAAAAAGTTCCGGAGATTTCGTTGCATCCTGCAATAACAAATGGCTCATAACACAAACTGCAGCCATTTCATACAAACGACGGGCTACAAAATCCAGCAACTCTTGATCCTTTGTTTCTTTCACTGCATTGGTACATGCCTCAAACTTGCGCGTCATATTTTTGATGCGATCCATGTATCCTTCAAACTCAGAAGCACATGGAATTGCCTCGAATTCATGCAATGTGGCAGCATAAGACCCGTTTGTTACATAACGAATCGCAGCAACTGTCTGTAATTGTGTGGTACCTTCATAAATACTTGTAATGCGGGCATCACGGTAAATGCGCTGACAAGCATACTCCATCATAAAGCCGGAACCTCCATGTACCTGAATACAATCATAAGCATTCTGGTTTGCATATTCCGAATTCATTCCCTTAGCCAACGGAGTAAAGCTGTCGGCCAGTTTTGCGTAACGCTTTTCTTCCTGACGTTCTTCGGGAGTAAGTTTACGTTCGCGAGCAATGTCATCCAAAGCTTTGTAGATATCTACATAACGGGAAGTCTGATAAAGCAATGCACGTCCCGCATCCAATTTTGCCTTTATCGTAGCCAGCATATCATAAACAGCCGGGAATTCTATAATGGCCTTACCAAACTGCTTACGTTCTTTTGCATAAGCCAAAGCCTCATTATAGGCAGCCTGACTTAAACCAACCGACTGTGCCGCGATACCCAAACGAGCTCCATTCATCAAAGCCATGACATATTTAATCAAGCCCAACTTACGTTCGCCACAAAGTTCTGCTTTTGCGTTTTTATAAACCAGCTCACATGTGGGAGAGCCGTGAATTCCCAATTTATTCTCAATACGACGAACATCTACACCTCCGTCATTCTTATCGTAAATAAACATAGACAATCCACGTCCGTCATGAGTACCTTCCTCAGAGCGCGCAAGCACCAAATGCAAATCAGAATCACCGTTTGTGATAAAACGTTTCACTCCATTCAGCCTCCAGCAATTCTCTTTCTCATCAAATGTCGCCTTCAGCATAACACTTTGAAGGTCGGAACCCGCATCAGGCTCGGTTAAATCCATAGACATTGTCTCGCCTGCACAAATACGAGGAATAAAACGGCTATGCTGTTCTTCGCTGCCAAATTCATAAAGAGTCTCGATACAATCTTGCAAGGACCAGATATTTCCAAAACCGGCATCGGCAGTCGCTACAATTTCCGCACACATCGTATACGGAGTTATCGGGAAATTCAACCCTCCAAAACGGCGAGGCATAGTCATTCCATTCAGGCCTGCCTGAACCATCGCTTCAAGATTTTTCTTCGTTCCTGAAGCATATTCAACACGTCCATTTGCACAATGAGGCCCTTCCTCATCCACACCTTCCGCATTAGCTGCAATCACATCTGCTGTAATCTCGCCGGTAATCTCCAAAACCTTCTCATACGAATCGATAGCATCCGCATAATCTTGAGGAGCATAATCGTATTCATCTTTATCCTTGTATCCGCGTTCTTTCAATTCGCAGATACGTTCCATCATAGAATTCTTCAGATGGAAACTTAATTCCGGGGTTTCTGTATAAAAATTTGCCATTATTTACTATTCTTTTTGTAATACTTTATTAACTTAGGAACAACTGTTTCCACGCTTCCATTTATTACATAATCGGCAATTGTATTGATCGGGGCGTTCGGATCATTATTTATAGAAATAATAATTCCGGCATCTTGCATTCCGGCAATATGCTGGATTTGTCCTGAAATACCGCACGCGATATACAATTTCGGATGCACTGTCACACCTGTTTGCCCAATCTGACGATCATGATCGCAGAATCCTGCATCCACAGCGGCTCTACTTGCTCCTACTTCGGCATGAAGTTCTTTCGCAAGTTCAAACAGCATGTCAAAACCTTCCTTGCTTCCCATACCGTAACCTCCTGCTACAACTATGGAAGCGCCTTTTAAATTATGCTTGGCTTTCTCGACATGACGATCTATCACCTTCACTACATAGTCAGTTTCCGGTACATATTTTGCCACATCATGCCGAACAACTGTTCCCTGATAATGCTCATCTATAATTTCTTTCTTCATAACTCCTTCACGAACCGTCGCCATTTGCGGACGATGTTCAGGATTTACAATTGTAGCGACAATATTCCCTCCGAACGCCGGACGAATCTGATATAAAAGATTCTTATAGACAATTCCATTCTTTTTATCCTCATGATCACCAATTTCCAGTTGCGTACAATCGGCTGTAAGCCCGCTTGTCAATGCAGATGACACGCGTGGTCCCAAATCGCGCCCGATAACCGTTGCACCCATTAAGCAGATTTGCGGCTTTTCCTCCTTAAATAAATTGACAAGAATTGATGTATGAGGAAGAGAAGTATAAGGGAATAATCCCGGAGCATCGAATACATGGACACAATCGACACCGTAAGGCAATACTTGTTTTTCCACATCGGCAAGCCCTGTACCTGCCACTATTGCTTCAAGCCGGCAATTCAATTGATTTGCCAATTTGCGGCCTTTCGTCAAAAGTTCAAGGCTTACATCGGCAACGTGTACGCCCTCTATTTCACAATATACAAATACATTATTCATAGTGTTTCCTTTTTAGTCGTTTCCGATCGAAATCATTTTCCGGAGAAATCTCTCTTATCCACCCAAACATTTCGATCTAATTGACATATCATTACCCTATTGTATGATTAGCCAAAAGTTCAACAATCAAATTCTCTATATCAGCATCGCTCCCTGTCATCGTTTTGCTCTCCTTCGCCTGGAAAACAATATTCTCTATTTTCTTCACCTTTGTGGGAGAACCTGACAAACCACATTGCTTTGTATCCCCGTCCACATCGGAAACACTCCATTCTACAATATTCAGATACGGGCGGTTCTCATATAACATTGCATAAGGAAGTTCTGTACCGTCCTTTGTCAATGTCGCCTTTTCCTGGCCTCCTAAAGCACGTTTATACTTTTGTACCAGCTTAGCATTACGCGGGCGGCAAGGAGCGGCGCTTCCATTGACCGTCAAAACTATCGGCAAGGGTCCTTCTACAGTTTCGACGCCTCCATCGATATGACGTTTCACACGGATATGTCCGTTTGCCACTTCTTCAATTTCTTCTACATAAGTGACCTGAGGTAATCCTAACTTTTCCGCAACTTGAGGGCCGACTTGCGCTGTATCACCGTCAATAGCCTGACGACCTCCTATAATAATATCATAATCTCCAATCTTACGAATAGCCATAGCCAATGCGTAAGATGTAGCCAAGGTGTCCGCTCCGGCAAAAGCACGATCGGTTAATAAGTAGCCATTATCCGCTCCTCTATACAAACCTTCACGTATTATTTCAGCAGCACGTCCCGGCCCCATTGTCAACATTGTTACAACCGATCCCGGATGTGCGTCCTTCAATCTGAGGGCTTGTTCCAAAGCATTTAAATCTTCCGGATTAAATATTGCCGGAAGAGCAGCACGGTTTATTGTTCCGTCTGCATTCATGGCATCTTTCCCTACGTTTCTCGTATCGGGAACTTGCTTAGCCAATACTACAATTTTCAAACTCATTTGATCTTATTTTTGGTATTACTAATTTACTGCAACAAAATTAATTGAATGCATTCATTCCGCCACAAAGATAGGTAAACAAAATGAATTTGCAGATACGACTCTACGTTTTCACCGCCATTCTTCAAGACATTTTAACACATCAGAGTACAATTCCTCATAAGATGCGACAGGCGCATCGGAATATGCAGAATAAATCTTCAAATCCGGCCTTATTACATACACTCGGGGTATACGTTCTGTAGAAAACAACGAATAAACGGTTCTGTCCGTTTGTGCCGAATAAGGTATGCTTAAAGCATTTTCCTGCCAGAACGTTTCAATTGTCAACGGCCCCTCCTCTCTACTTATACAACCTATCCGGACAAATTCCTCCCCCGAAAACCTGTCATAAAGTTTCTGAATAATCGGCAATTCCATTCTGCAATCGGGACATTCCGTGTGAAAGAAAACAATCACCGAGACTTTTCCTTTCAAAGAAGACGTGCTGAAAAGCTCTCCGTTGTTCATCATGACCGAGAAATCCGGTACAGTATCTCCCGGTTTCAAATCGACATAAACATCATCTTCATTCTCGTGAATGCAAGCTATTTGACAAAAACAACAAAACGCGATAATAATTCCTCTTACAATAAAGTTCATTATTCTACGGGTTTATCAAACAAAAATCAGTCTAAATGTAACAAAAATCTGTATATTTGCTAACACTTCATATAAACATTTTTATGGAAAGTCTAAAACAATATATTCATCAGGCATTTACTTTCACCGGGATAGACGGCAATCTTTCCGAATGGGGAACAAGAGGCGTATTCCTTATCGCCATATTTATCATTACATATCTCACCTCCAGAATCTTTCAACATGCTATCATTCCCCTCATACACAAGATTACAATAAGAACAAAGGCAACATGGGACGATTATCTGTTCAACGGGCGAGTAATGAAATGTTTCCGACGTCTTATTCCGCCCATCATATGGTATTTACTTCTTCCTTTCGTTTTCCCCGATATGCCAAAGGTACTATTCTTTCTCCTGAAGACATGCTATGTATATCTTATCGTCGTCATACTGATACTTATAAACGCATTCTTCCACTCGCTTTACGAGATTTCCAATGAACATGAAATGCTGAAAAACCGTCCGTTAAAAGGAATCTATCAGATGATGAACCTGATAAGTATGGGAATTGGCATCATCTTAATCATCAGCACTCTCTTTGATAAAGACGCAACAAGCATACTTACCGGACTGGGAGCCTCAGCAGCCATACTGATGCTTATCTTTAAAGACAGCATACTGGGCCTGGTTGCCGGCGTACAGCTCTCGGCCAATGACATGCTTCGTCCTGGAGATTGGATTACAATGCCGAAACATGGTGCCAACGGATTCGTAACAGAGGTATCCCTGACAACCGTAAAAGTACGAAACTTCGACCAGACAATCACAACAATTCCTCCCTACATTCTGGTCAGCGATTCATTCCAAAACTGGAGAGGCATGTGGGAAGTTAAAGGCAGAAGAATCAAACGTTCCATCAACATCGACATGACAACCATACACTTCTGTTCCGAAGAAGAAAAAACAAAATTTCTTTCAAAAGGATGGATTGATAAAGAATCTGCAGCAAAACCTTTGGTAAACCTTTACGCATTCCGGTATTACACGACTCTTTATCTGAAATCAAACGCCAACATCAATCAAAATTTAATGCTGATGGTACGCCAACTGCAACCTACAAGCGAAGGGCTTCCCATAGAAATCTATT
Organism: uncultured Bacteroides sp.; assembly: GCA_949285025.1. GTDB lineage: Bacteria > Bacteroidota > Bacteroidia > Bacteroidales > Bacteroidaceae > Phocaeicola. The sequence goes on along the minus strand of CASDXG010000090.1, from coordinate 10,604 downwards.
GCTTCACACACACAACCGAATGGCTCCCTTATGAAAAAATACAAGCAGAAATATTCGACTACTTGCTGGCAATCTTACCCGAATTCGGGCTTCAGATTTTCCAACGGCCTGCAGGTTCCGACCTAAACGGAAGCACATTTTCACAAAACGAGCCGACCTTTATTCAAAAATAAGGTAATATTCTGACCAAAACGCCGAAATGTTTTTCCAAAATAAATTATCACTCTGCAGAGACTTCCATTAAACAGTTCTTACAATCAAACTGCAAACGGAAACGACGTCCGTCATTGCTCACCAGAAAATAAGGTTCTTTATAAGGAGAGCGGCCTTTCTGATGCACCGGACACCAGCCCATACTGTACCTAAGACAATGTTTGCAGAACATAAGGACAGCCTTGTCCGGTTTCTCTCTTTCGAATGCCGGAGCTATACGCGTCACTCCATGCTGCCGATAAAAGTCTTCGGCCTTACTATTCATCACATTCCCTAAATAAGTCAGTTCCCGCTCCGGATAAGAATGATGCGTATTTCTCAACCGACTCACTTCCCGCCGATAATTAATACGCCGCAACATCAGCAAACGTTCTACGATATGGCGACGCCATTCACCCAGCACAGACGAAGGGATAAACCAGTTATCGGATAAAGAAATATCCACTCTTTCCACCTCAAAAGGCGTATTTCCCAATTTTTCCAACTGCGCTTTCTGATTGTCTGCCTGAAACGTTCTTGCCTTTTCTTTAGGATAAGAAAAACTCATGACCACACGATTCCCGTCCACGTCTTCTATTGTCAAGGCAAAACCATAACAAATTTCTGTCAATAAAATGCTTACACCAATCTTACGAGTAGCCGATGTTCCTTCCATTACTCGCATAAAATCCCGGTCGTAATTGCGGAAAAGTACTGTTCCCGGCTTCAAGTGAGGCATCATCTGAGGGAATATCTTATTCGCCTCAGCCCTATTCACCCGAAAGCCTCGCAACACTCCCTTATCATCAACATAGCACAATCCATCACCGTTACTGAAAGACTTTATACCCGCAACCGTCAAATAATTTGAACGGACATCCTTTACCTTCCCAACCTCCTCGCCTAAAGATTTTGGAGTATCAAACGAATAAATATCCGGTTTACGGCCTTTTAAGAAATAATCGGTGAAACCACGATTAAAACTTTTTTCCAATTGTGGAGTAAAGAACAGATGAACATTTCCCGAAGATGAACGCACAAACTCCGTTCTGCGTTTCAATATTTCATCCAACTTTTGCCGGTAATATGCTGTAACGTTCTTCACATACGATACGTCTTTAAGGCGGCCTTCTATCTTGAACGAAGAGACACCTGCATCAAGCAACGCCTCCAGATTATCGCTTTGATTCATATCTTTCAACGAAAGCAAATGCTTGTTCTTTACAATTGTACGATTCTCTGCATCGACCAGATCGAAACTTAACCGACAAAACTGGGCGCATTCTCCACGATTGGCACTCCGTCCATAACACGACTGACTGGCATAACATTGTCCGCTATAACTTACACATAACGCACCATGTATGAAAGCTTCAAGAGAAACATCTGGACAGGCTTCGTGAATTTTCCTGATCTCAGCAAGAGAAAGTTCACGTGCAAGTACTACCTGACGGAAGCCAGCCTCAGAAAGGAAGTGCACTTTTTCAACCGAACGGTTGTCCATCTGCGTACTCCCATGCAAAGGAATCGGAGGAATGTTCAATTGGGTTATCGCCATGTCTTGAATAATCAGGGCATCCACACCGGCACGGTATAACTCCCAAATCATCTTCTCTGTCTCCTTCAATTCCGAATCATACAGAATTGTATTCACCGTTACATAAATTCTCACATTATACGTATGTGCATACGTGACAAGTGAAAAAATATCTTCCAGCGAATTTCCGGCAGCTGCACGCGCTCCGAAACGAGGAGCACCGATATATACGGCATCTGCCCCGTGATTGACGGCCTCTATTCCACACTGCAAATCCTTTGCCGGAGCCAATAGTTCAATGGAACGTTTCGGAATCATTTTATCAGACTGATATCGTAAGGTGTTTCCTGATACACGTAATAATTCAACCAATTCGAGAAAAGCAAGTTGGCAGTACTGCGCCAACGAACTAAAGGCCCTTGGGCTGGATCATCATTACGGTAATAATTTTCCGGCATATCAATAGACAAACCTTTCCCTAAATCTCTACGATATTCCGTATCAAGCGTATAAGGAGAATACTCCGAATGCCCTGTAATAAAAAATTCCCGGCCGCCACGTGCCATAACGATATGAACTCCCGAAACATTCGATTCTGAAATAATCTGAAGTGCACGGTTTTTTTCTATATCTTCACGACGCACTTCTGTATGACGGCTATGAGGAACAAAGAACAAATCGTCGAAGCCTCGGAAAATAGGCAATTGTTGCATTCCCTCGCAAATGTAATGTTCGAAGATTCCAAACATCTTCTTTTCAAGCGGATATTTAGGTATGCCGTAATAATGATATAGGCCGGCTTGAGCAGCCCAGCAGATAAACAGAGTAGAAGTTACATGCGTTTTAATCCATTCAAAGATTTCTTTTAACTCATCCCAGTAATTCACTTCTTCAAAAGCAAGGTGCTCTACCGGTGCTCCCGTGACAATCATTCCATCAAACTTCTCGTTCCGCATGTCAGAGAAATCGCGATAAAAGGCCATCATGTGCTCTATGGGCGTATTCTTCGATGTATGACTTTTCAATTTCATGAAGTTCACTTCTATCTGAAGCGGCGAGTTCGAGATTAAACGAATTAAATCTGTCTCCGTAGTTATCTTGATCGGCATTAAATTCAGAACTGCAATTTTAAGCGGGCGAATATCTTGTGTATCGGCTCTTGATGTATCGATTACAAAAATATTCTCCTTCTTCAACAGATCTATTGCAGGAAGTTTATCTGGTAATTTCAGCGGCATAGTTTTCTTCTCACAGGTTTGTCGGCCGCAAATTTACGCAAAAAAATCCGCTTCTTACCATATAAAACAGAAATACGTTTCCATATAATAAGAAGCGGACCGAAAGAATAAACATTATAAACGGTTCTTATAAATCAAAGCCATCAGTTTCTGATACTGATTTTCTATGCCCATATAAGCCTGAAGATTCTTATAAACATTTTCAACCTCCACATAGTAGTCTGCAACAGACAATTGTCCTGCTTTTACCGCATCGTGTAGGAGTCGCAATGTTTTATGCATCAATACCACATCGAAAGCACTCATTGTCTCCCGAAGCTGCAGCATTTCATGATACTGACTTTCAATATCTGCCTTCACTTGCGACCGGACACTCTCCAGTTGCGCCTGAGCGCTCATCGCCTCAGCCTTTGCAATTTTCACATTCCTCTTGTTGGAGAATATGGGAATACTGCCTCCTATCAGGAAACCATTGCTTTTCTCTCCCAAACTTGTATTGCGACGGTAAGCAACCTCAAGCTTGGGCAACCACTTCTGTCTATTTACATCAACTTCCTTGTCGGCAGCTTTAGCCGCAACATCCGAAGCCTGCAATGCCACATCGCCCGACATTACTTCATCATAAAGTTCAGAATAATTTTCCACAGGCTCTATTCTCGGATAAGTATCCCCCGTAAAATCAAACGGTTTATCTCCGTTCATGGCCTGCAACTTGCTCTCTATCGTACGAGTATCCGCATTATTCCGCGCCACTTCTGCATGCACGTTCATTTGCTCCATCTTAACCTTATTCAGTTCTAAAACGCTTGCATGACCTTTCTTTAAACGTTCTTCCGTTAAAGAGAGCAGTTCATCTGCATTTTTTTTCCTCTGCTCTAACAACAAACGTTCCTGACGTAGTCTGATTAAGTCGAGGCAAAGCGTTTTGGCTTCCAGCAGGATTTCTTGACGTACTGCCTGCAATTGGCGTTCAAGCGCATGCTGCTGCAATTCTCCCGAACGGTGCCTTGCCGCATAGACCGTAGGAAAATCAAAACCTTGCCTGACAACCAGCTCCGAACTTGCCATTCCGTCTACATTTTTCGCGAAGAACGGACTATATTCTACCGAAGGGTCCTCCAATCCGTTTTGAGCACGAACCGACAACTTTGCAGCATCCGTTGCCTGACGTTGCGCCTGTAATTCTTTATTATTCTGTTCTATTTCATGCAAAACATCATCAACATTTTGCGAAAACATCTCGATGTTTGCAACAAAACACCACGTTATTATAATAAAAACTCTCCTCATATTTTCTCTGAATTTAATGTTCTTTTCCGGTTCATCAGCTCATATACTATCGGAATAATAAAAGCATTCAAGAACGTAGAAGTAAGCAAACCTCCCAGAATAACTTTAGCCATCGGACTTTGAATCTCATTTCCCGGAAGATCTCCACGTAAAGCTAACGGGATAAGGGCAAGAGCCGAAGACAAAGCTGTCATCAGAATCGGATTCAAACGATCTAAAGAACCTTTTATAATACAATCATGCAAGTTCATTCCCTGCTCCTCACGCAACAAATTATAATGACTGATTAACAGCATTCCGTTACGGGTGGCGATGCCGAACAACGAGATAAACCCGATAATCGCCGGAATACTTACTTCCCCTGTCGTAAGATGCAATGCAAAAACTCCGCCTATCAAAGCCAAAGGAAGATTCAACAGAATGATTCCACTTTGAGAAGCATTTTTAAATTGCAGGTACAGCAATAAAAATATCACAACGATACTCATAGTCGAAGCCAACATCAGAATACGGCTGGCAGCCTGTTCGCTTTCAAATTGTCCTCCATACTCTATATGATAACCTTCCGGTAAATCAATGCTTTCATCAATACGTTCTTTTATTTCGTTAACCGCACTCCGCAAATCCCTCCCGCTTGTATTGGCGGAAATAACAATTTTTCTCTTTACATTTTCCCTGTTAATGGTATTAGGACCTGTTGATGAAATAACATCTGCAACATAAGACAAAGGTATCTTATTGCCGTTCGCATCGTCAATCATCAAATCCTTTACCTTCTCTATCGCACCGCGATTGTCTTCACTCGAACGGACAACCAGATTAAAAGCTTTGCCCTGTTCATACACTTGCGACACAACTTCTCCCGCCATCATCACCGTAACAAATTCACTGAACTGCGGTAAAGAGATTCCATATTTAGCCAACATTTCGCGGCGCGGCACAATCTTTAGTTCCGGACGTTCTATCTGTTGCTCCACATTCACGTCAACCAGACCTTCTACGCCTGCAATTGTTTCTTTAATATGATTCCCGATAGCAAACATTTTATTCAAATCATCGCCAAAAAGCTTTATCGCAATATTAGCCTGAGTTCCGCTCAGCATCGCATCAATACGGTGACTGATGGGCTGACCTATTTCAATATTCGCTCCGACAATTGTGGAGAGTTTCGTCCGGACTTCCTCAAGCACCTCTGCATGTGAACGGTCTTTCAACTCGAAAGGAGCTTCTATTTCCGACACATTTACACCTAAAGCATGCTCATCCAGCTCGGCACGTCCGGTCTTACGGGCTACTGTTTGAATTTCCGGAACAGACAATAACAACATTTCAGCCTGACGTCCTATCTTATCTGATTCCTCTAATGACACACCCGGCAACGAACTTACGTTAATCGTAAAAGACCCTTCATTGAAAGGCGGCAGGAAACTGTGTCCCAAAGTAAAGAATGAACCTAAAGCAATAAGGAATAATATAACCGTACTACCCAATACTGTTTTTTTATGAGCCAACGCCCACATCAAACCATTCCGGTAATGTTTCTTCAACCACACAGCAAGAAATGCTTCTTTCGGCAAACCGTCTTTACGGAAGTTTCCGCCAAGCAGATAGCTACAAAGCACAGGAGTCAATGTCAATGCTACGACAGTCGAAGCAAAAAGCGAGACAATAAAAGCAATGCCAAGCGGAATAAGCATGCGTCCTTCCATACCACTCAGGAAGAACAAAGGAACAAAACTTACCACAATAATGAGCGTAGAATTCAAAATCGGCAAACGGACTTCCCTGGATGCATTAAATACCACATCACGAACAGGCTTACGTTCTGCCAAAGGCAATAAACGATTTTCCCGCAAGTGCTTCCACACATTCTCCACATCGACAATGGCATCGTCTACCAATGACCCGATAGCAATGGCCATACCTCCCAGACTCATCGTATTAATGCTTAGATTCATATAATGCAACACCAAGATGGCTACCACCAAAGACAAAGGCAATGTTACCAAAGATATAATTGTGGTACGAACATTGGCAAGAAACAAGAACAGGACAATAACCACGAAAATTGCACCTTCATACAATGATTCCTGTACATTCCCGATAGAACTTTCTATAAAGCGCGATTGACGAAAAACATCCGTAGAGATCTTCACATCGGAAGGCAAGTTTTTCTGCAGGTCTTTTAATGCAGCTTCTAGTTTCTCCGTCAGCTCTATTGTCCCGGTATTCGGTTGTTTTGTTACAGTAACAAGCACTGCCGGTTTCCCTTTTTCCGAAGCCAATCCTAATTTCGGTTGTTGTGATCCGATACGGACATCTGCAACATCTTCCAACGTCACCGGCACTCCATTTATAGTTTTTATCGTTGCACGTGCCATATCGCGGACTTCATCTGTCGATATGACGCCACGTACAATATACTCATTCCCATATTCATAAATCACACCTCCGTTGGTATTCTGATTCATCATGCGGGTAACATTCATCACTTCTCCCAATGTTACGCCATAATGTTTCATACGTTCCGGATGAAGCAGCACCTGATATTCTTTAATATCTCCACCCAGAATCGCGACTTGTGCGACCCCTCCGGTAGAAAGCAAACGGGGACGGATTGTCCAATCCGCCAATGTCCGCAAATCAAGCATCGATGTACTATCCGATGTAAGGCCTATAATCAATAATTCCCCCAAAATAGAAGACTGAGGTCCCAATGTCGGTTTACCTACATTATCGGGTAATTCATCGCCCACCGTCGCAATCTTTTCCGAAACAATCTGGCGCGCCAGATAAATATCCATGTCCCAATCAAACTCAACCCACACAACAGAAAATCCGGTTGTCGAAGAAGAACGGACACGACGGACGTTCGTTGCTCCGTTTACAGCGGTTTCTATCGGGAAAGTCACTAATTGTTCAACCTCCTCAGCCGCCATCCCGTTAGCCTCAGTCATAATAACAACCGTCGGAGCATTTAAATCGGGGAAGACATCCACCTCAGCATGAAACGCGGTATATGTGCCTCCTACCAGCAAAAGAACCGAAGCGACCAAAACCAGCAAGCGGTTCTGCAATGAAAAATGTATAATCTTGTTCAGCATAGTCTTTAATGATTATGAGTATGTGCCGGGATAGCATTACTTGCCGAAGCGAGTTTCACATGAATGGCTCCCTGCATGACGACCTGTTCCCCTTCCGTCAGACCCGAAACGATTTCTACACGCTCTCCATCTGTCGTACCCAGCTTAACCTCCTGTTTCTTATACCCTTCTTCATCAAGCCGGATATAAACGAAATACAATCCCTGTTCCTCTGTAACAGCACTTACCGGAAGAGTGATCACATTCTCCCGTTCTTTCGACAACAAATACACCTCGACAAATGCACCCGGTGCAAGAGTCCCGGTATTAAGGAATTCAAAAGTTACAGGTATATAATACGATGACGTATTCAACGATTTCCCATAAGAGAGCAAACGTCCCTGCAATTGTTCCAACCGATAAGTACGTCCATCCGACGGGACTCTGATATTGGCCGATACTATTCCCGATAAATATGGATAGTAGCGTTCCGACAGGTCTGCACGAAGCTGCAGGCGCTCAGTTTTCGTAACAGTTCCTAAAGGTGTACCTAAAGCAACAAACTCACCATCTTTTACCAATAAATCTTTTACATAACCCGAAAATGGAGCTTTAACAGCCACACCCTTTCCGTTTTCACTCGGAGACAAAGCTTCATAAGCGATACGGGCTTTCTCATAAGTTTCCCGTACTACATTGAAATCTGACTCAGAGATAACGCCGATTTCCCGCATAGATGCCGCACGGTCATGTTCCTCTTTAGCTGTTTCGTAAGCGATGCGTGCGCGTTTTATCTCATCGCCGTTCTGCAATTTCTCGGACGATATCGTAAACAGAGCGTCACCTTCTCTTACGGCCATTCCGTCAATTACCGGACGGGGAAAAGAAATTACTCCGGAGACATTGGCAACAAGCTGCGATTCATCTCCTTGTGCAGCCAAAATCTGACCGCCGGTTACTATTACATCGCGAAACATTCCCGCCTTGACTGTATCGACAACCACTCCGGCTGCCTTTGCCTTCTCGGGAGAAAGTATAATCTCATCTGAATGTCCTGCATGACTTTCTGCCTCATGTTCGTGTGCATCATGACTATGAGCTGCATGCTCGGAACAAGAAGTTGACAACAAAACTGCCAACATCCCCATAAAAAATATTTTTTCCATGAGCAATATAAATAAATATATAATGAATATTAAGTAAAGGAAGCGCAAAAGCGCAATAATGAACCGGCATAAACCGGAAATAATTGGGAATCAAATAGAAAATGGGGGTGCACGAAGTCCTACCGGACGCACTGTCTCCATGGAATAAAGGGCTTCACAATACAAAGGCAATTCTCGCCCCTTTGAAAGTAAATCAGGAGACAATAAACTGAATTCACAAAAACAGAAGTACAATATTGTACAAAAAGTATCACCGGACGTAAAAGTAAAGTTATGAGAATCTGGTGAAGCACACTGAAAATGAGTGATGCAATCTGTACCGCATGTATGCGCCTCCCCATTCTTTTCCGGGCAAGTATTTCCGCAACACTCATCAAGTGATGCACAATAAGTCAGATCGGAATGCATACAAAAAAAGCGCCCATGGTGATGATGAGGGAAAGCAGAAGCGACCTGCATCAAGATGCAGATGACCAATAATACATATGATTTTTGTCTTTTTCCCATGCCGGTTTACAAATAACAAGGGCAAATATAGTGATTATCCCTATTCTCCACAAATAATTATCATGCAACCGGATTGCATTCTTCAACGGAAAGATTACATCACACAACCGGCTTCTAAAAATCTTACGCCGGGATCTTGTAAAAACGATGCCATCAACATAAAAAAAACCCGTCGCTTTTTTTATAAAACAACGGGGCTTCCTCTTATATATAACCTTTTATTCTTCTGCTTCCATGCTACGGTCATCCGGCCCTTCCGGGTGAACTACATGATCAAGATAGACATCAAACACCAAGGTTGAATAGCCAGGTATTCCATTATCTCCATATGCTCCATAAGCCATAAGGTAAGGAATGAACAACTGCACCCGTTCCCCTTCACGCATATGCAGCAAGGCAGTCGTCCATCCGGGAATAAGATTTTTCACAACATACGGGGTCGGATCAAAACGTTTCGGTGTAACATCTATGTCAAAATCACCGGAATAATTTCCGTCGACGCTGCTTCCATCAATATATCTTCCGGTATAATATACATAAACCGTATCATTAAAGCTCGGAGTTATGCCCAATACATCTTGCTGTTCTAACGACTTTACATACACATAATCGTTATTCGTAAGAGGCATCGAACTGAAAGCCGGGTCTACTTTATAGTTCTGATACTTCGCCCAACCGGCAGGAGTCGGATTGGCATTCACGATAGCCGCAATAGAATCAATATATGCTTCATTCTGCCAACGCCAGTAATCTTCGTCATCATCATCGCCGCACGACACAAAACCCAGTGTCAAAACATAAAGAAGAAACGCAAGACCGAAAAATTTCGTTTTCATAATCATCATAAAGTTTTCAGAAGACTTGTAATGCTCACCTTATCGGCTATGATATTATTTAACTCTGATATAGACACCCGCTCCTGTTTCATTGTGTCACGATTGCGCAGGGTCACACAATTATCTTCCAATGTCTGATGATCAACAGTTATACAATACGGCGTTCCTATCGCGTCCTGACGACGATAACGTTTCCCGATACTGTCTTTTTCATCGTACTGACAATTGAAATGGAACTTCAAATCATTCATGATTTCACGGGCTTTCTCGGGAAGGCCGTCCTTTTTAATCAATGGCAATACGGCCAGTTTTACCGGAGCCAGTGCTGCAGGAAGTTTTAAAACGACACGTGTTTCTCCGCCTTCCAACGTTTCTTCCGTATATGCAGCGCTCATTACACTAAGGAACATACGGTCGACTCCGATAGAGGTCTCTATAACATACGGAGTATAACTTTCGTTTATCTCCGGGTCAAAATACTTAATGCTCTTACCGGAGAACTTCTCGTGTTGGCTCAAATCAAAGTTCGTACGTGAATGAATTCCTTCCACTTCTTTAAAGCCAAACGGCATGAGGAATTCTATATCTGTCGCAGCATTTGCATAATGTGCCAATTTCTCATGATCATGGAAACGGTAATGATCATCACCGAATCCCAATGCCTTGTGCCATTTTAAACGAGTCTGTTTCCAAGTATTGAACCACTCTAATTCGGTTCCCGGTTTTACAAAGAACTGCATTTCCATTTGTTCAAA
>CASDXG010000089.1 GCA_949285025.1 uncultured Bacteroides sp. | reverse complement strand
TCATATTCGGTGTCCATCCGGTCAATGTGGAATCTGTGGCATGGGTGAGCGCTTCCAAAATATTGATTTACACTTTTTTCTATCTTCTCGCGTTATTGAGTTATCTGAAATACGTAGAGACGAAGAAAATACGGTATTACTGTCTGACATTTCTGCTTTTCATTCTTTCCTTCGGAGGGAAGGAACAGGCCGTAACTCTTCCGGTGTGTTTGCTCCTGATTGATTATTTTGTGGGGAGAAACGCAAAAGACCGGGTGCTGTGGATGGAAAAGATTCCGTTCTTTCTGGTTGCCTTGTTTTTCGGACTGCTTACCATTCAGTCGCAAGGCGACCCCGGAAACAGGCCGGTTTACCCTATGGGAGACCGCTTGGTGCTGGCATGCTATACGCTTCTCGAGTATATCGTAAAATGTTTGATTCCGATAAAACTTTCTTATCTGTACCCGTTCCCTATGCAGCCGGGCGAAGCCTTGCCTTCACGGTTCTGGATGTATCCGGTCATCATCGTGTGCGCCTTGCAGTATCTGTACAGTAATCGGAAGAATAGGGTGCTCGTTTTTTCCGCATTGTTTTTTGTTGTCCATGTGGCGGTGGCGCTTCATATCATTTCGTTGTCGCGTTTCGCTATCGTGGCCGACCGCTATGTATATGTGTCCTGCATCGGTTTTGCTTTTTTATTGTCGTATGGTTTTGCGGCCTTTCTGCAGAAAACCCGAAGCAGGAGAAAGCGTGTCGGTGTTTCGCTGCTGGTATTGTTTTATGTACTTTATTTAGGCGCTTACACTTCCATATACAGCCGGCAATGGAAAGATACGGATACGCTGAAAAAACATCTCAGAGAACTGATAGATTCCCGTAAGGATGTAAAAGAACTGATAGAACAGAAGGAAAATGAGAATAAGCCCTTATAGAAGGGTGATTATATTATTAATTTAAAAATCATATCTCATGAAAATGAAGAAATTTATTGGTTTAATGGGAGCCGTAGCTTTTACAGCAGGCATAATCGCTAATTTGCAGTACGCATGGAATGACTACGGTGTGTTGACCAACTCCTTACATGTGGAGGTATTAGCCCAGAGCGTTTCATGCTCAGATGGAGATGGTGGAGGAACAACCGGAGGAAGCGGAGGTCCTTATTACATTAAAGAAACTTATCATTGTAAGTATGAGGGGACTGCGGCCGGAAAATCAGAAATAATATTGGCACCGGGTCTTACCATAAAAGTTAACAAAGATGGGTCGTGGTCGTATACCGCATGCAATGCTGATGTACGTTGTCTTAAAGGTGAAAAGGAATTATGTACTCCGCAGAATTGTCCTTCTTATCCGGGACTAACAACTTAAGTCGGCATATTTGCTTTTCATGAAATTATAAGGAGACGCTATGGCATTTGCCGCTCGGCGGATTTATAATCCGCCGAGCACATGCCTCCTTATTAAAGGGATGTGTAATTTAAATCTTTATAGAAATGAGAACGAAACATTTCATACTTTTTCAATTCGTATTTCTGCTTTTATTGGCTTCCTGCCATTCAGATAAAAAACAAGAAGCAGTTCAATCGGTCACAACAATCCGCATAGATAACATTGACGATGCAGAAGATATTGATGTCACCAAAGACAAATATGTAAAATCATTCCGCTATATCCAGTTGGAGACCGATACGACTGCACTGATTGGAGAAATGAGAAAAATACTGTATGAGAATGACCGAATTTACATAATGGATCAAGGGGTAACCAAGTCGGTATTTATTTTCGATAAAGACGGCAATTTTATCAATAAGATTTATCGTTACGGTCAGGGTCCGGAGGAATATTTAGAGCTGAATGATGTGTTTTATGACCCCAAAGAAAATACCATCAATGTTTTATCTTATGTCAGTAATAATAAATATAAGGTCATGGTCTTTGATGCCGACGGGAAAGCTTTGCTGAAACAGTTGCCTATAAATTTGAATTTGGCGGAGGCCATGAAATCCAAAGACGGTTTTCTTGTGTGCAATTCCAAGCATACACTGAATGCCTCTTCTTCGGTAAACAGGCTGACCGTCTATACGGATAACCTTAAGAAGCTGTATGATGCCGTGCCGATTCTTCCTCAGTGGCGGAATGGAATAAGGTCTGCTTCCCCCGAATTGTTCAAGTCCCAAAACGGAGCGATTTTCTGTGCACCTCATCATGAAACGGATGTGTATCAGGTAACGCGGGATTCTACCTTTCTGAAGTACCGGTTTGATTTTGGGAAATACAATTTTCCCGAAGAATTCAATACCCCAGTCAAAAATGAAAACATGGTAAGAAACTCTCAAATTTCAAATTATGTTACAGAATTGAGTAGCTTTTGTGAAACCGATGATTACGTAGTGGCTACGTTTTTGTTTAAAGGACAATATCGTATTGCTTTCTATGATAAAGCAACAAAAAAGACAGAAGTTTTCTTTTTGTCGAGTAATCCGCTTTTGTATGACATTTTCGGTGATTTCGCCGGCATGAGTAAAAATGTGCTGATAGCCACAAGACCTGCTACTGGTTTCTTAAGGCTTTTTAATGACCCCTCCATTATGGGCGAAGACGAAACGGAAGAGATTAAGAGACAGTTTAAGAAACCTCTGCTTGAAGATGACAATCCCATCATTTGTGTATATGAACTACGGTAGCCGGATGACGGTTTAATGAAGGGCTGCCCTAATCTTTTTAAGGCAGCCCTTCGTTGTTTCATAGCGTTCGCCGTATTCTTTTTGCTTAAACAACCGCATGTTTTTCTGAAAAAAATAATTGTTTTTGTTTGGATTTGATAAAATTCTTTTTAGCTTTGAAGCAACATTAATTTTATAACCGAGAATTTATACGCGATGGAACGCAAATATTTGCATAATAACCTGTTCATTTGCCTGCTTCTTATCCTGCCGGTACTGATAGTGTATTATGCCGTATTCAACCATGATTTCCTGTATTTCTGGGACGACCAGTGGGTAGTGATTAATTACTACACATCGGGAGGACTGAACTTCGATAATCTGTATAGCATTCTTACCGAATTTTATCACGGGCAATATGCGCCGATGAACGAGTTGAACTATCTGTTATTGTATTCCGTTTTCGGCTATAATCCGCTGGCTTTCCATGTGGCGAGTCTGCTTTGGCACATGGCGAATGTATTGCTGGTATATGCGTTTATAAACCGGCTGCTGTTCTTGCGTGGCGGTTTTACAAGAGGGCGGATTGCATGCGTTGCTTTTATGGCTGCACTCATATTCGGTGTCCATCCGGTCAATGTGGAATCTGTGGCATGGGTGAGCGCTTCCAAAATATTGATTTACACTTTTTTCTATCTTCTCGCGTTATTGAGTTATCTGAAATACGTAGAGACGAAGAAAATACGGTATTACT
>CASDXG010000088.1 GCA_949285025.1 uncultured Bacteroides sp. | reverse complement strand
CTACTCGTCCTGACCGCCCTTCGCCAAAAGCCCCATCCGACGCACGAGTCGCTCGACGAAGCCCTCGCCAACGTCGACCGCATTCGCCCGAAGGCGGCCTATTTGATTCACATGAGCCATACAATCGGCTTGCACGCAGCGGTAGAAAAGACTTTGCCACCGCACGTCCATCTTGCCTACGACGGCTTGCAGGTCTTATGCTAAAGCGAACGAAATAAAGCATTTGCATTTTCCTCGTTTTTCTTCATAAGGAAAATGAATTTTCCTGCCTAAGAAAATGGATTTTCCTTTCGAGGAAAAACTTTTTTCCTTCCTAAGAAACTCCTTTTTCCTTACGGGGAAAAAACTTTTTCCTGCGGGAGAAACTTTCGGGAAACTGCGGCAGAAAGAGACGGACTTCGTAAGGAGTGTCTTTTTCTTTAGATTGCCTGTTCGTTTTATACGGAATAGCGGGATTTATTGTGATTTTTATTGGATAAGTCAATGCGTTTGTTTAGTTTTGTCACCGTTTTGAGGCTTTTGGAAAAGAAGTCAGTATGTTTAATTTTAAAATAAATTTGTATGAAGAAAATCTTTACATCGATTAGCATGGCGCTCTGTTTGGCAGCGTCTTCGTTTAATGCTTCCGCGCAGCAAGCCACGCAGCTGAGCGATGCGCAGAAGCAGGAAATCCAGCAGAAAGTTCTGCCGGTCGTTTTCGAGCAAATCAAGGAACAAGCCGGCATCGACATCTTGGGCTGGGCACAACCGAAATTGACGGCAGATTATTTGGGGAGTTTGCCGGGATTCAGTGGGTTGAAGAGTAGTAATGGATTGCGAGCAGCAACGGATATTAATGTACAGCCGGATAGCATTCTTATTGATCAGACAGCAATTGTAATGTTAAGCCCGGAAATTGGTGCATTGATGGGGGATATGAAAATTATCTTTGGTGAAGAATGTTTGAATTTGTCTCTTCCTTTGGGTGAACAAACTGTTACTATTAATATGCCCAAAGAGATAACAGTAACTACTACATCTGTTATTCCTACATTCCAAAATTTGGCTAAAATAACAATTGAATCTCGTGAAACAGAAGGTTTGATGTTTGATATGGGTATAGACATCAGTTTGTATGGTGAAGAAGATAACGTGTTATCATTATTGGATTTAGCGGCAGGTTGGAATGCTGAATCAAAATTGGATGTCAATATTGCTTTAGGTGATTTCTTTGAAGGACTTGTATCTCCGAGAAATTATGTGATTTCAGCAGATGTTTTAAGTGCATTGGCTACTGGAGTTGTTTCAGCTTCGTTAAAGGCTATTCCTGATATAGAAAATCCGACATCAACTATTTCTATGGGCGATGCAGACATCGCTGTTGATATAAATGCTTTATTAGGTGGAACAGGCATGCCGCTTAAATATATTGATATTACATCATATAAAGAAGGAAATCCGAGTGACTATAATAGACTTGCGTTTAGTTTGTCACAGGAAAATGCTCAAGATTTGATCTTGACAATCAATAATATTGGTTACGATGATGCAGATAAGACAAATGCAACGATGCGGAGTATTACTACAATTACAATGACCAATAATACTACTGTTAATGTAACCAACCCTCAGACTGCTGCACAAGCTGTTGTCCAGAATGTAGTATCTCAATTGGCTAATGAAGGTGAAGTAGCTCCTTATGCCATGTCGATTGAGACGATTGCTCAGGATACAAATGGCGATATGATTATTGATAATAATGATGAAGCTGCTCCTGTTATGGATGTAACAGTAACTCCGTCT
>CASDXG010000087.1 GCA_949285025.1 uncultured Bacteroides sp. | reverse complement strand
ACAGGATATTATCTGTGGTTCCGCCGCGTTTTCCACAAGAAGAGGGTCTCTGAGACTTAAGCACGCTCCGCTTATTGGCACATCATGCAAAAAGGCACCGTCGCGGTGCCTTTTTGCCTTCATGGTCGTCCCTCAGAACGAAGAATGGCTTTACTTTCCAATGTTTATTGCAGTACAAACGTAACCGTTCGGTGTCTGAAAGGCACTCAGTCTTAGTGCCTGTGGAGTGCAGAAGGTGTTTCTTTTCAGAAGAATATTTCCACAGATGAGTGGACATCAGACCGAAACAGAGATAATCAGATTCTTCTGCTTGCCTGTCCGGAAACCGATGAGGCATGTTGGCGGGCTCATAAGTGGTAATCCATTTCATGTTATTGGATTTTAAAATGATAAACGACAGCGACTGTCGGAGCAAAGGTAGGAGTTCCTTTCGGAACAGTCAAACGGTTTGGATCTAATTTAAAAACATTATATATGGTTTGACGGATAACATATATCATAGACATAAAAGACATCCACAAACTTTAAGGAAAGGCTCCGGAACAAGTCCCGCATGCCTGCATTGTCTTTGCGTCAACAGCAAGACGTGTTTTTTGTAACGCCGCATCACCCATCTTTAAACACCCAAGAATCTCTTTAACTCTCTTTATTTGCTTTCACAGCTTGCGTTTCCAAAGAAAACATTCCCTTTGTGGGAAATAACCGATAGTTATCTGTAATAAATATACCGAATCAGGTATGTTTGAGAGTGAAAGATACATCTGAAGTCCAATGATAAGGGATAAGGGTATTATAATATGAATACAAAAGCGAAACCTTTCATCAAATGGGTTGGAGGCAAAGGGCAGCTCATCGAACAACTGGAAGCAAAACTTCCGGCTGACTTTGATAATTGGAAAAACGCGACATACATAGAGTCTTTTGTTGGTGGTGGTGTCATGTTGTTCTATATGCTGCAACAACACCCAAATATCAGGCGTGCCGTAATCAACGACATCAACAGCGACTTGATTACTTGCTATCGAATCGTCCGTGACAACGTGGAAGAGCTTATTCCTGCTTTACAAGACATCCAGGCAGAATATTACGCTTTGCAGGACATGGAGGCGAAGCGTGAGATGTACATGGCTGTGCGCCAACGCTACAATGAGAAGAACCTTGACCCTGTTGAGAATACAGCGAAGTTTTTCTTCCTCAACCGCACGTGTTTCAATGGGCTGTACCGCGTCAACAAGAAAGGCTTGTTCAACGTGCCTTGTGGAAAGTATATGCAACCACAGATTTGTGATGAAGAAACTCTTAGAGCTGACAGCAAATTACTGAAACGGGTAGAAATTATGGAGGGTGACTTTGAAAAGACTTTGCTTTATGCTAAAGGTAAAACGTTGTTCTATTTCGATCCTCCATATCGACCGCTTAGTGATACATCCAGCTTTAATGACTATACCAAAGAAGCATTCAATGATGATTCGCAAGTTCGATTGAAAGAGTTCTGTGACAGAGTGGTGGCTGAAGGACACTATTTTATGTTGAGTAATTCTGATTGCAAAGGGAAGAACGAAGAGGATAATTTCTTCGATGTTCTCTATGCCGATTATTATATAGACAGGGTTATGGCGTCACGCAATGTGAATGCGAATGGGGCAAAACGAGGAAAAATATCAGAATTGCTTATTCACAGCTATCCCAACACTAAAGATAGGCTGTCTGATAATATTAGCGAGCTCAATTCACGACTGATGACAAAAAAACTGAAAATATATGCTTAAAGATTTTAATAAATTCATGTCTCAACTTAAAGAGACAAACCAAACGTTAGATTTCTTCTGCGACTTTGAAAAAATCTCGCAGAAAGTTGAGGACATTAAATTGAGCCTCTGAATGTTAAATAGCCTAATAGGAGCGGCGGACTTGCGCGGAAGTGTAGAAACAATATGGAAGAGAGACCCGAAGGCTTTTTCTGTTATGGATATCCTTGTAGCAGTCCGAACACGTGATAAGAAGAAAATTATTGACTCCGTAGGCAACTGTGTTCCTTTAGAGAGTATGTTCACATCCGTTGATTCTGTGTTGATATTCTTGGAAAAAACAGGATTGGGCGATATTCTCCAACATCAAAAGGTAAAAGACCTTGTTGACTATGTCTTTGGCATAGAGACAGGACTTGACACCAATGCACGAAAGAATCGAAGTGGTCGTGTTATGGAGAATACTGTCTCCAATATACTGACCGAGGCTGGTGTGCCTTTTAGGCAGGAAGTATATTCGAGAGAATGGAAACAGATTACCGAGGTTTTAGGGGATGATGAAAAGCGTTTTGATTTCGTGGTTGAAACGGCTTCGAAAGTGTATCTGATAGAGGTAAACTTTTATAGCGATGGAGGCTCTAAGCTAAACGAGGTTGCCCGTTCGTATTCTGATATAGCACCAAAGATTAATTCTGTTGAGGGCTTTGAGTTTGTTTGGATTACAGATGGTATGGGATGGAAGTCGGCGAAAAACAAGTTGCAGGAGGCATACGGAATCATCCCAAATGTTTATAATCTAACGACAATTTATGACTTCATCAAAACCCTGAATGCATGAAAGCAGGTGGAAAAGACGGTGCTAATACCAGAACCGGATTAATTTATGAGGATAAAGTAGATTTGGCAACATTTATTGCCAAACAAAAAAAATACACAGTTAAAGATTGCGGTGTACTTAATCTTGGAGAATGCGTTGCGCACATCTTTAAGAAATACGCTTTCAATACGTTTTTAGAAACGAGGGGGATTGATTGGAGGCAACATCTGTCAAAGCGGCTTCTTCCTGATAATGCCATATATGTTATAGTAAACAATACGATGCTCATCTTAGAGGTAAAGACGCAACACACAGTTGGTAGTGTTGACGAGAAACTGCAAACTTATGATTACAAGAAGAAACAGTATCAGAAGCTGTTGTTTCAACTGAACATGGAAGTGGAATATATTTACATTTTAGACGAATGGTTTAGACAACCCAAATACAAGGATGTTTTGGACTATGTGATTAGTGTGGGTCGTCAATACTGTTTTAATTATATTTCATTGCAAAAACTTGGTCTTCCAATACCTCAATAATGATACACCCTTACTACACTTCCCCATCTAAAGACTTCCTTCTCGCTAACGGTGACAGTTTCAAGCTCCTCAAAGAGTTTGATTTCAAGTTCGACATGATATTCGCCGACCCACCCTACTTCCTCTCCAACGGTGGCATATCGTTGCAGAGCGGAAAGGTCGTGAGCGTGGACAAAGGTGAGTGGGACAAGGGCATGTCGCAGGATGAAGTGATGACGTTCAACATGGAATGGCTGCGGCTCTGCCGAGACAAGCTAAAGGACAACGGCTCTATTTGGATTAGCGGTACTTACCACAACATCTTCTCAGTGGCAAACAGCCTGACGGTTCTCGGCTATAAAATTCTGAATGTCGTCACTTGGGAAAAGACCAATCCGCCAGTAAACATCTCGTGCCGTTACTTCAAATACTCCACAGAGTTCATCATATGGGCGAGGAAAATGAAAAAGGTGCCGCACAAGTTCAACTACGAACTGATGAAAGA
>CASDXG010000086.1 GCA_949285025.1 uncultured Bacteroides sp. | reverse complement strand
TGCCGTCCATTATGCGAAAGACATTTATGACGCAGTGGTCGACGCCGACGCCCTATTGCTCGTCACCGAGTGGAAAGAATTCCGTATGCCCTCTTGGTCTGCCGTGAAGAAACTGATGGCCACCCCGTTGATTCTGGACGGTCGAAACATCTACGACGCAAAGGAATTGGCAGAAAACGGCTTTGTTTATCATTGCATCGGGCAGTGAGTTTTTATCAATAGACATTTCTATGTTAGCAACGTTATATCGAAGGACAATACCGAAGAAGATCCGTGATGTGATTTATCGAGCCTTTTTGGGAGATTTGTTGATGCTCTATCGGCAACCCAAAGAGACATTAAAGTATAAATGGTATAAAGCCTATTATTCCATTGTCTCTCCTAAGAATGCAAAAGGGGAAGCTTATAAAGCTTGGGGAATAGCCGGCTATTCCCCCTATCCGTATGTTTGGAAAAAGGAATATGACGAACAGTATTATGGGGTGACAGTAGATCCTGAGAATGGTTTGCCATACGTGATACATAATGGAAAACGGTTATATTTCAGGCGGGGGACAGAAAATTCCGTCGAATCCACTTATCGGGCACTTTTGATTGAGCAAGACAAGCGGTCGGCACATCGCTATGTGAAAACATACGAGGAGTTGGAAGGCAAGACGTTATTGGATATCGGTACAGCGGAAGGTATTTTTACATTGGATACCATAGAATATATAGATCGCGCTTATCTGTTTGAATGCGACGAATCGTGGATTGAGGCATTGGAAGAGACATTTGCCCCCTGGCGGGAGAAGATAACCGTTGTACGGAAGTATGTGAGTGATATAGATGATGAAAACAACGTAACACTGGATACTTACTTCAAAGACAAGCCTTCTGAAAATCTGTTTTTTAAAATGGATATCGAAGGTTATGAACGGAAAGCTTTGAAAGGGGCGGAACATTTGTTGAAATCCTCTGCAAAGATAAGCGGTTCCGTTTGTATCTATCATCTGCATGACGACGAGGCAGTGATAACAAACTTATTGTCTTCAAACGGATTGAAAACAGAAATACAACCGGGATATTTGTATTTTGAAAAAGAAATGCGTTCGGCAATCGTACGTTTTAATCACTAAAATAAGTAACCAAACAACAACCTGCTATGACAAAAAAAGAAGTGATTAAAATTTTTGAGGAAAAGAAAGTCCGTACAATTTGGGACGACGAGACAGAAGAATGGTATTTTTCTATTGTAGATGTAGTAAGTGTTTTGACGGACAGTGTGGATCCGACAGCCTATTGGCGCAAACTGAAACAGAGGTTGAAAAAAGAAGGCAATGAAACCGTGACAAATTGTCACGGTTTGAAAATGCGTGCATTGGATGGAAAGATGAGAATAACCGATGTTGTAATCACATCGCAACTTTTCCGCCTTATCCAATCGATTCCTTCTCCGAAAGCAGAGCCATTTAAACTTTGGATGGCACAAGTTGCCAAAGAGCGTTTGGACGAGATGCAAGATCCGGAATTGACGATTGACCGGGCGATGAAAGAATATAAAGTATTGGGATATTCAGATAGCTGGATAAACCAACGTTTGAAGAGCATAGAGATTCGTAAAGATCTGACTGATGAATGGAAGCGACATGGTTTGCAGGATGGCGTACAATTTGCTACACTTACCGATATCATTTATCAGGCTTGGTCCGGCAAAACATCGAAAGAGTATAAAAAGTTTAAAGGACTGAAAAAGGAAAGCCTACGGGATAATATGACTAATACCGAACTGGCTCTTAATATG
>CASDXG010000085.1 GCA_949285025.1 uncultured Bacteroides sp. | reverse complement strand
TTTTTCAAATCTGACAACCTCATGAATGGTTATCCGATTTGGATGTTAGAGCTTTAGCCGTATCAAAAAGCAGGTTCTTGGCCCATCGGATAATAACGAGTGAACATACAAGCGCAACGATGGTATCTATCCAAGTAATGTTCCATATCATGGCACATATCAGTCCGAATATGGCTCCAAGGCTTGTCAGTGCATCAGCCAGCACATGCAAATATGCGGAATGCCTGTTGTAATCCTCATGTTCATGTCCGTGTTTTTCGTGCAGGACAATGGCACAAATGATATTCACTACCATTCCGATGGCTGCCACAATCATAGCTTCTACATAACGTATTTCAACCGGTGGAGAAAAGAAACGCTCCGCCGCTTCTACTATAATGAACAATGCGAACATGAGCAATAGAACACCGCTTGTATACGCAGACAAAGAAAGTACCTTGTCGCTGTCCACGTTATTTGCATGTTTCCTTTCCAAGCGGCGCACCAATACATAAGCTCCCCAACTCAAACCGATTGCCAAAACGTGCGACCCCATGTGGATACCGTCGGCAAGCAAAGCCATCGAGTTGGAGAATAGTCCGAAAAAAATCTCCAAAACCATCGTCGCAGCCGAAAAGAATACGACAAAGGCTGTTTTCTTCTCCCCTTGGGACTTCCCCAATTTTACTGATTCATGTTTATGTTCCATATTTTTAATCAATTAATTCGGATGCAAAATTATGGAACTTCGTCATTTAGGCAGTTGCACAAAACATTTCATCTTTGGTACATTTCATTCATTGATCGCCTGAACTCAATCGGTGTCATGCCTGTATTCCGTTTGAAGAAGCGAGAGAAGTAGGACAATTCATTAAAGCCCAATTTATAAGCTATTTCAGAAATGTCATAATCAGTCCGTAGCAACAAACGCTTTATTTCCAGTATGACACGGTCGTTTATCATATTTAACGCAGATTTTCCCAAATGCTTTCTTGTCAAGACATTCAGATAATTAGAGCTAATGCAAAGTTGTGCGGCATAACTTTGGACTTGACGTTCTCTGATAAAATTCTTGTCAATCATATCCTTGTATTTATTGAGCAACTCCGGTATGGGAGAAACATTGGATGTCGGCAAACTTATTCTTTCCAATTCCAATAGCAGCGTGTTTATTTCCGATTGGATTATAGCGTTTGAATTAGGCAAACCACTGACAGCCTCTGCATATATCTGATTAAACAATATGGCAATCCTTTCTTTCTCTTCCCGGTCAATATCTTTGAACACAGCCATACTACTCTTTTGTATTGTCTCCGGATAAGGTGTCATAAAGTCTTCGGTAAATTGTAACGCCGAATACTTCATTCGGTCTTCTTCGTGAAGGAAATGAACTTGCTCAGGCCTTATGAAGAAAATTCTGTCGGGCTTTATTTCATATTCTTCAAAGTCAATTATATGTTTCCCGCTTCCTTCGTGTATCCAATAGAAGGCATAGAAAAAATGACGGTGTGAGAACGGCACTTCAACATGCCAGTCATTCACAACTTCACAATCTATCTTAAAATCGTTCTCTTTGATAAAGGTATGCCCTATTTGCAAACTACCGACTTCATTCATATCGTTTTTATGTAAAAGTACATTCCGAATGTCATTTTTCGCCATGTAAGTAAGTGGGAGATCTTTCTTTTAACTTTATACTTTTGCATCCCTAAGAATTTACCGAACAGGCAAAGCTATACAAACCGCGGCAATCGGGACGGTTGCCAGGTCATTGTCCGGGAACGAGGTAATTCTTTTAACGCTCTTGATCTCAAAGATATATATCCCATATGCTAATTTACGGAAAATCTTTTGTCTTGCCGATTCAGTTCATTCCCTTTTCCGATAACTGAGTATAGCCCATGCGCTTAGGAATACGGCGAATGCCGTGAGGGCGGCGAATTGCGGTTTGAGGTCGGCGAAGCTGCTCCCCTTCAGATATACCCCGCGCATTATCTCCACTATGTAGCGGGGTGGA
>CASDXG010000084.1 GCA_949285025.1 uncultured Bacteroides sp. | reverse complement strand
TCCAACAATTACCTGACCGGAATCCTGTGGGATAATACCTGCAATGATCTTCAATAGAGTGGATTTACCACATCCATTAGGTCCTATAAGTCCTACCCGGTCACCCTTCAAAAAAATGTATGAAAAATCATCTATCAGTTTTCTATCTCCATATCCTTTGCAGATATGTTCCAACTCTACCGTAGTTCGACCGAGTCTTGTAGAAATGGAGCTTAATTCTATCTGTGAATCCCGCATCGGTGCCTGACGATCTCTCAATTCTTCATAACGCTGAATATGTGCTTTCTGCTTTGTAGAACGAGCTTTTGCACCTCGCTGCATCCATTCCAGTTCAACACGCAAAATAGATTGGCGTTTGCGTTCGCTTGCCTGTTCCATTTCCTCACGCTGCATCTTTAACTCTAAAAACCCGGAATAATTAGTCTGATAACTGTAGATCGTGCCTTTATCAATTTCTATAATTCGGTTTGTGACACTATCTAAAAAATAGCGATCATGGGTTACCATGATCAGAGTGCCTCTCCACTTCTTTAGATATTCTTCCAACCAGTCTGCCATATCATTATCCAAATGGTTTGTCGGTTCATCCAACAGAAGAATATCTGCCGGAGAAAGCAGCACTGAGATAAGTGCAAGACGTTTTCGCTGTCCACCGGACAGTTGGCCTGCCGGTTGCTCAAAATCTTTAATTCCAAGACGAGTCATCATGGCTTTTGCATCGCTTTCAATCGGCCATCGATTTTCATCGGTTACATTGCCTTCCAAAACACAATCCAGACTGGATTTCTCCGGAGCAAACTCCGGGTGTTGCGGCAGATAACGAATCACCACATGATTTGCCATTGTAATACTTCCTTCGTCCGGTTCTTCCTCCCCTGCAAGCATTCGAAGGAGTGTGGTTTTTCCCGTTCCGTTGATACCAATCACACCTATTTTCTCCCCTTCTTGCAAAGAAAAAGATGCGTTATCATATAGTTTTCTTTCTGTATACGATTTTGTCAGTTTCTCTATATTAATCAAATTCATGATATTGCCTCTCTTTTCACTATGTCATTCATTATAGTATTATACAACGGTTTTATATTCTTGTCATTTCCTTTTCCATATCGCATTCATTGTTTCATGAACAGATTTTCATAAACAATACCTCTAACATCAAATGCCAGAGGCTATGTATAATGATTCGTTATCTACAGTTTTCGGAAATGATTCACTTCTTTTCGTTCGGCAACTTGCTGTAATCTTTTGTTATCCGATTTGAGACTTAGACGGATGGGAGGATGAATATGAACTGACTGATCAGTTCCAGTTTCCAACCATTCTTTCGTCTTACGACTGCAAAATACCTTCTCAACATATGCGGTGTCAATTTCACTCCTGTCTTTTTTTCCATCCGCTTGAACATATCCCGCACACTTTCTTCTCGTAATGGTTTACCTGCCGTATCTCCGGCAATATTAATAAACAGCATCGTCTGATGCTGTAAGAGATGTCTGTATTCACTCATATAGTGTAGGAGGAAGTCGAAGGTATCATCGCTGATCTTTGCGTGTCTGTATTCTGCATTTTTGGCACGGGCTTCGTTTTCGTTATCTTCTCGGAAATATACGCCGATGGTATGGTTCTGATAATTGATATCTCTTGTGTAGTCAACTCCCAAGAGTTCTCCGATACGAAATCCTGTTTCTGCCAGCAGAAGGAGCAGGAGCTGGTCTCGTACATTCGTGCAGGATTGCAGGATGTCGATCACTTCATCTTCTTCCGCTGCCCTTACGTTCCGTTCCTTTGCTTTCAGATATCCGTTAAAGGATTTGAACCGCATCGTCCGTTTGACACCGACTGCATTCGCCACAGTAATCTGATTGTAGGTCAGAACCTTGAGTGGTGGAAAATATCCACAGTCTGTGGCATATAAAAAGAACCTGAACACATCTTTTAAGTATGCATTACAGGTTCCGTTTCCCGTAGTTCCTATTTTATTGTTATCTAAATGCCTTCCTTCTTTCAGCCACCACAGGAACTACACGAAGTGCTTGTTCTGCTCCTCATATTCCAGTTGGCAAACATCTGACAGTTCCAATTCTTTTTCTGCCATGTACTCCAAGTAGTAAGTCAGAGACCTTGCTCTGCGGAGTACGGTTTTCGGTGATCGGTTCGTTTCAACCAAGTATTTCAGATATTTACTCGGAAGTGGGACGATATCATATATTTCAGAATCTTGGATATAAAAATACTTTTTCCCTCTGTCAAAAAAATCTTTCACTACGTATTGTTTCATTCGTCCTCACTCTCCTTTCTTCTCACGCAATACACAGTATACACTAATAGCTCTTTCGTATCCAGTGAAATACCTGACAAAAAAATCATTAAAATCGGCCGTCAAACCCAAGCATATCTAACATGGAGTTTTCTGCTTGAACAGGCTTAAACCAAGGCTGACTACCAGTGCTTCATCTACTGTTTTCATGAATTCTTCGTCTACACTCCCTATGTACTCCACAAGTCTTGTCCTGTCTATCGTCCGAATCTGTTCCAGCATTACCGTAGAG
>CASDXG010000083.1 GCA_949285025.1 uncultured Bacteroides sp. | reverse complement strand
CTTCCCAACCTCACCGGCCGTATCCGGAACCGCTTACATTACCTCTCTGACCGCCATCTCTCTCGATTGCGGGTGCAAAAGTAGACACTTTTTACTTACCGGCCAAATGTTTTGAGGACTTTTTTTGAAGTATTTTTTATCCTCACTGAATGTCAGGAGGTTACAATAAGCCCATTTATTCACTTACGTCTTTTTTCAATCCGATGTTCCCAACAAATTCCAATAATATATACCGGAATTGCACACGAAAATGTCAAAATAACCACCCACAAATTTTGAAGTTGTGCAGAATCCATTTCTGTATTGATCGGATTAAAATGCAAATAAGTTCCAATGCCGCCTATCACCACAGCATAAATTGCCAACCAAAATATAATTTGAGATGGTGTTGGCAAACTTCTCACATAAGCCATAGGCCGTTGAGCCTTCCTCTCTTGAAAGACCAACTTCATGACACGCATAGTAAACGATGCTGATGGACTTTCAAGTGCATCTTTCATCAATTCTCGTGTTAATTCATTTATCTGGTTATCCTCTTTCATAACAAACTTTTCATTTCGCATTTCATCCGTTTTTCCAATACTACATAAAAATGCTTTCTAGCACGAAATAGTTTCGTCTTCACATTCGAAGCCGTAAAATCCGTTATTTGACAAATCTCATCCACCGAGCATTCTTCCAAATAATACAATGTCAACAACAACGCTTCTTCCTTAGGCAATTCGGTTAATACCTTAGAGATAATCTCTTTCCGGTCTTTTTGTTCCAACAGCAATGTTGCCATTTCTTCTTCTGCTAAAGAGACATCTACAGTTGCGACCTCATCATAATCAGAAAAGACTTGTTGGCTACGCAACGCGGTCAAAGCCGTTCGATAAACTATCCGATAGAACCAGGACGAAAATTTACTTTCAAATTTGAACTCCGGCAGTGCCCGGTACATCTTCAAGAAAGCATCTTGAGCCACCTCTTCTGCATCTTCCCGATTTCCCATAATCCGAAAAGCAATCGTATAAGCCATTTTCTCGTATTTAGCGACAAGGCAAGCGAAACATTGCATATCACCAGCCAAAACACTCGTTATCCAACGCCTTTCATCCATTATCAATCATTCGCTTTCAAACAATTGTTTGCGTTTTTCCCCTCATTCTCCGTTTCCTCTTTCAATAACATCTTTCGCGAAAAATAAAAATAAAAGACAAAAGCCAATCCACTAAACAGCACAGCAAACATTGGAATTATCAGCAAATCAAACCCCCTTCCCAATAATAGAGGTTGAAACAAAATACCTACAATAATCCCCAATGCCAATCCGATCATAAACAAACCGTTCCGTAAAGCGGGATAACGATTAGCCGGCTTTTCCGGTTCCGCCAAAATAATTCCTTTTTCGATCATCTTCATCCGCTCTTCATGCCGACTCTTCACGATCACACACAAAGCTACGATTGCAAATACAATCGGTAACGCTACAGCACATGTTATTGCCCAAAATCCAAGAAAATCTTCCATACTTATAACATTTTTAATGATTAATACTTTAATTGGTTTCTTTATTCATTAGACTACAACATGCAAGAATCGGTTACACAAAAAGCCTCTCTTTTTTACGAAGAAAGCCCGAAGTCCGTTACAGACTTCGAGCTTTGCTTATTTAACAAACCTGTTTACAAGCTTCGTTATCAATCCAGCACTTTGATACGGATATTACGATACCAAACATTGTCTCCATGATCCTGGAATCCAATGAAACCTTCCTTGTTAGCACCACCGCAATTCAACAATAATTCGTAAGCCAACGGCCATTTGTCTTTGCTGAACTTACTCTTATCCAACATTTCTTTCCATGCCGGAGTCCACAAGTGATATTCAACACAAGGCGTATCGCTATTTAGATAGTGAACCACAGTTCCTTTGTAAACCATGATTTTACCCTTGTTCCATTCGCCAATAGGTTTAGCGTTCTGCGGTTTAGCCGGAATCATGTCATACAAAGAAGCAGACTGACGGTTTCCGTCAACACCTAACTTAGCGTCCGGGTGGTTTTCGTTATCCAAAACCTGATATTCCGGAGCAGAAATATAAGAAGGCTGACCTTCTACTTCCTGAATCATGTAAAGAACACCTGAGTTAGAACCTTTAGCGACTTTCCATTCGAATTCGAATTCATAGTTTGCAAACTTATGAGCGAAAATCAAATCGCCACCATCCTTAGCACCGGCTTCTCCCATGCCAGAACCTTTGATATGGATTGCACCGTCATCAATAACCCAAGCTGCCGGAACATCTTCACGGTCATAACCGCGCCATCCATTGAAAGTCTTGCCATCAAACAATGTGATCCAGCCATCTTTGTCTTTCGGGAATGTAGACAAATCAACTGTAGGCAGATCCATCAATTTGTATTCAGGAACTGCAGCTTCTGTTGTTTCTGCTACCGGAGCTTCTGCTGCGGGAGCTTCTGCTTTCTTTCCGCCGTTGCAAGATGCAAAACACATCATCAAAGCGGCTGCACCAGCAAATAATACTGACTTTTTCATCTTTACTTTTTATAATTGTTTAAAACTGATTATCTCGGCATATCAGGCAACTTCCAACCAGCACGATAATTATGCTTAATCAATTCAGCAGCGAATTGCTTAGCATTAA
>CASDXG010000082.1 GCA_949285025.1 uncultured Bacteroides sp. | reverse complement strand
AGATCCGCCATCAGGTCTGCACTTATAAGCTGACCGAAGGTCCAGGTGGTGCTTACCACCAAATCGGCAGTTTTATCTCCCGCCATAATGCTCGGCTGAATCTTGTTAAACATTGCCGAAGGGTCAACTACCTGCACTTCAATATTACAGTTAAAGGTTTTTTCAACTTCTTCTACAATTTCAAGCGTGCGGTCGTTCAGCGCCGTACCGGATTCCGGGGCAAAATGCGCCTTGTCACCGTCTAAAATCGTAAATGTATAACCGTCCAAATCGACAACAACTTCATCGGCAGCATCATTACCGGAAGTGTCGCCGCCTTTATCACTGCCGCCGCAGGCAGCAACTGAAAGTGCCATTAAAACGCAGAGAAACAAGCTGAGCCATTTTTTCATACAAAATCCTCCTTATAGAATTATAGTGTTTA
This sequence comes from uncultured Bacteroides sp., assembly GCA_949285025.1. Taxonomy (GTDB): domain Bacteria; phylum Bacteroidota; class Bacteroidia; order Bacteroidales; family Bacteroidaceae; genus Phocaeicola. The sequence goes on along the minus strand of CASDXG010000082.1, from coordinate 3,045 downwards.
CGGAATCTGCAGGGAGTTCAAAAGAATAGGTTTTCTCCTCATGAGTAAATGCAACTGTCTGTGCCTTTTTAAATGGATTCTGCGCAATAAGTACAATGCTTCCGTCGGCGTTGCGGAAAGCTATCGAATTGGAAGTCCAACGGCCGGCAAGCTTAAGGCGAACGGCTCCCGGTGCTACATAGCGTGAAAAGTGCTTCATAATATAAAACTCGGGATTAAGCTTATAGGTTCCGTTGTCTTCAACGGTAATCATAGTATTCTGGCGCCAGCCCCAGGTGCTCATTCCGCCCTCACTGAGCACCATATTCCAATATACATATGCCCTTACGCCGTAGTTGAGATAATGCCTGAGCAGGCTGTAAACATATAAGGCATATCCCCATGAATTCCAGCCGTCTCCGCACTCGTTTTCAGACTGTATAGTATAAAGATCCGGAAAGCTCGCTTTTGCAAGCGGGAGTAAATTCTTGCCTGTCCACTGAAAGCTCATTCCTTTTGTATATTTTGAAGCTTTCTCATCGTGCATAAGTGCGTTCACATAATCATTGAAGCTTTCAATGATTCCGCTGTTGATGGTGCCGAGAAAAATATCCGTATCTATTCCTTTTTCTTCAAAAAGCGGTCCTATATAATTGCCTATAAAATCTATAAATTCCTCGCCCTTCCATTTACATGACGGAAATTTCTGATCGGAAAACGGCTCATTCTGAATATGTACCTGATCTATCTTTATGCCCTCTTTTCGATAAGCCTCAACATATTTTGCAAAATAAAGAGCATAAGCTCTGTATGTCTTTTCATCGTGATTCAGGGTACCGAAATTATAAGCCTTGGGAAATTTCATCCAGGTCGGCGGACTCCAAGGAGAGGCAAATATTTTCATGTCCGGGACACGTTTAAGAGCAGATTTTATATACGGCAGAAGATATTTTTTATCGCGTTCAATGCTAAAATCGCGCATTTCATAGTCATTCTCGGTTTCATTATAGCTGTACCAGATTTCAGCAAAATCGCTCGCACCCATAGGCGTACGGCAATAATTGAAGCGCAGGCCGTCCTCATCCGGCTTAAAAAGTAAATCCAATATCTTTTCCCTGTCACTGTCAGGAAGTTTTTCCAATGCTATCTGACCAAGCTCGTTAAAGCAGCCGCCGAAGCCGTCTATTGTCTGGTCTGTTTCACCGGTCGTGCAAAGGGTAGTTTTATCTGTATTATCAACAGGTTTGTATTCAATTTCTTTCCAAAAATCATTTTCAGTTGTAGAAAACCATTTGATATTGCTCATTTTAAGTTTCCTCCTATTTGTATATAATTATTATAAAAAATTAAAAAAGTTTGTGCAAGAAATAAATTTAATTAATATGGACATTTTTTGCGAATTGACAAACAATGCCCATATTAACGGTTATATTTAACTTTATATCAATAATACACCTTAAATGTCCTGATTTCAAAAGGTTTGAAGCAAAACTCCGTACCGGCAAAATCGGCAATTTCTTGTTCATTTTGCTCCAGCATATCGGTCTCACAGACTCTGACCGCGCCTTTGAAAGATATTCCCGTCTTAGCAAAACTGCCCTCTGCCTCGTATATTCTTGCTATATATGCTTTCTGATTTTCCTCGCAGGGCTTTACGGTTTCGGCAATAACATTTGCTTTACCGATTTCTACAAGCCCTGTCATTTCACGCCTGCCGGCAAAGCTGAGCACAGGATTATTGAGAAAATAAGCCTCGCGTACGGTATTTCCCGCACAAAATGTACCGGTGTGGGGATAAAAAGAGTAGGTAAACTCATGTATGCCTTTATCCCCGCGCGGATCCGGCTTACATCCGCCTTTATGCAAGGTAAGCGATATATTGGAGTCCAACACCGAAAGCCCGTATTTACAGTCGTTAAGTATCGCTATACCGTAAGACGGCTCGGAAATATCTGTATATTTATGATTTGAAACCTCAAAACGCGCCTGCTGTACCTCGGTATTGCGATTGGTCGGACGCTTGACGTTTCCAAACTGAATTTCATGCACCGAATATTCCGCACGGACCGAAGTATCAAATACTGTTTTCAGCAGTCTGTGCTTATCGTTCCAGTCAACCGTGGTTTCAAAATCAACTCGCGGAGAAGCGGCATAGAAAACAATATCCTGCGAAAGAGTGGTTTTATCCGAAATCCTGTATTCCGCGCGAATCCGAAATTCCACCGCTCCGTCGCTCACAGGTTTAAATGAAAGCAGTTCAGCGCAGTCTGACATCTTTTTCTCGTAATCTATATCTATATTCCAGCAGTCCCACGCCGCCGAAACCTCTTCACCGAATATAAATGTATTAAGGCTATAGGATTCTCCCCTCAGCTCTCTTCCGGTGCGCTTGTCGATAAACGAGGACATAAAACCTTTTTTATCAAATGTAACCGTTGCAAACGGAGTTTCAAGGATATTTCCACTGAAATTAAAAGGAGACATCCCGCTTTCAACCTTATCGGCAAATTCGAAAGCCTTACCCTCAAAAGCTTTGAGTTTTATTCCTGAAACACGCAGAACGGTATCACCGTTTCTTTTGGTCACGAGCTGCTGTGCCGTACCTGCCGCGTCAAGATAACGTTCACCAGGGATTTCAACAACATCATCTCTTTCAAATGAAAGCGAATTGAATAACGTCACGGTATTATCGGAATTACCGCACCGCATTAGGTTTTCACAAACCGCTTTGGCGTCAGAGATAAGCTGAGTAGTCTCTCTTATGCTGCGGTCGTGCGCCTCAGGTATGCAGGTGCCGGGAAGAATATCGTGAAACTGATTGACAAGCAAGGTTTCAACCAGAGGATTTATCTGCTCGGATGAAGCAATTATGCCTTTTTCCACCGCGTCCATAACGGTTAACAGTTCAGCATTATGAATTGCAATTTCAGCTTTTCGGTTGTTTCTTTTAATCGTGTGCTGATTGGTAAGCGTTCCGCGATGGTTTTCCAGATACAGCTCCCCGCGATAGGTAGAAGGCTCAAAAAGGTTAGCCTCTAAATTCTTCATAAAGTCCCCTACGGTGGT
>CASDXG010000081.1 GCA_949285025.1 uncultured Bacteroides sp. | reverse complement strand
GCATCGTTTGTTGTGGATTACAGCGCGCTCGGAAGTGAGAAGGACAATCTTGATTCTGATGCTATAACAGTATGGCTTTCGACCGGACGCGACCAGTATTCTGTTATACGTCAGCTCATAGACGGCACATTTACGCCTCAGTACGGAATAAGGGTGAATCTTCAGCTGGTTGGCGAGGGTACTTTGCTGCCGTCGGTGCTTACAGGTAAAGGCCCTGATGTCTCAATCTCAAATGCGGTGGACAGCACGAGCTCTATCGAAAATCCGATAGACTATGCCGTAAGGCATGCGGTTGAGGATTTAAAGCAGTTTGACGATTACGGTGAAGTGATAAAACGCTTTCATGAAAGCGCCGTGGTGCCGTATCAGTTTAACGGCGGGACTTATGCAGTGGGGGAAACACAGACCTTCAGCATGATGTTTGTAAGAACCGATATTTTTGAAGAAATGAATCTTGAAATACCGAAAACCTGGAATGAACTTGAAACCATAATCCCTGAGCTTCAGAAGAAGAATATGTCTGTGGGTATTCCTCATGACTTAAATGCCCTTCTAATGCTTATGTATCAGCGTAATACACCGTTGTATCTTGACGACGGCGCCAGAACAAACCTTGATTCTAAGGTTGCAATACAATGTTTTCAGAAGCTTACTGAATATTTTACTCTTTATAATCTGCCGACTGATTACGATTTCTATAACCGTTTCCGTTCGGGTGAAATACCGATAGGCATTCAGGATTATACCGTTTATAATCAGCTTTCGCTTTTTGCACCGGAAATACGCGGGGATTGGATTATGACCTCCGTGCCTGGTACTATGGATGAAAACGGAAATATAAACAATTCGATTACCGCAAAAGGAACGGCGGTAATGATGCTTAAGGGTGTCAGAAATAAAGAAGCGTCCTGGGAGTTTATGAACTGGTGGACTTCTGCTGAAACTCAGAGCGAATTTACGAATCAGATGCAGAATATCTTAAGCTCCGGCATGCAGGCGACTGCTAATGTTGAAGCGCTTTCTATGCTTCCGTGGCCTGTAAGAGACTATAAGAATATAGAAGCCCAGTGGGAAAATGTTGTGGGTACGCCCGAAGTTCCCGGCGGATATTATACGACGCGCGTAGTTAATTTTGCTTTTAACGATGTATACAACACCAAAAAAGATCCGGGAGATACGTTACAGAGCTATATAGAATCTCTTAACAGCGAGCTTTCGCGCAAGAGAAAAGAATTCGGACTCGAACAAGGAGATTGATTTTATGTCTGACGCCGCTTTAAAGCGCAGCAAAAAAGGTCTTGGCCGCAAAATTAAAAACAATGCAGTGTGTTATGCCTTGACATTACCGTATTTTTCAATATTTTTTATTTTTACGGTACTGCCGGTATTGATTTCGATTGTATTGAGCTTTACCACATTTAATGTGCTTGAAGCTCCCGTATTTGTCGGCATAGAAAATTATGCGCGGATGTTTCTTGATGATGATGTATTTATAATAGCTATCAAAAATACTTTTATTTTGGCTGCTATTACAGGTCCTGTCAGTTATTTTCTGTCTTTGGCGGTGGCATGGCTGATAAATGACCTGAACCGCTTTATGCGTGCATTTATTACCGTTATTTTCTTTGCACCTTCGCTTTCGGGCAACGCCTTGTTGATTTGGACGGTGCTGTTCAGCAGCGACGCCTACGGATATGCAAACGGTTTTTTAATGAATCTCGGGATTATTAATCAGCCTATTCGTTGGCTGCAAGATCCTAGCTATATGATGGCTATTGTAATTGTAGTGGTACTGTGGTCATCACTTGGCACAAGCTTTCTTTCTTTTATTGCCGGTCTTCAGGGGATAAACCGCTCATATTATGAGGCCGGGGCTATCGACGGAATACGCAACCGTTGGCAGGAGCTTTGGTACATAACTTTGCCGGCTATGAGGCCGCAGCTTATGTTCGGTGCGGTAATGAGTATTTCGAGTGCATTCTCGATAGGAGATGTCGTAACACGTCTGGTGGGCTTTCCGAGCACGAACTACGCGGTACATACAATTATAAACCATTTGCAGGACTACGGCGGAATAAGATATGAAATGGGCTATGCCTCGGCCATTGCTACGGTACTGTTTCTGGCTATGGTAATAACTAACAGAGTAGTAAGAAATCTGCTTTCAAAGGTTGGCGAATAAGTTCAAGGAGAATGACTATATGGCAACTGCAAAATTAGCTAAAAGGACCAAACAGTTGAATCGTTCGCTTGCAGGCAACCTGGGAGTTTATACGGTTCTATTTATTCTGGCGGTTTTTATGGTGCTTCCGTTGGTGTATACTCTGGTATCATCAGTAAAGCCACTGGAAGAATACTGGGTTTTTCCGCCTAAATTTACGGTAGATCATCCTACTATGAAAAATTATAAGGATTTATTTACCATGTTGACCGATTCTATGATTCCGTTTTCAAGG
>CASDXG010000080.1 GCA_949285025.1 uncultured Bacteroides sp. | reverse complement strand
GTATCGGATTATCCAAAGAAGCAAGGAAAGATTAAAACACGTAACCGTTATTTCCATTATTTATACATTATATATAAGAAGCAAACTACCTGGATTCAGAAAAGACAAGATGATGATATTTGGAAAGGTTTGTATCAGTTTCCGCTGATTGAAACCAAACAGCCATGCGAATGGGAAGCTTTATCTCAAATGGAAGAATGGAAAAAGGTATTTCAGGACTGCGGAAAAATAACGGTACAAACCATGAGTCCGGTACGCAAGCATGTTCTGTCTCATCAGACTCTTTATGCGACATTCTATCAAATCGAAGTAGAGAATACTGGCAATCTCTCATCGAACTACCAACAGATAGCCAGGGAAGAGCTGGATTCGTATGCCGTTCCTATACTTATCCATAAATACCTGATTTCTTTAGATTTATAGAAAACTTACGGATGCGTATAAAAAGCCTATAGGAAATGAAAAAATTTACGCCGGCTTTTGATGAATTTGCGCCGGCTTTTTGGCAAAATACGCCGGCTTTTCCGACAAAACCAACAAGGATCAGAAATGAAACTTCCGGGAATCATTTTTGATTCTCGTTACTTATAGTTACCATACCAGCCAGCAAGTTTTAGAAGGAAGCAGACTGAGCCGCCATAATCAAACCAATCACTTCGGAATAATTGGCCGTTCCGGAAGAAATCCGATTTCCTTTCAGATACCAGTTATACATCTTGTCTTGTATTTCACCCAGCAAAGGATTATAAAGATTCTGCCAATGATCAGCTTTTTCCCGATATAAAGACACAATCTCAGGGCGGAGTGTCTCCCGCCAGGCTTTGAAATCGGCTTCGGACAAAACACGATAAGCATTGGAAAGAACATAAGGCAACAAAGAAAAGTAACCGGAAAAACGGATCTCCCGCTCAGATGATGTCGTACAGATAAGGTAACTGTAATAATTGGCCTCAGCTTCACTGGAAATTCCCAAGACATGCGCCATTTCGTGAGCACAAGTAGCAGCATACTGAACCGGAAGTAAATCTTTGCTCAGATGAGATTCTATAAAGAAAGGGCCAATATATCCCATCACACCTACTCCACTCATCAAAGAAGGGAACAACATGGGTTTCGGCCGTAAATTCTCAGGCGGACAAGTTAAACCATATTTCTTATCCAAAACAGCATAACTAGTTTTAATTGCCGCATCCACCTTTTCTTTTTCCACCGTATCCACAAGACAATAGGCTGCATTCAAAGAATCGGTATAAACTTGCAAGAAACGTCCGAACAATTCTTCTGAATAGACTTGCCGTTGTAACTGGGTTCGCTGGTAAAAATCATTCCGGTAATAATTGAGTCCCCACACCGCATAAAACCAGATATACACCCAAACTAAATATTCTACTACATGAGCCAATGCTTGTTTTACCCGATGTTTCCACAACAGCGCATAAAGCAGATACAACAAAATACCAGCCAAACTCCCATAAATAAACAAATCATTGAGAGAAAAAGGAAAGAAGGAAGAAAAACAAGCGAGTCCGCCGGAACATACAGGGTAAATGGTGGTTGCATACCATTCTCCTCCATGCGGAAA
>CASDXG010000079.1 GCA_949285025.1 uncultured Bacteroides sp. | reverse complement strand
TAAGAGTTTCCCGAACAAGCAAAGCGATGCAGACCACGGCAATTAGAACGGTTACCAACTCATTACCCGAAAACGAGGTAATTCTTCTAACTCTCTTGATTTCAAAGAGGTATATTCCTTATACAGATTTACGGAAAATCTTCACTCTTTCCATAACGGTATTAATTACCTTTGTGCATGGATAAATAGAAATACCCAATGAGCAATGACATTATCATCCGACAAGAAACTGTTAAAGATTTCGACCAGATTCGTACAGTTATAGAATCGGCTTTCCGAAATATGGAAGAAAGCGACCATACCGAGCATATTCTTGTCGAGAAATTGCGAGAATCCGATGCGTACATACCCGAACTGTCTTTGGTGGCAGAAACAGGAAACAACCAAATCATAGGGCATATTCTGCTGTCAAAAGTAAAAATAGTAAATGAAAACAATTCCTATACAGCATTAGCCCTCGCCCCACTATCCGTCCTTCCTTCCCATCAAAGAATGGGCATAGGCGGGATGCTTATCAAGGAGGCACACAGACGAGCCGCAAAATTAGGCTATGCGGCAACCGTACTTCTGGGACACAAGGATTATTACCCCAAGTTCGGTTACCAAAAAGCGTCTGTCTTCGGAATAAAAATTCCGTTTAATGTTCCGGATGAAAACTGCATGGTCGTTGAGTTAAAAAAAGACGGATTGAAGGAACTATACGGAACGGTTCATTATTCCGATGCTTTTTACCTCTAAACCAAAGGTCACATTATTTTGCTTTTTACGACATGCTTCTATTGGAATATTCCGTTTTTTCCATACCTTTGCAGAAAATGCAGAAACAAAGGGGTGCCCTCACATAAGAATGGGCTGAGATCATACCCTACGAACCTGATGCGGTTAATACCGCCGAAGGGATTGTTACAGGAAAATATCTTTGCTTTTCTTTCCTGCTGAGCGGAGGCTTTCTTTGTTTTCTTTCAAAAATCATCTGATAATGAAACTTATAGTAAACAACAAAGAAACAGAACTACTGCAAGGAAATACGATAGCCGATCTGATGAAACAGCTCGCACTTCCCGCTCAAGGCATAGCCGTAGCACTACACAACCGCATGATTCCACGCACACAATGGGAGAACCATCTTCTGAAAGAAGGGGACAGTTTAATTATCATAAAAGCAGCCTGCGGAGGATGACAGCTATGGATTTGCAATTCATTACCCATTACACAGAAAAATATTCGTATTACGACTCTGCAGTCATGGCACTTAAAGGCGGGTGCCGATGGATACAGTTGCGAATGAAAGAGGCGTCTGAAGACGAAGTCGAGGAAGAGGCCATACGTATACAAGCCCTCTGCAAACAATACAAAGCGACATTTATTATAGACGACAGGGTGGAACTTGTAAAAAAGCTCAAAGCAGACGGTGTACATCTGGGGAAAAATGACATGCCCATAGCCGAAGCGCGACAATTTTTAGGAAACGATTTTATCATCGGAGCCACAGCCAATACCCTTAACGATGTACGGGCACACTATCGGGACGGCGCAAATTATATCGGTTGCGGCCCGTTCCGCTTCACAACAACAAAGAAAAATCTCAGCCCTGTATTGGGAACAGACGGATATCGGGCTATCATAAACGGCATGAAGACGGAAAACATACGTATCCCTGTCGTGGCCATCGGAGGAATCACCCGAAAAGACATCCCGGATATTCTGCGCACAGGTGTCAGCGGAATAGCACTCAGTGGCTCTATCCTGCGCGCCGAGAACCCGATAAATGAAATGAAAGAAATATTATCACTAAAACTTCTGTAAACAATCATTCATTATGAAAAAACTAATCATAGCCGGAAAAGAATTTAACTCCAGATTATTTTTGGGAACAGGAAAATTCAAGTCAAACGAACTGATGGAACAATCTATCGCAGCATCAGAAACGGAAATGGTAACCGTAGCCATGAAACGTATCGAACTCAACGATAAAAATGATGACATGCTAAAACATATCATTCGTCCGAATATTCAATTATTGCCCAACACATCCGGTGTCCGCACAGCCGAAGAAGCAGTCTTTGCGGCACAAATGGCCAGAGAAGCTTTCGGGACGAACTGGCTTAAATTGGAAATCCACCCCGATCCACGCTATCTCCTGCCAGACTCAACCGAGACACTGAAAGCCACCGAGGAATTAGCCCGCATGGGATTCATTGTACTTCCCTATTGTCAGGCAGATCCCACTTTATGCAAACGGCTGGAAGAAGCCGGCGCGGCAACCGTAATGCCTCTGGCTGCTCCCATAGGGACCAACAAAGGTTTGCAGACACGCGACTTTTTACGCATCATCATCGAGCAAAGTAACGTACCGGTTATCGTAGATGCCGGAATAGGAGCCCCCAGCCATGCAGCCGAAGCAATGGAAATGGGAGCCGCAGCCTGCCTCGTAAATACAGCAATTGCCATAGCCGGCAATCCGACAGAAATGGCAATAGCATTTAAAGATGCCGTCATTGCCGGACGCCGTGCTTACGAAGCCGGATTAGGAATACAGGCCAACGACATGACAGCATCGGCATCTTCTCCGTTAACCGCCTTTTTAAATGATTAAAAACATTACGACGTATGGAAGAAAAGAATAAAGCATATGCACACGCAGAAAAGGCCTATATGAAAGGGAATTTATATCCTTTCATCAAAGTAGGCATGCAAAAAGTAAACCTTACTCCCACCGTTACCATCAGAAACGGAGAAAAGGTAATTACCCCCAATGCACCCGTTTATGTATATGATACCAGCGGAGCGTTCAGTGATCCGGACATTCAAATAGACCTGAAAAAAGGATTACCGCGCATGCGCGAATCATGGATAACGGAACGAGGCGATGTGGAACAACTTTTGTCTATAACATCGGAATACGGGAAAATGAGACTTAATGACCATTCTCTCGATCATTTACGATTTGAGCACATTGCATTACCTTACAGAGCCAAATCCGGGAAATGCTGTACGCAAATGTTTTATGCAAAACAAGGCATCATAACACCGGAAATGGAATATGTAGCCATCCGTGAGAATATGAACTGTCGGGAAATGGGTATCGAGACTCACATCACTCCGGAGTTTGTTCGTGATGAAGTAGCTGCGGGACGTGCCGTCATTCCTGCCAATATCAATCACCCCGAAAGCGAACCAATGATTATCGGACGCAGCTTCCTTGTTAAAATAAATACCAACATAGGCAACTCTGCGACGACGTCAAGCATCGAAGAAGAAGTAGACAAAGCTGTATGGAGCTGCAAATGGGGAGGAGATACATTAATGGATCTATCAACAGGAGACAATATCCATGAGACACGGGAATGGATTATTCGGAACTGCCCGGTGCCGGTAGGTACCGTACCTATTTACCAGGCTTTGGAAAAAGTCGGCGGGAAAGTAGAAGATCTGACATGGGATATCTATAAAGATACGCTGATAGAACAATGCGAACAAGGCGTAGATTATTTCACTATCCACGCAGGAATCCGTTTACACAATGTGCATCTGGCCGACAAGCGTCTATGCGGTATCGTTTCACGCGGCGGATCTATCATGAGCAAATGGTGTCTGACCCATAACAGAGAATCATTCCTTTACGAACATTTCGATGACATCTGTGATATTCTTTCCCGTTATGACGTGGCAATTTCGTTAGGCGACGGATTACGTCCGGGCTCCATTGCCGATGCAAACGACGAAGCCCAATTCGCAGAATTGGATACAATGGGAGAACTCGTTGTCCGTGCATGGGATAAAAACGTCCAGGCATTTATTGAAGGTCCGGGACATGTTCCTTTACACAAGATAAAAGAAAACATGGAACGGCAGATAAGCCACTGTCATAATGCACCGTTTTACACACTCGGCCCGCTCGTTACTGATATAGCTCCCGGATATGATCACATAACATCCGCCATAGGAGCTGCACAAATTGGCTGGTTAGGTACGGCCATGCTTTGTTATGTTACTCCGAAAGAACATCTCGGATTACCCAATCGGGAAGATGTCCGTACAGGAGTTATCACCTATAAAATTGCAGCACATGCCGCCGATCTGGCAAAAGGACATCCGGGAGCACAAATACGCGACAACGCATTAAGCAAAGCACGCTATGAATTCCGTTGGCGCGACCAGTTTCATCTGAGTCTTGATCCTGAAAGGGCCTTAGAATATTTCAATGAAGGCAGACACACCGACGGCGAATATTGCACAATGTGCGGACCGAATTTCTGTGCAATGAAGCTGAGCCGCGACTTGAAAGACGTAAAAGAACAACAGTAATAAATGAGTTGCAGAACTCTCTTTAAAAGGCATTGTCCAAACAGATATTCTCCAACAGAATTAAACATACGACAATGTCTGAAACCGATATGCGAAAAAACATATTGAAAGCAATATTGCTATCAATAACAATAAAATTCAATCATACACAATGTTCAGTGAAGAATTAGAAAAAATAAGCTGGGAAGATACAACCCAAGCCATTTACTCAAAAACCGAAGCCGATGTGGTCCGCGCTTTAGGAAAACAACATTGCGATGTAGACGACTTCATGGCTTTGATATCACCTGCTGCCGCAAAATACATAGAGCCGATGGCTCGTTTAAGCCGCCGCTACACGGAAGAACGATTCGGTAAAACCATCTCCATGTTCATACCGCTTTATATAACCAACTCTTGTACCAACTCCTGTGTATATTGCGGATTTCATATCAGCAATCCGATGGCGCGCACCATCCTGACTCCCGAAGAAATAGAAAACGAATATCGCGCAATCAAAAAACTTGCACCGTTTGAAAACTTACTAATCGTAACCGGAGAAAATCCTGCCAAAGCCGGTGTACCGTATCTGGCACGGGCACTCGATCTTGCAAAGCCCTATTTCTCGAATCTGAAAATCGAGGTTATGCCCTTGAAAACAGAAGAATATGCCGAACTTATCAAGCACGGTCTGAATGGAGTAATCTGCTTTCAAGAGACTTATAACCGCGCCCGTTACAATATTTATCACCCGCGAGGCATGAAGTCGAAATTCGAATGGCGAGTAAACGGCTTCGACCGCATGGGACAAGCCGGAGTGCATTCCATTGGTATGGGGGTATTAATCGGATTAGAAGACTGGCGTACTGATGTGACCATGATGGCTTATCATCTACGGTATCTGCAAAAGCACTATTGGAAAACCAAATATAGTGTAAACTTTCCGCGCATGCGTCCTGCCGAAAATGAAGGCTTCCAGCCTAACGTTATCATGAGCGACAAAGAACTGGCACAGGTAACTTTTGCCATGCGTATCTTCGATCATGATGTAGATATCTCCTATTCTACACGCGAACCGGCCAATATTCGCGACCACATGGCCACGCTCGGCGTCACAACCATGAGCGCGGAAAGCAAGACGGAACCGGGAGGATACTATACCTATCCGCAGGCTCTCGAACAGTTCCATGTAAGCGATGAACGTACCGCCGCAGAAATAGAACAAACGCTAAAACGTCTCGGTAGAGAACCCGTATGGAAAGACTGGGATGCTTCTTTCGATTACACAGCCAGAATATAATGGGAAGATATGACCGACAAATACTTCTTTCCGAAATTGGAAAAGAAGGACAAAACAAATTACAAAAAGCCCGCGTACTGATAGTCGGCGTAGGAGGATTAGGCTCCCCCGTTGCCCTCTATCTCGCAGGGGCGGGTATCGGCACTATCGGACTGATAGACGATGACAAAGTAAGTGAAAGTAATCTGCAACGTCAGATTCTTTATACAGAAACAGAAATAGGACAACCTAAAGTTATTTGCGCCCAACAAAGATTAAGTGCCCTGAACAGTAATATAACGATTCATGCTTATGACGAACGCCTTACTCGGGAAAATGCGGAACGCCTCATTGCATCATACGATATTATAGTAGACGGATGCGATAATTTCAGGACCCGTTATCTGATAAACGATGTCTGCATCAAACAAGGGAAGGTATACGTCTATGGAGCAATCCGGGCTTTCGACGGACAAGTTTCTGTTTTCAATTACCAAAACGGGAAAAATTACCGTGATTTATTCCCCGATGAAAACGATTTGCTTTCTCTCCCCTCCCCACCCAAAGGCGTGCTCGGAATCATTCCCGGAATCATCGGCTGCATAGAAGCCAATGAAACGATTAAAATCATCTGCGGATATGGAGAAATTTTAAGCGGGAAGTTATGGACAATAGACCTTAAAACCCTACATTCAGATACTATTTTATTCTGAAAGATTAGGAATATTACAATCAGCTTACTACCTTTGCACCCAATTTTGCAGCGAAAATGAAATTGATAGTCATAACGACTCCCACATATTTCGTGGAAGAAGACCAAATCATAACAGCACTTTTCGAGGAAGGACTCGACATTCTGCATTTGCGTAAGCCCAATCTGCCTGCGGTTTATGCAGAGCGTCTGTTAACACTCATACCGGAAAAATTCCATAAACGCATCGTCATACATGACCATTTTTATCTGAAAGAAGAATACAAGCTCAAGGGTATTCATCTAAGCAACCGCAATCCCATTGCTCCCGATGAATATACAGGACATATAAGCGCCTCATGTCATACATTCGATGAAGTTAAGGTCGACAAGAAAAGCTGCGACTACGTCTTTTTAAGTCCCATTTTCAACAGCATTTCAAAAGAAGGATATAAATCGCATTTCACAGAGGAAGACATCAGAAATGCTGTCAAAGAAGGAATAATCGACAGGAAAGTTATCGCGCTCGGCGGAATAAACGATGAAAACATCATGTACATAAAAGACTTTGGTTTCGGAGGCGCAGCTGTTTTAGGCAGTCTTTGGAACAGATTCAATCCGGCTTCCGACTATAACTATCAAAGTTTAATCACCTATTTCCGCCGGCTGAAGGAACTGACAGACTAATATTCACTCAAAATTTTGCCAATCTTTTTGTCAATATTCACGGAATAGCTAACTTTGCAAAACATAATTTACGATAACATTTTTCATCATACAATGAGCGAAACATCACCATTCAAGGTATTCTCCGGTACAAATTCGAAATACCTTGCAGAAAAAATCTGTACAAGTTTAGGTTGCCCTCTGGGTAATATGAACATTACGCATTTTGCCGACGGCGAGTTTGCCGTATCTTATGAGGAATCTATTCGTGGACAACATGTATTCCTGGTACAATCCACGTTCCCAAACTCAGACAATCTAATGGAACTTTTACTAATGATTGATGCAGCAAAGCGGGCGTCAGCCAAAAGCATCATTGCTGTTATTCCTTATTTTGGCTGGGCACGTCAGGACAGAAAAGACAAACCGCGCGTTTCCATAGGTGCCAAACTGGTGGCAAACCTGTTAAGTGTTGCAGGAATCGACCGTCTGATAACAATGGATTTACATGCAGACCAAATACAAGGATTCTTCGATATTCCTGTTGACCATCTATACGGTTCTACCATCTTTTTACCATATATCCAATCGCTTAATCTAGACAATCTGGCGATTGCCACTCCCGATGTAGGAGGTTCCAAAAGAGCAAGCTCTTACGCTAAATATTTAGACGTACCTTTGGTTTTATGTCACAAAACACGTGAAAGAGCCAATGTCGTTGCTTCCATGCAAATTATCGGAGAAGTAAAAGACAAGAATGTAATCTTGATAGATGATATGGTAGATACAGCCGGAACAATAACCAAAGCGGCCGACATCATGAAGGAAGCCGGGGCACGATCTGTTCGGGCAATCGCATCACATTGCGTGATGTCCGGTCCGGCCTCTGAACGGATACAAAATTCACAGCTCACCGAAATGGTTTTCACAGACAGTATTCCCTACTCTAACCGCTGCGAGAAAGTTAAACAACTTTCTATCGCCAGCATGTTTGCAGAAACCATCCGTCGAGTAACAACAAACGAATCTATCAGTTCACAATACTTATTATAATCGTTATTATAATTTCATTTTTACATAATGTCATTCCGACCGAAAGCGAAGAATGACATTATTTTTCTTTCCGACATGCATCTCCTTTGGCTCGATCTGAACAGTTCTTATGCCCACTCTTCACTGGCATTACCGGCTATACATGCCCAGATGAACAACATGCAAACAATTCAATGGAGCGTTGTTTCCGCAACTATCAACGAGAATCCGGGCAACATAGCAGCCAAAATTG
Organism: uncultured Bacteroides sp.; assembly: GCA_949285025.1. GTDB lineage: Bacteria > Bacteroidota > Bacteroidia > Bacteroidales > Bacteroidaceae > Phocaeicola. Next base: position 159,828 of record CASDXG010000079.1, on the reverse strand, counting down.
CAAATCTCACTCCCGATTTCATTGCTGCCTCCTGCTGGTTATTCAACCACGAAATGCTCATGCATGTACTCTCACGTGCAAAAGCATTACTGCCCTCTTCAAAAATCGTTTTGGGAGGTCCTGAATTTTTAGGGAACAATGAACATTTCTTACGCTGCAATCCTTTCATAACATGCGTATTCCGAGGAGAAGGAGAAGAAGTTTTTCCACAATGGATTGCCTGCCATAACCAAACAAAAGAATGGACAAACATAGCAGGACTCTGCTATATAGACAAACAGAATATTTATCATGACAATGGAATTGCCCGCGTCGTTTCATTCGAAACATTGGCTAATCCTGAACAAAGCATCTTCTTCAATTGGAGTAAACCTTTCGTTCAACTTGAGACAACACGGGGATGTTTCAATACATGTGCCTTCTGCGTAAGCGGAGGAGAAAAGCCTGTCCGTACCATTCCTATAGATTCCATACGGAAAAGAATACAAATCATTCATGCACACGGCATACGGAACATTCGGGTTCTTGACCGGACTTTCAACTACAACAGCAAGCACGCAAAATCTCTACTCAATATATTCCGGGAATTTCCCGACATGCATTTCCACCTTGAGATTCATCCGGCACTTCTATCTGATGAAATAAAAAAAGAATTGATTACCATGCCCAAAGGATTACTTCATCTCGAAGCCGGAATACAAAGCCTGCACGAACAGGTATTAACCCTCAGCCGCCGGATGGGCAGTCTAAAGGCATCGCTTGATGGATTGAAGTTTCTTTGTTCCCTCCCCAATATGGAAACCCATGCCGACCTCATCGCCGGATTGCCTTCATACCGTCTGGAAGATATTTTCAGCGACGTGCGCACTTTAGCTGAATACGGAGTCGGAGAAATTCAATTGGAATCACTAAAATTACTTCCCGGTACTGAAATGCGCCGACGCGCAAAAGAATTGAACATCTGCTACTCCCCTCTTCCCCCATACGAAGTATTGAAAACCGAAGATATCTCCGCCGATGAATTAATAACGGCAGGCAGATTATCCAGACTCTTAGACGGATTCTACAATACTTCTGCATGGCAAAAAATAACACGCGAACTAATCATACAGGAAAATGAGTTTCTCTCCCGTTTCCTATCATATCTGACTGCAATAAACGTTATCGACCAACCTTTGAGTTTAGAGCGTCGGGGTATCATCTTATACGAATTTTGCAAGACTAATTATCCGGCATACGAAACAAAAGTTACCATTGCATGGATTGAAGCCGGCATGTCTCTCAAGAAAAAACCGGCAGAGAGAGTCCGGACAAAACACGTCACACTACCTCATACGGCAGAAATCATATACGGACATTCTGCCGAGAACATGCGGTTTTGCCTGTTAGCTGATAAAGAAACCCAACATTGGTTCGGATTCGATTCGGAAAGTCAACAGACCAAACCCGCGCTATATGGTATTACACATTCCTTTTAAGATACAAACGATGTCCGATACAATCGGGCAATTCCTCCTCATAATGTGTCACCATAATCAGCGTCTTTCCTTCGCGCTGACAGAAAGTATCTATCACATCTTTAACTAAACGCCGGTTATATATATCCAACCCATGCAAAGGTTCATCCAATACCAACAACTCCGGATCCTTAACAAATGCGCGGGCTAACAAGACCATCCGCTGTTCTCCGCTCGATAAATACAGGAAATTGCGGTCCTTCAATTCTGCTATACCGAATATATCCATCCACCACTCGCAGACAGCCTTATCATCGGCATGCACTTTTTTATACAATCCGACGGAATCATGTAAACCGCTTGCCACGATATCTATCGCCGGCAAATTCTTTAAATAAGCACGATGCATCTCGGGACTGACGTAACCAATGTGCTTTTTTATCTCCCAAATACTTTCACCGCTACCACGCGGCCGCCCGAACAAAGAAATATCACAAGCATAACTTTGCGGATTGTCTGCACAAATCAGACTCAGCAAAGTAGACTTTCCGGAACCGTTTTGCCCGCTCAAGGCCCATTTCTCGCCAAGTTTTACCACCCAATCAAGATCATTTAAAATGGTCCTCTCACCATAACGAATACTCACCTTACGCAATTCCACAACCCGATCGGCATGATACGCTTCTTCACAGCAAGGTAAACCGGATATACGTTTTCTTTTTCCATCCGATAAGACATGTTCCGGAACCGATTCCCGAGAATCAAGATATGTCGCCAATGCTGTCTTTTCCCCACAACAACGGTCTGCCACCGGAATGACATGAGTTATAAACGAAGGAATATCGTCGTCTTTTGAAAGAACAAGTATCACTTGCAGAGAAGTAACTTCGATAAGTTTCTGTAATAATTGCTGCAATAACTCACGCGTTTGGGCGTCCAGACCGATAAAAGGATTATCAATAATCAACATGCGAGGCCCGGAAAGTAACGTTTTTGTCAACTGAAACTTCCGGAGTTCGCCACTCGATAATAAAATAATATGCTTGTCCAGCATCGATTCTACACCGAACAACCCGTAAAGAATCTGTTTCAATTCCCGGTTTTCACAGGGAGGAAGCAAATCGCGCACCAAAGGAATATCATCCAGATCATGCGTGTTCCAACGCTGCTGATAGTAATACGTTGCATCATAATCGCCGTAAGAATCCCGGAACGTAATATATTTAATATTCGCAAAAGCCGAAGAACCGGAAGAGCGGAAATCATATTCCACTTCATTCATCAATAACGGATATTTACCCGTAAGCGTATCAATAAGCAGACTTTTCCCTGCTCCGTTTCTCCCTACAACGGCAATCTGCTCTCCTTCCTCAATCTCCAGATTGACAGGTTGCGCTAATCTGTACGCAGGATTTCGCGCCACCCCATTCAATATGCTGATTACAGTTCTTCCCATTTCCTTTATTTTTTTACTTTATCCGGATTTTTCGCTATATAATCTTTCCATCCGGAATACGCATGCAGCACGTCCGGGCGCCCCATCTGCAGATAATGGCAATAAGCAGCTCCCAATGCATCGGTCGCATCCATGAAAGGTCCCATCTCAGAATCGGGGATATGCAACATGCGTTTCAGCATATCTGCAACCTGTTCTTTACTGGCCTGTCCGTTTCCTGTAATAGCCATTTTTATTTTTAACGGGGCATATTCCGTTACAGGTATATCCCTACACAACGCAGCAACGATGGCTACTCCCTGAGCTCTGCCCAGCTTCAGCATAGACTGCACGTTCTTTCCAAAAAAAGGAGCTTCAATTGCCAGTTCATCCGGAAGATAAGACGCGATGATTCCCTGTACCCTTTGAAATATATGTTTAAGTTTCAGATACGAATCTGTGCATTTCCGTAAATCGATAACTCCCAATGTCAGTACCTCAGGCTTCACACCGGTTACTCTCAATACGCCGTATCCCATGATATTTGTTCCCGGATCTATTCCCAAAATGATTTTTTCTTTTACGGGATGTATCACTTTATTACCTCCATCAGCGTTGAGAAACCGATTACTTTATCTTTGAATATCTTTTTCATTTCGCCATTCAGCCGGTTCCCCTCAGCTATCAACCAACGATGAAGAACAGCACTATCTTCTACCTCCCATTGCAAAGAAAAACATTCACTATCTTGCTCATTATGACTCAAGACACGTAATATACGCGGATTTTTCAAGTCGTCCGATTTCTCTGCTGCCGGGATATAACATTCGCTTAACCAGATAACGAAGTTACGCGCATCGTTCATTTCTACATGATAAGTCGTATTATAAATCAACATATAACATGAAATTTCATTATTCAAACGCAACAAAGATACTGATTCCCCCCAATATTAACCGACAAGAAGAATATAAAAATAACAAACACACTTCATGACACGAAAAAAGCCTAAAGATTCATCTCTTTGCCATACGAAAGAACCTTTAAACCGGCTTTCCCCCTCCCTGCCCAGATTCTCCTTGCATTATACGACTTTTCTCGTATGCCTCCATCTGTGCACGGCTCTTACTGCGCGTAACAAGAAAAACTCCAGTAAACACCATGCAGACTGCTATTATTTTCAACAGGTTAAAGTTGTCCATTCCCCAGCATACTGTAACGATACTTGCCACAATGGGTTGCATATAACAATACATGCTTACAATGGTAGGACGGAGATTTTGTTGTCCAATCGGCGAAAGTAAATAGCTGATAAAAGTGCCCCCTACCACAACAAATGCGATATGTCCCATCGTATCAAGGCCGACAGATGACCAATCCAATGAAATTAAACCTGTATAAGAAAACGGAACAAGACATACAACCGCATAAGTAAACATCCATTTCATCAACGTAATGGGAGAATAACGGCAAATCAAATCTTTAAACAAGACAAGATATAACGAAAAACTTGTTTCGGCAAGCATACACAACAAATCGCCCAACATATTTCCTTCACGCCCGTTACCGGCTCCGCTATTACTTAAAATCAACAACAAAGCTCCGCTTGCACCTGTAAAAATGCCCAATACTTTTTTCCCCGTAACGGGTTCTTTCAGATAAAAAGCGGCAAAAATCATCGTGAGAATCGGCGTACTTGTGGTAATAATAGAAGCATCGATAGGAGAAGTCATTCCCAAACCTATCGTAAACAAGCCTTGATTACAGACAATTCCCAGCAGCGATGCAAAAAAAAGCTTCAACAAATCCCCGTGAGGAACGTGTTCTTTTTTAGTAAAGAACGACGCAATCCAAAATAACACCGCAGCTCCTATAATACGAAAATCCGCCAGAATAAACGGAGTGACAGAACTCCCGATAAAGACCAACTTCGCTATCGGAGACATCAGCCCCCACATCCCATTAGCCAAAAGCATTGCACTATGGCCTTTTACCTCATTCTTTTTCATTGCTTTCGATAAACTTATCCTAAAAAACGATGCAAAATTAGAAGTTTCTCCCGATTAAATTACAGAGATTCGGAAATTATTAACGAAAAACGAAACAGTAATTATACCTAAAGATATAATAAATATCGGCTAACTTTTATTACTTTTGCGCACATTTACACCATTAGTGTGCAATTGACATGGAAACAATAGAAGAAAGCTTTATACAACTTATAGAACAAAGTATACGTCAAAATTGGGATAGAGATGCATTGACCGATTATAAAGGAGTAACCCTTCAATATAAAGACGTTGCCCGAAAAATAGAAAAAATACATATCCTGCTTAAACACGCAGGGATAAAACAGGGAAACAAAGTAGCACTTTGCGGAAGAAACAGCGCCAATTGGTGCATAAGTTTCTTGGGAATCATCACTTATGGCGCGGTAGCTGTCCCGATTCTGCATGAATTTAAAGCAGACAATATCCACAATATTGTAAATCACTCGGAAGCACGGATGCTTTTTGTGGGAGACCAGGCATGGGAGAACCTGAATGAAACAGCCATGCCTCTTCTTAAAGGTATCATCGAACTGAAATCTCTTGATTTGGTCTTCTCACGTTCCAAACAACTGACTTACGCACGGGAACACCTCAATGAAGAATTTGGGAAGAAATACCCATGCCGCTTTCGCGCAGAGCACGTGTCATACCGCAGGGAAAAAAAAGAAGAGCTTGCCATCATAAACTATACTTCGGGGACAACCGGTTATTCAAAAGGCGTCATGCTCCCCTATCGCTGCATTCTTTCAAACGTAATTCATATCCGGAATAAAGTAAGCCTTAATCCGGGAGATTCCATCGTTTCCATGCTACCGTTAGGGCACATTTTCGGATTGGTATTCGACTTTCTATACGGCATCACAGCCGGAGCGCATCTATGGTTCCTTACACGCATGCCTTCACCGAAAATCATCGCCGAATCGTTCGCCGAAATCCGTCCGCGCGTCATTGCATGCGTACCTCTCATCGTTGAAAAAATCTTCAAAAAGAACATTCTTCCCAAAGTAGACAATAAGTTAGGGAAACTATTACTTAACCTTCCTATCATCAGCGAACACGTAAAAGATGTAATACGCCAGAAGGCAATGGAAGTATTTGGCAACAACTTTATAGAGATAGTTATAGGAGGAGCTCCATTCAACGCCGAAGTAGAAGCATTCCTTCGTAAAATCAATTTCCCTTATACCATAGCATATGGCATGACTGAATGCGCCCCGCTTATCTGCCACAGCCGATGGGATGAAATTGAATATACCTCATGCGGCAAGACAGTCGCTTTCATGGAGACCAAGATTTTATCCGATGATCCGCAGCACATTCCGGGAGAGCTGGTCTGCCGGGGAATGAATGTTATGTCCGGATATTATAAAAACCCGCAAGCCACAGCACAGGCTATTGACAGAGACGGATGGCTGCATACCGGAGACATCGCCATAAAAGACAACGAAGGTAATATCTATATTAAAGGAAGATCCAAAAATATGTTGCTCACGGCCTCAGGACAGAACATCTATCCTGAAGAGATTGAAGCAAGATTAAACAATATGCCATTCGTAAACGAATCATTGGTTCTTTTAAACGGCAACAAACTAATCGCTCTTGTATACCCGGACCATGAAGAGACATTCGAAAAAGAACTCGAGAACAAACAGCTTGAAGAAATGATGGAACAGAATAGAATCGAGCTGAACAAACTGTTGCCTGCCTACTCACAAATAACCAATATCCGACTTTATCCTGAGGAATTTGAAAAGACAGCAAAGAAAAGCATCAAACGTTTCATGTACCAAAATATAAAAGAATAAACCGTACACAAAAGAGGTCTGCAAAGAACATTTTTAAATGCCATGACAGAAAGAACAAACATTCTGATTCTTAACGGGAGTCCGCGCGAAAACGGGAACATCTCCCGCTTGCTGAAAAGCATGAAAGATGAAGCAGACGCTATGGGATTTCATGTGATATACATACGGGTTTCGGCATTAAATGTCAAGCCATGTACCGGTTGCATGCAATGCAGGAAAGACGGTGTATGCTGTTTACCGAAAGACGATTCTGCAGAAATACTTAAAGCCATCAGAGAATCCGATGTCATAGTAATCGGTTCTCCATGTTACTGGGGAAACATACCCGGAGAGTTGAAAATAGTATTCGACCGTATCGTCTACGGCATAATGAAAACAAACGGGAATAAACTTCCCAAACCTCTGTTAAAAGGGAAAAAAGCCGTATTTATAAGCACTTGTTCCACCTCCTTCCCGTTTAATATTCTCTTAAGACAATCTCGCGGAACCATTCATGCCCTAAAAGAAATTTTCAGATGGAGCGGCATACAGATTGCTGCGACATTCGAAAAGGGAGGAACAAAACAACATGACGTTTCAGAAAAAGACCTCGCTCGTTGCCGGGAAATTATCCGCCGTCTTTCCCGATAATCACTCAACTTTTCTGCAAAGAGTCCTGAAATCACAATACATACACTTCTCTTTTATATCGGTCTGCACGAAAGGAACCGAAGGATCAAATATTTCATTCAAAAGCATTTGCAGTCTTTCTCGGAACTCATCTTCGTATAATGCAAAGTCAACAATCTCCACCTTTGGCTTACGAGGCTCCCCCATTTGTATTACAGGAGAATAATCGGCCGAAGCAGCCTTATGGACATATAACAACGAAGGCGCCACCCGATGTGCTTTCCCTTGCAAACGTATTTGTCTGCACACAATAGCAGCATATATAAATGTTTGAAATATATGCGATGAACGTTTCTTGTCTGAAACGAACAACGCTTCTATATTGGCCGGCGTTTCTGCATTTCCTCCTGTTTTATAATCGACAATTCTCAATGAGTTTTCTTTTAAATCTATCCTATCAATTACTCCTCCGACACACGATTGTATTTCACCTTCCGAAGTATGAATCTTTATATTTTCCCTGATTTTCACTTCAGAACCAATAAACACAAATGGCGCATACGACAAATCATTGCGAAGCAACTGACGAATATACCGTACAATTACAGCCGAATTCAGTAATTGAATGCCATTATACTCAGAACGTACACTCTCGGGTATATTGAAAAAAATCTTTTTGAAACCGCGATCTACGTAATTTTGCAAAAGCACATCATCCTTTAAGAGCCGTTCTATCGAATTTTTATCTATTGAGTTTCCGTTAACAGTCAAATCTTTATAAATGTGCTCTGCCGCATAATGAAATATACTTCCGAAATTCGCTGAATCGATTTCCTCTGAGACATCATCCGGAAGCGAAAGGTTTGCAACATATTTAAAATAAAATTTCAAGGAACAGTCCAAATAACAATTCAATGCAGAAGGGGATATTAGGGCTTTCGGATTTACTCCTGTATCAAAAACCTTCCTCAAATGCGTCATCACATTCTGTGTCTTTTTTACAATAACCGGTATGGGATGCAATGGAGACTGAGCGGCTTTCAATTGCCTGCAACGCACATTATAATTCCACTCTATAAGGAATTGAAGCATAAAACGAGACCATTCACCCCGATTGAGGCCATCGGTTACCGTATTATATACGCATGTCACATGCTCTGCACGCTGTATCATCCGATAAAAATAATAAGCGTAAACAGCTATTTTATGGTCGATGGTCGTCATGCCAAAAGCTTTCCTCAGATTATACGGTACAAAAGAGGCGTCGTTTCCTCCTTTCGGAAGTTTCCCCTCATTGACGGAAAGTAAAATGAGGCGGCGGAAATCCAAATTACGCGTCTCGAGTACTCCCATAATCTGCAGGCCAATGGCCGGCTCACCATGAAAAGGAATTCCCGAAATATCCATCACACGCAAAAGCAACCGTTTCAGAGTCTCGATATTTACGTCAAGATCTTTATTTTCTATCAAGGTATAAAAACGGTTTACCAACGTATAAGCCTTAAACAAGGCTTCACGATACAATTGTTCGAATGCCTCTTCTGCCACCGTATTTTCCTTACTGTAAACGGCCGCAACCCGCTTCAATGCATCAGAAAGCAACATACAAAGTTGCAGATTGTTCTTTGTCGGAGTGAACAGAACGGCAAGTGTCTCATCTTCTCCCAGTTCAGATGGTAACGGATAGAAACGATTGTTTTTAGCAAGGACTTTCGCCAAAGAATCAGCCTTATCCGACAGTTTTTGCGTATACGGATGCTTCAATACCGACGAAACGGCCGAATATACATAACGGCCGTTAGCGGAATTATAACCGGATGTATGCAGATCTAACAAGACATGAACAAAACTATACGCCAGTGTCTGCGACAAAGGGAAGCCCATTGTCACATTGATATGTTTTACATTTTCGGGAAGTGCATGCAGCACGGGCTGCAACAATGTCTCATTACAAAGGACGATTGCCGTTTCTTTCTCGTTCTCTGTAAGATTCTCCCGTATCCACTGAGGCAAATATTGCGTTTGTCCGTTTTCTGTCGGGGACTGTATATAAACGATATCTTTGGGCTTATTCAGATGGTCAAAGGCCGAAGCCGGTAGCTCTGAAGGGAAATCTCTCAAATTCCGCCGAATAAACTCTCCTGCCTCATGAGGAATTTTCTGCGTATAAAAAATATCGTAGTCCCAATAGAATAGTGCTTTTCCTGCACGGTTCAGCTCTTGAAACAATGTATGTTCCACCTTATTCAACACATTAAATCCGACAAATACATATTTTTCATACGGCAGTTCCTCAGTATTTAACTCTTCTATAACCTTACGGTAAAGCATTCCCTCATAAGCCAGCCGCTGACTTTCCAGCAATGTTTTATAAGCCGTATAAACATCGCCCAACGTATCCCACACGGAAATAAACCGTTGTTTCAGTTCGGTTACATTTTCAATTGAGAAATTTTTAAAGAAACGGCCGATTGCTTCCTTCTGACCTTCTTCCAAGAAATCACAATTATCTGTCAGTTCATTCAGGTCTTTTAGATTACGGAACAGCATGCCTGTATCAACCATATTCTTATCGGCATCATCAAAATCGGCAATCAACATCTCGCCCCAGAAGTAAAAATCATCAAGAGTTTCCTTGCTTCCGGTAATCTCGCAAAATACTTTATACAAATCGCACACCAATTTTACGGAATCACCTACGTGCCAATCGGATAATTGACAAAAGAATTCACTTATACTCATATAAACAGGTGACCACATAGGACTGCTTGTCTCTTGAGACAAATATTCATTAAAAAACAAACCAGCCCGCTTATTGGGAAAAATTACGGCGATATCGGCAAAATTACCTCCCGTTTTCTTATATAAATCGTGCGCAACTTCTTTCAAAAATGTTTCCATGTTTTCAACTGTTTATTTCCTCGATTTTCCCGGAATATACATACCAAAGATACCCTTTTACCTGTTCATATCCCATATCCGACAGCAGATTCATGTATTCTCTTACCTGCCTGTCATAAACATCTTTCTTTTTTCCAAATTTAAAATCCACCACAATAATCTGCCCGTTCTTCATCATTACTCTATCAGGACGGCGTACTTGAAGTTTATTCTGTTCATCGGAAAAAATAATATTACGTTCGTTATATAAAGTCCAACTGCCATCATACCACTCTTTAGCCCATGGCTGATTTAAAGCCAGAAGTGCTGTTTTACGAATCTGCGCTTCTTGTTCTGACGATTCTATAACCCCCTCAAAACGAAGTTTCTCTATTGCCGACGAGAGGTCTCTGGCTTGTCCGATAGAGGCAAACAAATAATGAAGCAGTTGTCCCTGCTTGACATAACGGTTTTTATCGTCATCATCGTCATCTCCCCGTATAAACTCTGCGGCACGGTTAGACTGTTTAAACTCTATCTCTGCAGCAAGCGGCTCTATCACTATTGGTATCTCATCTGACTTCACGGATAATCTGTTTTGCGAATCGGCCTCTTTCTTTTTTTCTCCCGAAAGGCTCAGCATACCATATTGATATGTATTTTCATCAACAGTTTCATTTTTAAACAAATCCATACCCGGAAGTGTATCACTCAACAACTCAGAGACCGTGCCTTTCTGGTTACTTTTTCCCCATACAAACAAGTTCTTACAAGCACGAGTAAAAGCCACATAAAGCAAATTCAGGCTATCTACCCACAGTTGTAAACGTTCTTCTGCATAACTTCCCCTAAAAAACGATTCACGCATAATGCCCGAATAGTTCACCGGAATAAGATCGAGTTCGTTAAACACAGAAGCATCTCCCGAATTTTCCTTTCCCGAAACAGAACACCAGACCAGATGGTCATTCCGCCCATTTTCCAATTTCCAATCGCAAAACGGAAGCAAAACTGTATGAAACTCCAATCCTTTTGCCTTATGTATCGACATAATACGAATGCCATCCACCTCGCCTGACGGAATTGTTTTTGCATGAAGTTGCTCGTCCCAGTAAATAATAAAATCCATCAAATTCGATGGCTTTTTCTGCATATACTCAATAACCGAATCGAAAAAAGCACAAAGATACGCATCCTGTTTCCCTATCTTACAAATATCAAATAAGGAATACAACCGCTCTAACAGTTCAAACAAAGGCAGCATACGCAATGTATCGGTGCAACAAACAAATGTATCCGGCAAAAAAGATTCGGTTCTGCCGGACAATATCTCGTCCATATCTACCGACATACCACGCACTTCATGACAATAAGCCACCGTCAGACGTGCCAATGCTACCCGGTCGTCCGGAGAAGATAAATATCTTATTCCATCGATAAGCATGCAAACAGCCGAAGATGCGTCCAGTCTGAAAGCTTCATCCGACACAATCCGGTAAGCTGTATACTTATCAAAATAATCGGCAATCAAAGGAATATTCTTATTAAACCGCACAAGTATTGTCATATCCTGTATCCGAATGCCCTGTTCCGACAATCGTTCCACTTCATCGGCCAGGTTCTTCAACATAGCTTCCTCATATGTTTCTTCTCGCGAATCAGATAAAAACCTCAGTTTTACAAATCCACGTTCTTCCGTTTTTGCTGTTTCCTGACATACATCGGCATAAGCATTTGTCAATTGTTCGCAATTCTCTTTTTCTTCCTCTTCGTATTTTTTTTCAAGCAAACGTACGGCTCCGGTAAAAAACTCATTATTAAACCTGACTATATTTGCCTCGCTTCTCCAATTCCGGACAAGGCTGCACGAGCACACCCTGAAGTCATTTTCTTCTCCGATACCTGCCAAGATTCTCCAATCTCCATTACGCCAACGGTATATGCTCTGCTTTATATCACCCACAATTAAGCTTCCTTCTTTCTGAGAAAGGCTTTCCTGTAACAAAATGCGGAAGTTCTCCCATTGCATTCGCGAGGTATCCTGAAACTCATCTATCATAACCGTATCGATGACGGCGCCTATTTTCTCATACACAAACGATGCGTCTCCTTCTTGCATCAGACTATGAAGCAATGCGTTCGTGTCGGCCAATAAAAAACGATTATGCAATTGATTCTGCAAATGCACCTCTTCATCTATATAAGTCAGCAGACGTAAATTGTTCAAATAGCGCAATGACAAATCGCAAGTATTCAGAATACGGTTATTCATAACCCTATATTTTTCCGATTCCTTCAAAAGCGGAATCAGTTCTTTATTTGCCAAAGCAATAATCTCATCACGACGTGCAGATGTTTTATTTACCCAATTATCGGCACTTTCCAAGCAGTTTTCTACTGTCTGATTACGGATTTCATCCTTCAAATTGCCGTTTGCCAACTTATTGAAATAACTCACAATGCCGGTTGAACCGCGTTTTAAATCCCCAGATGACAGACCGTTCATATCCAATATGCCGAAAAACTGTTCGGAGAATCCTTTTTCCTGCTCTAACACATCGGTACGAATCGACTGTAACTGTTTACGATACCGGGGTATAAATTGCGGGTCTTTAAGTTTCTCCCGCAAATTCTTACCATACTCTATATAAGTTTCATTGAAAATATTTTTACCGAACCGCTTTATTTCGCCGGATACATTCCAACGCCTGTCGTCAGCTATCCGTTCCTCTATATACTCAATCAGCCAGCAAAGAATCGGAGATTGAAGCGTAAGTTTGCCGATAAGAGAGTCAACCGACTCACTCAACACATCCGTATCATTCAATTCTATGGAAAGATTCGCCCCGAGTTCCAACTCACGCGCAAGGTTCCTCATGACCATCTGAAAGAACGAATCTATCGTTTCAATACGGAAACGGCTATAATCGTGAATAATATTATGTAATGCAATCTTTGCTGTCTTACGGATTTCGTCCTCGCTTTTAACCGACCCTTTACGTATTTCTTTTAAATAATCGTCCGAATCCTGAGTGCCATATGCAATTCCATACAACCGGGACAATATTCGATTTTTCATTTCGGCCGTAGCCTTATTAGTAAATGTTACTGCCAAAATGCGGCGGTAAGCGTATGGATCTTCTATCAAGAGCTTAATATATTGTACGGCAAGAGTAAATGTCTTGCCAGACCCGGCCGAAGCTTTGTAAACTAAAAGATGCGAATCGTGTGCCATAAACAAGTTACAGAAATCATTCAGTTAGGAAACAAAGATAAAAATAATTCATTGCTTCCCCACAAAGAACACATCAAAATCCGAAAAAGAACCATTCCTTTCCATAAAATCATGAACAATATATTCATATTCCCTGCAATATATACGACAAAAAAGTGGGACGGAAATATTCTTAAATTCCATCTGCATAGCATAATATCCGCAAATAGATTCAGAACATTTCCGTCCTCTGCCAATTTGAAACAGCAGTCTTAGAATATTTTAGGAATCTTTTAAACTACAATTTCCCTTTCGTGTACAATAACGTTTACACTGAGCACAAATATCATATCCCAATATTGCACCAAGAATAAAGTCTTCTTCCGGAGTCAACCGATTCAACGGGCGAGTTATCATACAGCGAATTGCATGAATACACTCCGGTTTTCCGAAAAAAAGATTAATCTTTTTTCCATCGATTGGTAGTACAAGGTAATCAATGTTTTGCTTCTTCAAACGTTCAACTGCCAATGTTTCATATTTACGGTTCACGGTATAAAGTACCATTTGCCTGACTCCTTTTTTAAACTCATATATATGATTAAAAAAGACTTTTAGTTCTGACGGAAAAATATTGGGCTCCTGCATAAATTCAACGTTTTTTTGTGGAACAGATTTACTGCAAACTCTTTTTTATGTCTGTAATCCAAGAATCTATACGCTTTTGAGTCTTATCGCTTTCATTCACTTCATCAAGAGCCAAGCCTACGAACATACCGTCCTCCACTGCAGCAGAAGAAGAAAACGAATACCCATCTGTACTTACTTTATTCCCAATAAATGTACATCCCGTATCCCGCAAATTGTTATACAACACACCGATTGCATCACAAAATGTATCGCCATAAGATTCAGAGTCTCCGCAACCGAACAATGCGATTTCTTTTCCCGACAAATCTGCCGTCTTCATCTTTTTCAACGCATCGTACCAGTCATCTTGTAACTCACCGTCTCCCCACGTTGAACTCCCCAACAAAAGCACATCATAACCGGATATTAAATCAACACTCAACGCTTCAACATTATGTACATCCGAAGCAGACACTTCCAGTTTATCTGCAATCCGATTTGCCAGATCCTCGCAGGTTCCAGTTGTCGAACCGTAAAAAATTCCAATCTTTTTCATTGTAATCAAATCTATTTTATTAAACCGTTACAAAGAAAAAGTATTATCCGATAATAAAAAATCCCCATAAATAGGTATTTTCCCCTACATGCCTCCTAAAGGTTTTCACATTCCTGCAACCATAATGCCGCACTGGCATCACTGGGCATTCGCCAGTCACCGCGAGGGCTTAACGAGACCGAGCCAACTTTAGGCCCGTCAGGCAAACAAGAACGTTTAAACTGCTGAGCAAAGAAACGCCGAAAGAAATTGGTCAACCATTTTTTTATCGTCTTATCATCGTATGATTCTTTAAAGGCCCGGCACGCCAAATAATATATTTTTGCCGGACGTGACCCGAAACGCAGGAAATGAAACAAAAAGAAATCATGAAGTTCATAAGGACCTACCAAGTCTTCTGTCTTTTGTTTAATATTACCCTGTTCGTCTGCCGGTATCAATTCCGGACTAATCGGCGTGTCTATTATATCGAACAATGTGGCACGCGAATCCGGATCTACGCTTGTCTCCGCAACCCACCGAACCAAATAGCGCACCAACGTCTTGGGAATTCCGGCATTCACTCCATACATTGACATGTGGTCACCGTTATAAGTTGCCCACCCCAATGCCAATTCCGAAAGATCTCCTGTCCCTATTACCAATCCACCAACCTTATTGGCATAATCCATTAATATCTGTGTCCGTTCACGTGCCTGCACGTTTTCATAAGTAACATCGTGTATACTTATGTCATGTCCGATATCCTTAAAATGCAAAGAACATGCATCACAAATACTGATTTCATGAGATGTTACACCAAGCGACCGCATTAATTCCATCGCGTTACGGTGTGTCCGTCCGGTCGTACCGAATCCCGGCATCGTAATGCCAATGATCCCGCTACGGGAAATACCCAGTTTATCAAACGTCTTGACGCATACCAGCAAGGCCAACGTGGAATCAAGCCCTCCGGAAATACCGACTACTACCGTTTTACATCCGGTATGTACCAAACGTTTGGCCAAGGCTGCTATCTGAATGGAGAAGATCTCTTCACAACGTTCATCCAACAATTTATTGCCGGAAGGGACAAAAGGATGCGGATCAATATCACGCGTCAATACCAATTCCCGCGCAGATGTGCTCTCTAACGGAATAATCGTAGATAAAGAATTGCCATATTGCTGTACATTTGCGGCAAATGTTGTGTTCTGCAAACGTTCCGTCCGCAAACGTTCTACATCAATTTCACTTATCACCAACTGCGGATTGAAAGAAAAACGTTCAGATCTGGCAAGCAATACCCCATTTTCATAAATCAATGCATTACCGGCAAACACAACATCGGTTGTGGATTCTCCAAAACCACTTGAAGCAAACACATACCCGGAAAGGCAGCGCGCTGACTGTTGCGCCAGCAAAGAACACAAATATTGATGCTTGCATATGTTTTCCGTATCGGCAGATAAATTAAATATAATTTCAGCTCCCTTCAAGGACAATACAGAACTCGGAGGAATAGCAGCCCATACATCCTCGCACAATTCGATACCGAAACACACGTCCTGCGACTTAAACAACAGATTTTTTCCCATCGGAGTTTGTTGACCGCCCAAACAAACAGTCATATTTCCTTCGTATGTCACGGCAGAAGCAAACCAGCGCTGCTCATAAAACTCCTTATAATTAGGAAGATATGTTTTGGGAACGACTCCTGATATCTTGCCTTTTTGAATCACGACAGCACAATTCATCAATGTCCCTTTTACCGGCACAGGCATCCCCAATATAGAAATTATATCCAACTGCCGCGTACGATCCAGTACCTGCACCAGCGCCTTTTCAGCCTGTTCCAACAATAAAGTCTGTCCAAACAAGTCTCCGCATGAATAACCTGTCAGATTCAATTCCGGAAACACAATGATTTGCACTCCCTTATTTGCAGCCTCGCAGATTAAACTTTCTGCCTGTTCTGCATTATATCGGCAATCGGCTACTTTCACCGAAGGTATAGCTGCCGCAACTTTTACGAAACCAAAATCCATATAGATAAACGCTTATTTGATTGCTTTCAATGAACAAACATACTACTCTTAAAGAAAAGAATCGAAAATACAGCACAATACGTAATCCATAATCCGAAACCTTTTCCAACCTTTTTTCTTTTGCGAAGGTAATAAAAACGAATCTCAATAAAGATAACAATGGCAATTATTTCATCTTCCCCTGAATATTCCAATAATTTTATAGAATATATTTCGGCGCATTATTTACCGTAAATTACTCGTTTTTCCGTAACTTTGCCCAATAAGCCCAATATAACATTTATATGTATGATTAAAATCTTTAGTATGAGTACCTGTCCCGATTGTGAATTCATTGAAGAACAGGTTAAAGGGAATAGCGGTTATGAAATAATTGACATCGGCTCACATGTAAAGAATCTGAAAGCGTTTTTACATCTACGCGATTCAGACCCGGCTTTTGATGCCGTCAAACGAGCGGGAACAATCGGAATTCCATGCTTCGTCCTGGAGAACGGTCATATAACATTAAAGCCGGAAGAAGCCGGGCTAATTCCAAACTCAAGAGAAAAAAAAGGAACATCCTGCCGTTTAGACGGAAGCGGATGCTAAAAGGAACAAGCAAAAACATTATTTTTGTCTCGTTTTTTTTCTCACCGGATGCATATATTCCGGTAAAAACATACAGACAGATTCCCGAAAAGAATACCGTATTTTCATCACCAGACCGACCAATACTTAAAACCCGACCACAATGGAAACGTTCAACGATATAATATCCGGAGACAAACTTGTACTTGTAGATTTCTTTGCCACATGGTGTCAACCTTGCAACATCATGCATCCCGTCTTGGAACAAGTAAAAAAAGTACTCACAGATAAGGTACGTATCATCAAAATAGATATAGACAAAAACCGGCAAACCGCAGAACAATACCGGATACAATCGGTTCCCACTTTAATGCTGGTGCGCAACGGACAAATCCTTTGGAGGCAAAGCGGTGCAATCTCCAAAGCAGATTTACTGAA
Source organism: uncultured Bacteroides sp. (assembly GCA_949285025.1). Lineage (GTDB taxonomy): Bacteria > Bacteroidota > Bacteroidia > Bacteroidales > Bacteroidaceae > Phocaeicola. The sequence goes on along the minus strand of CASDXG010000079.1, from coordinate 142,156 downwards.
TGTTATCGGGCCGTTTGTCCAATAACGCACATTCTTTTACCTCAAACCAGCATATATAATATAAAAACCCGACAGAATCGAAACAACGATATCTCTAAATAAGACACAACATGAGCAGAAAAATGTCAAGAAGGTCATGGTTAAAATCCTCATTAGCCACATTAATGGCTGTAGGAATAACCGGTCGAATGGAATACGTACAAGGGAGAAACCATGCATTTTCACGGTCTAAGTCCGAGAGCAACAAATCAAAAGTCTACTACATTAAAGAAATATCTCCGGAAAATCTCGTAAGAATTTACCATGCATTGGGACGTAATGCCGAAGGAAAGGTTGCCATCAAACTTTCTACCGGAGAACCCGGAAATACAAATCACCTTGATCCCCAATTAATAAAAGATTTGGTCCAACAGGTAAACGGAACAATTATAGAATGTAATACCGCTTACGGAGGCGGACGCACCAACACGCAAGATCATTTAAGAGCAGCTGCAGAACACGGTTTTACCGCCATTGCTCCTGTTGACATCATGGATGCCGATGGAGAAATTCCGCTTCCGGTCAAAAAAGGCCGGCATCTTAAGGAAGACTTTGTGGGAAAAAATTATCTGAACTACGATTTTACCATTGTTCTTTCCCACTTTAAAGGCCATCCTATGGCCGGTTTCGGAGGAGCAATGAAAAACATTTCCATCGGAATCGCCTCATCGGGCGGCAAAGCATGGATTCACTCGGCAGGAAAAACAAAAGATGTAGTAGAGGTATGGAATAATATTCCTCCGCAAAACGATTTCCTGGAAGCAATGGCTGAGGCGTCTGAAGCAATCATTGACCATGTCGGAGATAAAATACTGTATATAAACGTCGCAAATAAGCTGTCGGTCGACTGCGATTGTGTCGCAACTCCGGAAGAACCGAAAATGAATGACATAGGAATCCTGGCATCGCTTGATCCGGTTGCTTTGGATCGTGCCTGCATTGATATGGTATACAATTCGAAAGATGAAGGAAAAGCCGACCTTATCGAACGGATAGAATCACGAAACGGGATACACAATCTTGAATATGCCGAGCAACTCGGATTAGGAAGCTGTAAATATGATTTAATAAGGTTAGACTAAAAGAATGGTAAAAGAAGCCGCATACCTTTCAGTTGATACTCAACCTGTACTGGAACTTTTCCTGTTTTCACAGCAGTTTATATAAGCATATTTTTTAGCAAACTCAGCTTATGAGAGAAAGTAATTACGACAAGTCACCATCAACCGAAGTCACAGGTAATTTATGGCAAGGATGGGAAGAAATAAGAAAAGAATTAATGCACGCATACCCGGCAACAAACAAATCATCGTGTATCGTTGTAATAGAATGTTATCAAGGGGTGCATTATAATAATATTGCCGATGAATTTAAAAAGCTGCAGCCGGATTTGTGGTTAGACACAAAAACAGTGTTTAAATCGCCACGTGAAATCGAAACGATGACCTACCCCTACGTTACAGACGATCGTTTATTTGGTTACCGTTCTCACTTTTCTTACAACGACTTTTTTGAAGAAGAGAAAGTACAACATGCCCGCAAAATGATTGAATCTACTCAAGGTTTAATTATTGTTTTCGGGCACGGTGCCGCAGTTGTTGCCCCTTTTGCCGATAGAATTATCTATATAGACATGGCAAGATGGGAAATACAGTTGCGCTCCCGCCGTCATGAAATAAACGGTATAGGGGTGGAAAACAGCAACGAAGATGCATCGTACCACTATAAACGGGGGTATTTCGTGGACTGGATACTATGTGATAACCTGAAAAAGAAATTATTGCCTATCGCAGATTATTGGATGGACACACATATTCCCCACATCCCTAAAATGATTACCGGAGCAACCTTACGCAAAGGTTTGGACAAGACCGCCCACAAACCTTTCCGCGTAGTTCCATTTTTTGACCCGGCTCCTTGGGGAGGACAATGGATGAAAGCTGTATGCAACCTTAATCCCGAACAAAAAAATTACGGCTGGTGCTTCGATTGCGTACCGGAAGAAAACAGCCTTTACCTCAAGGTTCAGGGCATATTATTTGAAATTCCTGCCAATAATTTGGTATTTTACAAAACACGAGACCTGTTAGGTGCTCCTGTGGAAGCTCGTTTCGGCCAGGATTTCCCGATTCGTTTCGATTTCCTCGACACCATTGACGGAGGAAATTTAAGTCTACAGGTACATCCCACTACACAATATATCCGCGACACATTCGGTATCTATTATACACAAGACGAAAGTTATTACCTGCTGGATGCCCAACAAGGAGCTACCGTATTTTTAGGATTGAAGACAAACGTCGATGCCCAAAAGATGATAGCTGAGCTAAACAAATCACAAGAAACAGGTAAGCCTTTTAATGTAAACGAATTTGTCAATCAATGGCCTGCCCAAAAACACGATCATTTCCTGATACCGGGAGGCACAATCCACTGCTCGGGAGCCGGTGCTATGGTACTGGAAATTAGTGCAACGCCCAGTCTTTTCACTTTTAAGCTCTGGGATTGGGGGCGATTAGGCTTAGACGGCAAGCCAAGACCAATTAATATAATGCATGGCTCTCACGTGATTCAATGGGAAAGACAAACAGATTTTGTCAGACAAAATTTAGTCAACCAGATACAATTAATCGCAGAAGGTGACGGATGGCGCGAAGAGAGAACCGGACTTCACGAAAACGAATTTATTGAAACACGACGACATTGGTTTTCCAAACCCGTTACCCATCATACCGGAAATGGCGTAAATGTTCTAAATTTAGTAGAAGGTTCTGAAGCTGTCGTTGAAAGTCCGACCGATGATTTCGAACCGTTTATTGTACACTATGCCGAAACCTTTATTATCCCGGCAGCTGTAGGCACCTATACAATCCGCCCTGTCGAAAAAACAAGCACCGGAGAATATGGAACAATAAAAGCGTATGTACGCTTCAAACAATAAGATAAAGATGGATAAACGCATTGTTATGACACTTGATGCCGGAGGTACAAACATGGTGTTCTCGGCAATTCAAGACAAACAGGAAATCGTATCACCAGTCATTTTACATTCGGAAGTAAATAACCTTGACCGATGTCTGAGAGTTTTGGTGAACGGGTTTGAGAAAGTAAGAAACATGCTTCCCGAAACCCCTTCAGCTATCAGTTTTGCTTTTCCGGGACCTGCGGATTATGAATCAGGAATTATCGGCGACTTACCCAATTTTCCGGCCTTTCGCGGAGGTATCGCTTTAGGAGCTTTCTTAAAAAAACATTTTCGGATTCCCGTATTCATCAATAACGATGGAAATCTTTTTGCATATGGAGAAGCATCGGAAGGTATACTACCGGCCATAAACAATGATTTATCTACGGCAGGAAATGCGAAACGCTATCGGAATTTATTAGGAGTTACACTCGGCACCGGTTTTGGTGCCGGCGTTGTAATCGACGGGAAATTACTCACCGGTGACAACGGAGCCGGAGGAGATGTCTGGTGTTTGCGCAACAAACGTTACCTGGATTTCATCGTTGAAGAAAGTGTCAGTATCAGAGCTGTAAAAAGAGTATACGCATCTTTATCGGGAGACAACGGGGAATTAACGCCAAAAGACATCTTTGACATTGCAGAAGGACGGCGTTCCGGCAACCAAAAAGCCGCCATCTTTTCTTTCGAAGAACTCGGCGAAATGGCAGGAAATGCAATTGCTGAAGCGATTACGCTGATAGATGGTTTAATCGTTATCGGAGGCGGGTTGGCCGGAGCAAGCAAATATATTCTGCCGGCCTTGATACGGGAAATGAAAGAATCACTCCACATGATGAACGGCACATGCTTTAATCGTCTCCAGATGGAACTCTTCAATCTGGAAGACTCAACGGAAAAGAAACTGTTTTTAGAAAACAGAAGCAAGCAGATACGCATACCGGAAAGTGAACAATACATCGATTATGATCCGTTCAAACGCATTGGTATTGCCATTTCACGATTAGGAACGAATCGGGCTATTGCCTTAGGTGCCTATAAATTTGCATTAAACAAACTGAACGAACTAAACATAAACAACTAAATATAAATAACATGAAACATTTTTATCGACTATTATTCCTGTCAAGCATCTTTATGCTGTCATGCACACCGCATAAAGACAAGCAGAATGAACAAACAGAAAATCTCACACAATACGTCGAACCGCGTATCGGAACAGCACATTGCCGCTGGTTCCACTTCGCTCCCGGAGCTCTGCCTTTCGGCTTAGCAAAACCCGGCCCCTCAACAAACGGAAGTCTGGGCAATAAATCCGGATGGGAAGCTACGGGATACGACTACAGAGACAACACTATCGAAGGTTTTCCCTGCCTGCATGAATTTCAGGTCGGTGGCATCGTCTTAATGCCAACAAGTGGAAAACTGATAACAAAGCCCGGTTCGGTAAACGACAGCATCAAGACAGGGTACCGTTCGCACTTCGACAGAAAGAACGAAATTGCCACAGCCGGCTATTACTCTGTCCTGCTTGATGATTATCAGATTCGGACTGAACTGACAGCCACTCCGCGTGTAGCCTACCAACGTTACTCGTTCCAGGCCGACGATGAAAACCACATTCTTTTCGATATAGGGAACCGTCAAGGGGAAAGTGGAGCCGTACGTGACGCATGGGTTACATACACATCCGACGGACATGTAGAAGGATGGGTCATAACAGAGCCGGAATATGTAAAAAAATATCAGCCGGGCGCCAACGTTCCCCTCTATTTTTCTGCAGAATTAGACCGTAAACCCGATTCTTTCGGTTCGTTCAATGGAGAAAAACAACATCCCAATAAGAAAGAAGCAAAAGGACTCGGAGCCGGCATATACCTGACATATCAGATGAAAGAAGCCGGGAGCGTGACAGCTAAAATCGGACTATCTTACACATCCATTGAGAATGCACGCATCAATTTAAAAGAAGAAGCATCCAATCTTTCATTCGATCAGGCCAAAGATGCCGCATTGCAAACTTGGGAAGAATATCTTGGACGAATCCGGGTAGAAACAAACAATCATGCAGATAAAGTAAAGTTTTATACCGGACTTTACCACGCACTGCTTGGCAGAGGCCTTGCCAATGATATAAACGGTGCCTATCCCAAACACGATGGAACAGTTGGCCAACTGCCTATGAAAGCAGGAAAACCCATTTATAATATTTACAATACAGATGCCATTTGGGGTGGACAGTGGAATTTGTCGCAAATATGGACATTGGCTTACCCTGAATATCTTTCAGACTATATCAGCAGTCATCTGCAAGAATATAAAGATGGAGGATGGCTGGCCGACGGTCTTGCAAACAATCGTTATGTATCGGGCGTAGGAACAAACTTGCTAAGTACAGTCATTGCCGGCGCATACCAATGCGGAATACGCGATTTTGATACCCAATTAGCATACGAGGCTTGTTTAAAGAACGAATTAGACGGAAACAACCGCCCCTTAGGAGCCGGGAAAGTTGATACAAAAGAATTTGTCACCTACGGATATGTTCCTCACCAAGATGAAGGAAACGGCCCGGACGAAGCGTTCATGTTTTCTGCTTCACATACATTGGAATACTCTTACAGCGCATGGGCTGTTGCACAATGGGCTGCACAATTAGGAGACACGGCCAATTATAATAAACTGATGTACCTGTCAAAAGGTTGGGAACGCTTATACGATCCGTCAACCAATTTTATACGTCCTAAGAAAAAAGACGGGGATTTTATAGAAAACTTTAATCCGATGCAAGTATGGAGAGGCTTCCAGGAGGGAAATGCATGGCAATATACTTTCTACGTGCCGCACGATGTAAAGACATTAGTTACCAAAGTCGGAGCTGAAACATTTAATGCCCGTCTGGACAGCATCTTCAGCGTCTCACAGAAACTTATTTTCAGTGGAGGTAAAGAAGTTGGAGCTTTTGCCGGATTGCAGACCTTATATAATCAAGGGAACCAGCCCTGTCTGCATATTTCATGGCTATTCAATGAAGCAGGCCGCCCATCATTAACACAAAAATGGGTAAGAGCCATCTTAAATGAGTTCTACGGAACAGAGGGTATTCACGGTTATGGCTACGGACAGGACGAAGATCAAGGACAACTCGGAGCCTGGTTTGTAATATCTTCTATGGGACTGTTTGATGTGAAAGGACTGACAGACACAAAACCAAGCTTTGGACTGGGAGCTCCTTTATTCGACAAAATAACCATCAAGCTGAATGAAAATTATTATCCCGGAAAAGAATTTGTCATATCAACCAGCGGGATAAGTAAGGAAAATAACTACGTACAACAATATACGTTGAATGGAAAACCTTTACATGATGTACACATTCCATTCACAGAAATAATCAAAGGCGGACACCTTGAAGTTGAAATGGGGAATACCCCGAAAGACAATTATTAAAAACAACGGTAATGGCAACAAATAACATAACCACATCACGTTACACAATACTGCCGATTCTACTTGGATTCTTTATTATGGGATTCGTCGATGCGGTCGGCATTGCAACGAATTTCATAAAAGAAGATTTTTCCTTGTCCGACTCTATTGCCAATTTGCTTCCTATGATGGTATTCTTATGGTTCGTCATCTGCTCCATTCCAACAGGCATCATCATGGGGAAAATAGGCAAACGCAATACAGTCTTAATCGCCTTCAGTATGACTGCTGTGGCTATGTTATTGCCATTATTCAGCTATACCTTTATAAATATCCTGCTGGCTTTTGCTCTTTTAGGCATTGGAAATGCATTATTACAGGTATCATTAAACCCGATGGTGGCACAAACCGTTTCACCCGACCGCACAGCAAGCATCCTAACATTAGGACAATTTATCAAATCCGTATCCTCATTTTTAGGACCTATTATTGCCGGACTGGCCGCATCCTGCTTTGGAGACTGGCGATGGCTCTTCCCCGTTTATGCAATTACAACAATTATCGTCGGGATATGGATGTGGCTTAGTGTTCCGGAGCACGAAACGACTCCATCGGAACATGCTTCGTTTAAAACGACATTATCATTATTTGGCAATCGCACTATACTCCTTCTCTTTGTCGGAATCCTGCTGATTGTAGGCATTGATGTCGGCCTGAATACCACAATTCCTAAAATACTTGTAGAGCGTGCCGGATTATCTTTAGCAGAAGGCGGGTTAGGAACAAGCCTTTATTTCGCTTCACGCACCATAGGATCATTTGGGGGAGCCTTCCTTTTAGCGCGCATTACCGGAAAAACATTCTTAAAATGGAGCATGATCCTCTCATGCATCGCTTTCATCGTACTATTGAGTATTCCGAATCTATGGGTCATGTCAACAATGATCATTCTGGTCGGTCTGGCGTGTTCCAATGTCTTTTCCATAATATTTTCTTACGCACTGCAATGTCTTCCCCTGCGAGCAAATGAAATATCCGCACTCATGATAATGGGCGTATCAGGCGGTGCACTTATAACACCGTTTATGGGCATTCTATCGGATGCATTCGGACAAATAACCGGCCTGCTGCTCCTTTTACCGTGTATGCTGTATTTAGGATGGATTTCACTGAAGATGAAACAATAAAAGCAATGAAGCAGACGCAAACGTCTGCTTCATTGCTTTTATTATATTTCAAAAACCGTTACAAATACACTTAACAAGTATCTTATTTCTCTCCGTCTTTGCTTTGTTCTACTCCAGCCAATTCAGGATCGATCATAATACGTCCACAATATTCGCATACAATAATTTTCTTACGCATACGGATATCCAGCTGTTTTTGGGGCGGAATTTTATTAAAACAACCACCGCAGGCATCACGTTGCACATAAGTAATACCCAATCCGTTACGAGAATTCTTGCGAATGCGTTTAAAAGCCTGAAGCAAACGCGGTTCTATCGTAGTTTCCAGTTCTTTCGCTCTTTCACGCAATTTCTCCTCTTCCTGCTTTGTTTCCGAAATTATTTCGTCCAGTTCGCTCTTCTTTATTTCCAAGTCTTTGGAGCGTTCTTCCAATTGCGTTGAATTCTTCTCAATCTCCTCTTCCTTCGCAGCAACCGCTTCTGTATATTCTCTTATACGTTTCTCGCACAGCTCCACTTCCAGACTCTGAAATTCTATTTCTTTTGAAAGCACATCATACTCGCGATTGTTCCGCACATTTTCCTGTTGGGATTTATATTTATCTATTGACGATTTAGCCGTTTCGATTTCAATCTTCTTGGATGCCACATTCAATTTCAAGTCTGCAATTTCTTTTTTAATCTTTTCTATACGGGCCCCCAATCCGGCAATCTCATCTTCCAAATCTTGTACCTCAAGCGGAAGTTCACCACGTAATGTCTTAATCTTATCAATTTCCGACAACATTGTCTGCAATTGATACAACGCCTTCAATTTTTCTTCTACGCTCAACTCCGTAGGATCTTTCTTTACTTCTTTAACCATATCTTTTACAAGTATTTGATGGGATTCGTATTAATCCGAGTCATATAAAGATTCAACATCGGAAACTTATCCCGTATAATTGAATAAAATAGTTCTTTTGTGTACTGCTCACTCTCATAATGCCCGATTTCAGCTATCAGGATGTCATTCTCATAATAAAAATAATCGTGATATTTCACCTCGCCGGTAATAAACACATCTGCACTTTTCCGCACAGCTTTTGGCAAAAGAAAAGCGCCTGCTCCACCACACAAGGCCACGTTTCGTATCAAACGTCCCGTCATTTTTGAATGTTTTATACACCCTGTTTCAAAAACTGTCTTCACGCGCAACAAAAAATCACGTTCCGTCTCAGGTTCAACAAGCTCACCCATAAGACCGGCTCCTACCATATTCCAAGCATTCTGAAGCGGATAGAAATCAAATGCCGGTTCTTCATAAGGATGAATCTCCGATAATATCTTCAATATCTCCGTTTTTTTATATGCAGGAAGTACTGTTTCTATTCTTACTTCATTTTCGTTGTGCAGTTCCCCGATGCGTCCGCAATACGGATGTGTTCCCGCTCCCGCACGGAATGTCCCGATCCCTTCAGTGTTATAACTGCATGAATCGTAATTTCCTATACAGCCGCATCCGGCTTTAAACAATGCATTTCGCACATATTCCGCTTTATTTTCAGGAACAAACGTTACAAATTTCAGCAAAAGCCCTTCTTTCGGCTCAAGAATGCTTACGTTCGACAGTCCTATTTTCTCGGCTATCTTATAATTAACTCCCTGAAAAGCATTGTCAAGATTGGTATGCATAGAAAAAACCGTAATATCGTTTTTCACAGCTTTCATCAAACAGCGTGACACATAGTCAGCCCCTGTCAACGATTTTATAGGTTTAAACAAAAGCGGATGATGAGAGATGACAAGATTACATCCCAATGAAACTGCTTCATCAAGAACCGCCTCCGTTACGTCTAAACACAACAATGCCCCTGTAACTTCCGCATCTGTCAATCCGGTTTGCAGTCCGGCGTTATCAAAACCATCCTGCAAAGGCAGAGGCGCAATCATTTCAAGGGCACCAATCACATCCTTAATTTTCATATTTCGTGAAGAAAACAATGCAAAGATACGTGATTTCCCTGAAAAAATATTTTTATTTTTTTCTTTTTTCACATTCCATCCATCGCTATTTTCTCTTTTTTTCCTTTATTTTGAAAAAGAAATACGTCGAGGCAAATAAAAACGCCTTTTTTTCAAAGACGTCGGTTCCCGGCTTAATAAAAAAGTAACTGTTTATACATGATTCTGTAATATAAAACATCGATTTTTGGGTGGTTTACAAAAAAGTCAGTGTCAATATGAACATTACAGCAAACAAATATGTGATAGAGTGCACAGTAGATAATAATTACTATGCCTACATTTTAGGACATGAGCAATGTTTTGCGATAGGTGAAACTGCCGAAGAAGCTTTAGAGAATTTGAAAGTTGCAGAAGAGGAATTCCTTAATGAAATCAATGCAATTTACCAAATTGACGATATGGCTTAATAAACTTATAAAAATAAAACCGAAAGAGAAATAATGAAATACAAGTTATGACGGTTAAAAAGAAAGAATCTCCTTATCTGGAAAGAGATATAAGCTGGATGTACTTCAACAGACGTATATTGCAGGAAGCAATGCGACCGAACGTTCCGCTAATGGAACGGATGTCATTCTTGGGCATTTATTCAAATAACTTAGATGAGTTCTTCCGTGTACGCGTTGCATCGGAAAGCCGTATCGTAGAATACACCGACAAATCAGCAAGCCGAGAAAGAGAACACGCCAAAAATATTTTGAAACAAATCCGGAAACTGAATTCACTTTATATCAAAGAATACGAAACCGCTGTTCATGATGTCACTCAAGCGTTACAAGAGAAAAACATTTTTCTGGTCTCCGATACGGAAGTGTCACCGGAACAATTGCAGTTCATACGCTCATATTACAAAGAAAAGCTGAGCGGTTCCGTTATCCCAATATGGCTTTCATCGGTAAAAGCATTGGACAGCGACAATGACGAAAACATTTACCTGGCCGTAAAAGCCCACAAACAAGATACACGAAACACAGCAGATTATGCATTTTTAGAACTGCCGGTCAATACTTACGGACGGTTCATCCGCCTGCCGGATCAAGGAGACAAATGTTATTTGATTTATTTGGACGATGTAATACGCTGCTGTCTTCCCTTGGTTTTTGAAGGATTGGATTTTAAGACTTTCGAAGCTTACACTTTCAAATTTACCCGCGATGCCGAGATGGAAATAGACAATGATCTACGGAACGGCACATTACAGAAAATTTCTAAAGGAGTAAAAAGCAGAAAACGTGGAGAACCTCTGCGGGTTATTTACGACAGTCTCATGCCTAAAGACCTGTTAAGACGAGTACTCCGTAAGCTCGACTTGGATAAATTAGATACCGTTCTGAAAGGCGGACGCTATCAAAACCATAAAGATTTGATGAAATTTCCCGACTGTAACCGACGAGATCTGAAATATCCGTCATGGCCATCTATCCTAAAGAAGGAATTAGACGGTCCGGACAGTCTGCTGCATAAAATCCAACAAAAAGACCGGTTCATTCATGTACCGTATCACAGTTTTGATTCATTCATCAGAGTCTTACAAGAAGCTGCCATCAGCAAACAGGTACGCAGCATAAAAATCACACTATACCGCTTGGCCAAAGATTCGAAAGTGGTAAAAGCTCTGATAGGCGCCGCACGAAACGGAAAGAAAGTTACCGTAGTCATCGAACTCTTAGCCCGGTTCGATGAAGAATCAAACATCAAATGGTCAAAAAAGATGCAGGATGCCGGCATTAAAGTTTATTTCGGAGTCGAAGGCTTGAAAGTTCATTCCAAAATAACTCATATAGAAATGAAAACAGGCGCGGACATCGCATGCATCAGTACCGGTAATTTTCACGAAGGTAATGCCAGAACATATACCGACTGTATGCTTATGACTGCAGCTCCACGATTAGTAAAAGAGGTTAACACTGTATTCGATTTCATAGAAAGGCCATACAGTCCCATAAAATTCAGGGAGCTTCTTGTTTCACCCAATGAAATGAAAAAGAAATTCATTTCGCTGATAAACAATGAAATTAAGAGCAAAAAAGCAGGTAAACCTGCCTATATAAAAGTCAAAATCAATCATATAACCGATGAAGATATCATAGAAAAATTATATGAAGCCTCAAAAAACGGTGTAGATATTGACTTACTTGTTCGCGGAAACTGCTCCATCATTCCGGGAATTCCCGGAATAAGCGAAAACATCCGAATTCATGGAATTATAGACAGATATCTCGAACATGCACGTATTTTTGTATTCGCTTCCGGAGGAGAAGAAAAAGTTTTTATGGGATCTGCCGACTGGATGCCAAGGAATCTGGATCACCGCGTAGAAGTCATCACGCCGATCTATGACCCGGATATCAAAGAAGAAATGAAACGTATTGTAGATTTTGGTCTGGCCGATACGATGCAAGGGCGTATTGTTGACGGACATGGTTCAAATGAGTTCTGGCATTCCCCCGAAGATGCACCATTCCGCTCTCAAGAAGCTTTATATAATTATTATTCAGAAAACGACAACTAATCATGCCAAAAGGAACAAATAAGAAACAAAACGGCTGTTATGCAGCCATTGATATAGGTTCGAATGCCGTACGACTTCTCATCAAACAATTGGACAAAGGAATAGACTCTCTCCATTTCAACAAAGTGTTGTTAGTAAGAGTACCTTTACGCTTGGGATTTGATGTATTCAGTGATGGAAAAATCTCTGAACGAAAAGAAAAAAACATGGTCCGCCTGATGAAATCGTATAACTACCTGATGAAAATTTATGACGTAAATGCATACCGGGCTTGCGCTACTTCTGCAATGCGAGACGCTAAAAACGGAAAAGATATCATTCGTAATATAAAACAAAAAACAGGAATAGAAATCGAAATTATCGACGGGAAAGAAGAAGCACAAATGGTATATAACAACCATTTTGAATACATGGCCGATAGAAAAGGGAACTATATCTATGTCGATGTAGGAGGTGGAAGTACTGAAATCAATCTCTTGTCTGAGGGAAAACTCGTTTATAGCCAGTCTTACAACATTGGAACTGTAAGAATTCTGAACGGCGCGACAAAGGAAGAAGAATGGGAACGACTGAAATATGATTTGAAAAAACTGGCCAAAGACTATCCGGATACAGACATTATCGGTTCAGGAGGAAACATCAATAAACTTTATCGTCTGATAGATAAAAAAGATAAAAAATTACAGAGGATGAGTGTATCTTCCTTACAAGAGCTGCATTCTCAACTAAAAACATTGTCGATAGAACAACGGATGGAACAGTTCTCTCTAAAATCCGACCGTGCCGATGTTATTGTACCTGCAGGAGACATATTTATTACAATCGCAGAAATTCTCGATTCAAAATATATTTATGTACCGACAATCGGATTGGCCGACGGCATTATAGACGCTCTTTATAATTCACAGAAAAGTAATTTAAATTAAGACATACCTTTATACCACAAAAACAAGCCTTCGTTTTATTAAATCCAAATCGGTCATTAGAATTTCTCACTGTTATATAATACTGAGAAATCCTAATGACCGATTCGAGTTTATCATCACTTGTTTGCTGACAGGTGCTTTGTGGATTCGTTCCATATGGCACGGACTTATTTTCCCATCGTTTCTTTCACTCTTGCCAGCAAGCTCGGAATATTCAAATGTTGCGGACACTTCGCCAGGCATTCACCGCAAGCTACGCACGAGGACGCCGGGTCGCCGCGCTGTATGGGAGACATCGAGACGGTGTAATCCGCCATTGCCCGCTCCTTGTTCCGATGCAAAATATAATTGTTGTACACGTAGGCGAAAATGTAGCCGATAGCAACGTTATGCGGACAGGGGATACACTGGTAACAACCGGTACAGTTGATATGTCCCGGAGCGTGGCGATAAGCATAGATGGCCGCTCCCAATGCCTCACGTTCGGCAGGAGTGAGCATATTCGGACGGGCTTTGGCGGCGTACCTCAGGTTCTCCTCCACATCCTTCATACTGCCCATGCCGCTAACCGCTACGCTGACTTCAGGAATGTCCCACAGATAATCCAACGCCCACTCCGCATCGGGCTTGCGGATGCCCGTAGAGGCAAGAGCCTCACGCATCACTTGCGGCAGATTGGCGAGGAATCCTGTACGGACAGGCTTCATCACCGCCAGTCCCATGCCGTTGGCGGCGGCATATTTCGGGCCGAGTACGCCAGCCTCGTATTCATAATCCAAGTAGTTGTGCTGGATGAGGCAGAAGTCCCAAGCGGGCGTGTATTCCACCACTCGCTTGAACAGTTGCAGGTTGTCGTGGAAAGAGAAGCCCATGAAACGGATTTTTCCCTGTGCTTTCAGGTTTTCCATTTTTTCGATGAGCTTGTAGGGCAGCACGTACTCCTTCCATGCCCGATGCATAATCATATGAATGTGGTAGAAGTCGATAACGTCCGTGTCAATGGTGCGACGCGACTGATCAAAGAACTTCTCGAAGTCGTCCGCCGACTGCATCTCCCACCAAGGCATCTTAGAGGTGACATATACCCGGTCGCGCCAGCCTTTGGCAAGAGCTTTGCCTACAGCCTGTTCGCTCTCGCCGCCCATGTAGACGCGCCCCGTATCGATATAATTCACGCCGCCCTCGATGGCACGACGCACCATCGGCGTGGTCTGGTCGAAGTCCACATGCCCGTTTTTCATCGGTAGCCGCAGCATGCCGAAACCCAATGCCGACACATTTACGCCCGTCCGCCCCATCGGACGGTACTGCATCTGCGGATTATAATTCAAAATATCTTTGGCAAGCTGTTCCCGCACCGCTTGTTTCTCGGCTTCCTGCGCAATGGCTTTCGGACCGTTTACGGCTCCTGCGGCTGCGGCAAGAAGTCCGCTTTTGATAAAATCACGTCTGTCCATATTCTTTCCTTTTATTTATCCAAACCTATTAGCCGCGCCGGATTGCTGCGTACCAGCAAATCAATGTCACTTTGAGACGCTCCGACAGCTTGTAGCTTCGCAATGCAATCCATCATGCCCTCAATGGGATGCGGCATCACCGCCTGTCCCAAGTCCGTAGATATAAAGCTCCGTGTCGGATCGATGCGAACCATTGACACGAACTCCTCGATGCTTTGCCGTTGGTATTGGGGCATCTTCGTACCCTTTCCCCAAAGGCAAGGCAGGTAACAATACTCGATATAGGCACCCAAGTCGATGCACAGTTTAATTTGGTCGAGTGTCATTGTCCAAATTGAGGAATTGGCATGAGTAACGACAAGACGTTTCACTCCGACTTCGTGCGCCTTGCGGACAAGCGTAATACTTTCTTTCGGTGAAGAATGTCCGGTGGCAAAAATAATATCCGCTTCGGCACATATCTCCATCACTTTGATTACTTCAGGCAAAACTTGTCCGTTGTCATCCAATACGGGAATGCCTTTTTCTTTGCGTCCTTCACTTTGATATTGGTAGGCGGCATCCAAGGTCGGCATCCAGATGCAGCGGCACAGACCTCCGCTTGTCTCTACCGCCTTTCGCGCGGCAAAAGGATTAACCTTATCGCCATACACCCGGTTCATGCAGAAACTGCCGAAACACTCCGCGTCCGGCAATGCCTGACGGATGAGATACGCCCGGTCATGACAGCTGAAATCATTGGATTTGAACATCACAGCACGGTAGCCCGCCTCTATTGCATCTTTCATAAAACCGTATTCATCCACCGACCGTTCCCGCGAATCCGGACGGCAATGCAAATGAATGTCGCACACACCTTGCAGTAACCCATCATTGGTAAACTTGTTATTGTTCTTTGGGTCTTGAAATAGATTCATCGCCTGTCCCGGTATTGCCGTAGAAGCAAGCAAGGCTCCTCCAGTCAGGGCGGAAGTCCTGATAAAATCTCTTCTGCCTATTTTATTATCCGTATTCATAACACTTTCGTCTTTGCGTACAAAGCTAATGGCATATAATGCAAAAAAGCGTAACGATTTCACGGGGAATTGTAACGGTTTTACAGATTATGATTGTAATGCTTTTGATGATATATTCATTCTATTTTGCGGATTTGCGTCTTAAATGTTTTCGGGGAATTTAGAAAACATTTCGGGAAAACAACCAAATTGCCGCCAGAATATATACTCTGTCCCGCCGAAAATTTTAAGAGGAAACATTGAAAAAATGAAAACCATTAAATAAATTTGCAATTGTATACTCATCCCGCTTCCCATAAGAACAGCGCGCTCAGGGTGAGTTTTTTTATTTGTCAATCAAAAGAGAAGAATTGATTACCATCAACGAAGAATAAAATTACATAAAGCATGAAACACTCTAAACAAAAAAAATACGTTTGTATCCTGACGATTCTCCTCGTTGCATTGACCGTCACCTATTTCTCCCTACCCTATTACGCCCGTCAGGCACTCATTCACCTCATGCCTGTCATTGACGATTTGGAAACTTTCGAACACAATACCGTACGCCACGACCCGGCCCGTATTTGGCATTGGCCTCATTCCAAAAGTTATAATCAATATCGCCTTCCGTCCAAAGATGCTGCCTATCTGGACTCCCTCCACACCATATCCTTTCTTGTCATCCGACATGACTCCCTCCTTTTCGAAAGTTACCGTGACGGATGGAATGATACACTCACTTCCAATCTCTACTCTGCCACAAAGACCATCGTTGGACTTCTGACAGGTATTGCTTTGGACGAGGGGGATATTCATAGCCTCGACGAGCCCGTTTCACACTATATCCCTACTTACAACAAAGGTAAACAGGCAGAAGTCACCTTACGCCATCTGCTCACCATGAGTGGTGGTATGGCATGGGATGAAGCCTATGCCTCGCTATTCTCCGTCACTACGCACGGTTATTATGGGAACGATCTTTATGAACTGGTCACAGGCCTGGAAGTAGTGGATGAACCCGGGCTGCAATTTTCTTACCGAAGCGGAGAGACACAACTCTTGGCTTTCGTTCTCGAAGCTGCCACAGGAAAAACATTGAGTCAATATGCCGAAGAAAAACTATGGCTCCCCATGCAGGCAGAGCGCGATGCCTACTGGCTTTTGGATAAACCAAAAGGAGACGAGAAAGCTTTTTGCTGTTTCCATACCACAGCACGCGATGCCGCCCGCTTCGGACGTCTGCTACTACATCACGGAAAATGGAACGGAAAACAATTAATATCTCAAAAATATATACAAGAGATGATACGTCCGGCCTCCTATCTGAAGGATCAATGGGGACGTGACTCCCTCTCTTATTACGGTCTTCAAACATGGATATATCCATACAAAGGAGAATACATACCCTGCTTAAGGGGAATGCTGGGACAATATATCTTCGTCATTCCCTCCAGAGAGGCCATTGTCGTACGGTTAGGCAGGAAACGGCACGACATTTACGAAGGGCCTTTTACTGCAGATATGCGGAACTATCTGGACATAGCGACGAAGATATTGGACGAAAATGAGGTTGAATAAAATTTTCCAGAAAAAAACATTCCACGTCGATCCCAACAGCTAAAGGAGTATGTCAGATACTTTCTGTCTCCAATCCTCTCCATTATCAGCCAACAAAGTATGCATACCAATTTGTTTCCCGGCTTCAATGTTTGCAATACCATCATCAACAAACAATGTTTCCTCCGGAAGGATGGAAGCATCATGCAGCATAAAGTCGAATATACGCCTATCCGGTTTTGTATAACCTATCTGATACGAAAGATACAAACCGTCGAAGTATGCATTCAATGGCTTTCCATCCGAAGAGAACTCACTGCTACATGCCCACGACATGATATACGGATTGGTATTGCTTAGCAAAAACAAACGATAATTACGGTGAAGTTCCTCCAAATAAGTCAGTTTTCTTTCGTCTATTCTCGTAATAAAAGCCAACCAAGCCTGACGCACTTCACCCCACTCTAACGGTCGTTTACACATCTGTGCAAGCTGTTCCCGATAATTATTCTCGCTTAATGCACCTTCCTCCAACTCTAAAAAGATACCGGTCTGATGGTATTTGTCCAAAATCGTATCTGCATCTGTAAGACCTAAACGAACAAATGCATCTACAGCCCGACTGCGGTCAATATCGACCAACACGCCACCAAAATCGAAAACTATATTTTTAATCATCTTCTTTGTATTATTCTTTCCTATGCAAAGATAGCAGTAAGCAAAGAATCTCTTATATTATTTTACTTTTTTCAGCAATCATTTTCCTCAAAACATACCGATATTTTATATCGTATTTCCTCGTCTTTTCTATTTTTTCTTCGTAAATTTGAAGCATCGAACCTTAAAAACATACCATTATGCATCTTTCATCTAAACGGAATATTCTCGCAGCGATGTTTTTCTGCGGTGTCTCTTTTTGCATGAATGCAGAGAATTCTCCCGGAATGCGCGTGACTTTTTCTCAACCGGGAGCTGTTTATCACGCTAATGACAAAGGGAATGCACGTATCATCGTCGGCAGAGATTACCGAAATATTCGTGTGAGTATTACTGACATTGACGGCAAAATCATCAGCGATGATACGTATAAGATTCCTTCAGACAACGTCATTACACATCATTTCCGCGAAAAACAATTGGGGTATTATGCGTTTACCGTAATCGGTCAACGGGATGAGACCTCTGCCGATACGGTAAAAACCGGATTCGGCGTCATACCGAATGTAACCCTACAGGCAAAAGACTGGGATTCTCCTTTCGGCGTTTGCGGACACTTTGTAAGATACGATTATAAAAAGAAACACATAGCCCGGATACAGCAGTGTTTAGGTATTGCATGGGTGCGCGATGAAAGCAACTGGATGAAGGTGGCAAAAGAGAATCTTCCCTCCGACCCCGATTTGGATTATCTGGACAGACACAACATCTGCTGGCTGAATTTATTCGGATACATTAATTCGTTCAACGGGAAACAAGATAAAGACGGTGTATGGAGATGGAATGAAGATCTTGCACTTCTGAAAAAATATGTCGAACTAACCAAAGGACATTTCCGGGTATTCGAGTCGCAAAACGAGCCGAACAATTTCGGAGGATGGTCGAAACGCTGGCCGCATCCGCAGAACCAGCAATGGCGTCCTCAAGGATGGGGCAAACCATTTTCTGACCTGCTCAAACAAATGCATGACTCCATTGCCGCTGTCGATCCGGACATACGCCTCATGTGGCCGGGAGAAGACGAATGGATAGAATATTTTGTCGAAAAAAACGATGCAGCTTCACGCATTGACATCACCACGATACACCCTTATGTCAATGCATCATTCTATCCAGAAACCGAAAAATATGCAACCGGAGAATACACCCGGCGGAAAGATGCCCTGAAAAAATTAGGGGTAAACCCGGAAATATGGGTAACTGAACTGGGATGGACAACCTATCAAAGCAAGGGTAAGAATGAACGATACATACCTGTGACCGAAAAGCAACAGGCTGCATTTCTTGTCAGGACCTATTTATCGCACTTATATTACGGGGCAAAGAAAGTATTCTGGTACGAACTTGCCGATGAACCTTTCGGCATTCATAATCCAGAATCGTCTTTCGGACTGATTCGTTTCGATGAAAGCCTCACGGTAAAGCCTTCTGCTGTTGCATATAGCAATATGGTAAACATGTATCGCCATGCCGTTCCCGTCGGGAAATATAAAGGTAACTGTTACGGCTTTGCCTATCGGAAAAAGAAAGAAAACATGCTATGCCTATGGACAAAGGACATGCCGAAAGACGAACTGCTTTCACTACCAAATACGAAAAGAGTTATTCTTACCGATATCTACGGAAGAAGCCGTACGCTGAAAGTGAATAAGGGAAACATCCGACTAAAAATAGATGGTTCGCCTGTTACGATAACAGGCATAGACAACAAAGACATAAAAGCCTTATATTCCCCCCGCCCAACTGATTAACGTTTCATAAACAACGATTTAAATACAGAAGGATAAGGGGTTTCAAAAACCATCTTCTCGTGTGTAATCGGATGATAGAAGCACAACTTAAACGCATGCAGTGCAAGCCGGCCTAACGAATTGGCTTCGCACCCATAACGTATATCCCCAATAACGGGATGACCCAACGTCTGCATATGGGCACGTATCTGATTCTTCCGCCCTGTTTCCAACTGAAGCTCAACCAAGGAATAACCGTTGGCACGCTTAATTGTACGATAATGTGTCACAGAAAATTTCCCTCCATCATCTACATCAGAAGAACTAACATACAGTTTCCTGTCGGTAAGCCATGAAGATACCGTATCTTCATCCTTCTCCATAGAGCCCGCAACAACTGCCACATAACGCCGGTCGTACACAATGTCATGCCAGTTATCGCGCAAAGTATGCTGCGTCTGTTCATCTTTAGCATACATCATAATGCCGGATGTTTCGCGATCCAGCCGATGAACAACAAAAATCCGGTTGCTGCGATGCTGACGTTTCACATATTCATTGAGAATATGTTGTGCCGTACGTTCTTTTTGCTTTTCGGTTGCAACAGAAAGAAGACCTTCTTTTTTCTCCACAACAATGATATATGCATCCTCATATAAAATTTTCAGCATGGGATTACGAAACTCATGATTGTTTTTCTCCTTGCTGATATGCACTTCCATTCCCGGAAGCAACGGATAATTGTACTGAGTCTGTATATTATTATCAACCAGCACTACCCTATTTGTAAGCAATGCTTTTACACGGGTACGGCTGATTCCGGCCATTTTCTGCATCAGGAAAGTCATAAGTTCGGCAGGTTCGTTTACATGAAACACCGTATATTGGGCAACTCTGCGCATATGAGAACGTCCTTTTGTATGCTGTCTTTTCATATTCATTGTTTTTCGGAACAGATTATCTTCTTTCAAGCAAAACCACATTCTCTACATGATGCGTATGTGGAAACATATCCACAGGCTGTACTGCCGTCACTTTATACTTGACATCAAGCAACTGCAAATCGCGGGCTTGTGTAGCAGGGTTGCAACTCACATATACAATACGTCGGGGACCGGCAAAAAGAATCGTTTCGACCACATCCTTATGCATGCCTGCGCGTGGAGGATCGGTGATAATGACATCAGGACGCCCGTGCTCATTTATAAATTCTTGCGTGAGAATATCCTTCATATCTCCGGCATAAAACAATGTATTTTCTATGCCGTTTATAGCAGAATTAACCTTTGCATCCTCTATTGCCTCAGGCACATATTCGATTCCTATCACTTTCCGTGCCTGCCGGGATACGAAATTAGCAATCGTTCCTGTACCGGTATATAAATCGTACACCAGTTCATTTCCCGTCAATCCTGCAAATTCGCGGGCTACTCTATATAATTGACATGCTTGTTCGGAATTGGTCTGATAAAACGATTTCGCACCGATTTTAAAACGCAGTCCTTCCATTTCTTCATAGATATGGTCGGTTCCTTTGAAAACATTTACAGGCAAATCACCTATCGTATCGTTACATTTGCTGTTCTCCACATATAATAACGAGGAAATCTCGGGAAATTTATCCCCAACAAAAGCCAACAACCGCATCATTTCTTCTCTTTCTGCCTCATTGTTTATCTTACACTGCAATAAGACCATCAGTTCCCCCGTCGAAGATGTGCGTATCATCATATTGCGCAACATTCCTTCTTGCGTACGAAGATTGAAGAACTTATATCCGTGCTCATAAGCATAATCGCGCACAGTGTTGCGTATACGATTTGAAATATCGTCTTGCAACCAACACTCGTCAATAGCCAAGACCTTATCAAACGCGCCCGGTATATGAAAGCCAACAGCATTCATCTGCGTATATACTACTTCCTGTTTGATTTCCTCCGAAGTCAACCAACGTTTATCGGAAAAAGTAAATTCTAATTTGTTGCGATAAAAACGTGTTTTCTCCGAGCCTAAAATAGGGCGAAACTCCGGAAGTTCCACTTTCCCTATGCGGGTCAGGCTATCAAATACCTGCTTCTGTTTGTAACGAATCTGCTCCCCGTATGCCAGACATTGCCATTTACATCCCCCACACACGCCATAATGCTTACAAAAAGGAATAACACGCTTTGGAGATTTCTCGCGAATATTTACAGCCACCGCTTCGGCATAATTATTCTTCTTACGCGTTAACTGAAGATCAACAACGTCACCCGGAACAACATAAGGTACAAAAATCACTAGATTATCCACTTTTGCAATAGCCTTACCCTCCGCAGCGATATCGGTAATCGTTATATTTTCCAATAAAGGAAGTTCTTTCTTTTTTCTTGACACAACTTTTCAATAAAACCAATTTGGGACAAAAATACGCATATTTTTCGAAAAGTTCATCAGGTTTCTTGAAATAACTTCATTTGATATGTCGATATAGCAAAACAGAGAAAAAACAGCGGTTTAAAATTTGGATATTAATGAAATATATATAGTTTTGCAAAAACGATTAATATTTAACCTATAAATCTCTCATAACATGGGAACAAAAAGAATTTATACATTCGGAAACGGACATGCCGAAGGCAAAGCCGATATGCGAAACCTGTTGGGCGGTAAAGGGGCCAACTTAGCGGAAATGAATCTGATTGGGGTACCGGTTCCTCCGGGTTTCACCATAACCACTGAAGTGTGTAACGAATATTTTGAAAAAGGTAAAGATGCTATTACCGACCTGCTGAAAGAAGATGTAAAAAAAGCAGTTCACGGGATAGAAGAACTCATGAAATCGAAGTTCGGAGATGTAGAAAATCCGCTATTGGTATCTGTACGTTCCGGAGCAAGGGCTTCGATGCCCGGTATGATGGATACCATTCTGAATTTAGGATTAAACGATGAAGTGGTTGTTGGTCTGGCAAAAAAAACCGGGAACGAACGTTTTGCATGGGATTCATATCGCCGTTTCGTCCAAATGTATGGCGATGTGGTGTTAGGCATGAAACCTACCAACAAAGAAGACATCGACCCGTTCGAAAAAATCATTGAGGAAATTAAAAAAGCCAAAGGTGTGCGTTTGGACAATGAGCTTGAAGTTGATGACTTAAAAGAACTCGTCATCCGCTTTAAAGCTGCCGTAAAAGCACAAACCGGATGCGACTTTCCGAGTTCTGCACAAGAACAACTTTGGGGCGCAATTTATGCTGTATTCGACTCATGGATGAACGAACGTGCCATCCTCTACCGTAAAATGGAAGGAATTCCTGCCGAATGGGGTACCGCCGTAAACGTACAGGCAATGGTATTCGGCAATATGGGAAATACTTCTGCTACGGGAGTTTGTTTCTCACGCGATGCTGCTACGGGAGAAGATATCTTCAATGGAGAATATCTGATTAATGCGCAAGGAGAAGATGTAGTAGCAGGTATTCGTACTCCGCAGCAGATAACCAAAGAAGGCTCACGCCGATGGGCTGCTTTGCAAGGAATATCCGAAGCCGAACGTAAAGCCAAATATCCCTCTATGGAAGAAGCTATGCCGGAAATCTATAAAGAACTTGATACACTCCAAACCAAACTGGAGAATCACTACCGGGATATGCAGGATATGGAATTCACCGTACAGGAAGGAAAGTTGTGGTTCCTGCAAACAAGAAACGGGAAACGTACGGGAGCCGCAATGGTACGCATTGCTATGGAATTGCTGAGACAAGGTATTATTGACGAAAAAACGGCCGTATTGCGTTGCGAGCCCAACAAACTGGATGAACTGTTGCATCCCGTATTCGACAAGAATGCATTGAAAAAAGCTCACATACTCACAAGAGGACTCCCGGCATCACCCGGCGCAGCATGCGGGCAAATTGTATTCTTTGCCGAAGACGCTGCAAAATGGCATGTGGATGGACACCGCGTCATCTTGGTACGTATCGAAACATCTCCGGAAGACCTGGCCGGTATGACTACAGCCGAAGGGATATTAACAGCACGTGGCGGTATGACATCGCATGCGGCAGTTGTAGCACGTGGTATGGGGAAATGTTGCGTATCTGGCGCAGGTGCCATTAACATCGATTATAAAGCACGTACGATAGAAATAGATGGTGTTGTACTGAAAGAAGGAGATTTTATTTCATTAAACGGAAGCACCGGAGAAGTATATATGGGTGAAGTTCCAACCCAAGCAGCAGAAGTATCAGGCGATTTCGCACATTTGATGGAACTGTGCGACAAATATACACGACTAAAAGTACGCACGAATGCCGATACTCCCCACGATGCGGAAGTTGCCCGCAAGTTCGGTGCTGTAGGAATCGGTCTTTGCCGGACGGAACACATGTTCTTTGAGAATCAAAAAATCATCGCCATGCGCGAAATGATTCTCGCCCCTGATGTGGAAGGCCGAAAAAAGGCTCTCGCAAAATTACTTCCCTTCCAGAAAGCCGATTTCAAAGGCATATTCAAAGCTATGGACGGATGCCCGGTGAATATCAGACTACTAGATCCGCCTTTGCATGAATTCGTCCCGCATGACCAGAAAGGACAGGAAGAAATGGCAGAAGCAATGGGCGTAACGGTTAGTTACATCCGTCAGCGCGTGGAAAGCCTTTGCGAACATAATCCGATGTTAGGGCACAGAGGATGCAGACTGGGCAACACATATCCCGAAATTACAGAAATGCAAACGCGTGCCATCATGGGAGCTGCCATAGAACTGAAAAAAGAAGGATACAATCCTTTCCCCGAAATCATGGTTCCGCTCACCGGTATTTTATACGAATTCGAAGCACAGGAAAAAATCATCCGTTCTACGGTCGAGGAACTGTTCAAAGAAGAAGGCATAGAAATTCCTTACAAAGTAGGTACCATGATAGAAATACCTCGCGCAGCGTTAACAGCCAATCGAATCGCATCACGTGCCGAATACTTCTCATTCGGAACAAACGACCTCACTCAGATGACATTCGGCTATTCGCGCGATGATATCGCTTCATTCCTACCTGTTTATCTAGAGAAGAAAATACTGAAAGTAGATCCGTTCCAAGTTCTTGATCAAAACGGAGTAGGTCAGCTTATTCAAATGGCTGTAGAAAAAGGACGTTCCGTTCGACCGGATTTAAAGTGTGGCATATGCGGTGAACATGGTGGAGAACCTTCATCCGTAAAATTCTGTCACCGTGTAGGATTAGATTACGTGTCCTGCTCACCCTTCCGAGTTCCTATAGCCAGACTCGCGGCGGCGCAGGCTGCTGTAGAGGACACTCTCTAAGATTAGAAGCCCTCAGACAGAATAGCAATTAAGATTTGTATCAGGCTGTAATCTACCGATTTACGCGGTGATTACAGCCTGAGTTGCATTAAGGAGGTTCGTTCACTTGATCGCATTAACCGAACCAAATGAGCGTATTTGCTTACTCTTGGCTTACACCCCAAGCCCCTATTGCTTACTCCACGATTCAACAACCTAAAAGTATTGATTATGATGGCATTAAAAGCAATGGTCAGAAAACCAAGAACAGATGGGCTTTACTCCGTATATATACGAGTGGTTCACAATCGCAAACCGGGTTACATCAAAACGGATAAAATCATTGATGCGGAGCATATTGCAAATAATGGCGAATTGACTGACCCTGTGGTCAACGAATATTGTGCCATGCTCATCAAACAATACACAGACCGGTTGAACCAAACGAATGTTACTTCATAGGATGTCAAGGAAGTAATCGAATTAATGAACTGTTTAGTTTCATGAAACCTCATTTGCTAAATCCATTTCCTCTTGGACTATTTCCGTTTAAATATCAAGCCCGAAGTTTTCTTTCAGTTGTAAATAATCGAAACATAATGCTTTCA
Organism: uncultured Bacteroides sp.; assembly: GCA_949285025.1. Classification (GTDB taxonomy): domain Bacteria; phylum Bacteroidota; class Bacteroidia; order Bacteroidales; family Bacteroidaceae; genus Phocaeicola. The sequence continues at coordinate 116,746 of CASDXG010000079.1, read as the reverse complement.
GACGGTTGACCTTGACTTTCCTGACCTGTTCGCCGCCTGACACCTCTATCGTGTAATCTGGCAAGCCATTGGACAACATTTCAGGCCAAGAAACGACGGATGGGATTTCAAGTAGAACATAATGGTTGAGCAGTTGGAGGAGTTGGCCGTGACGTTCTGGTTACGACTGTTGAACAGGAAGGTCACGGCTGCCATATTCAGATAAAAAATGGGCCGTGCCTCCATGAACTCGATTTTTTCCTTGACCGCTAACAGGCGGAAACTTTTCAGGTAGCGGATGCGGTATCGAACAGGTCAGTATAGTTAAACCGCACATCCAGTACGGTTTCCAACGTGCGAAACGTGGTCAAAAGGATCATCCAATTGCCGAAAATTCAGTCATGTATCGTCTCGTTTCCCATCTTGATGGCCAGTTTTCACTTCACGATGGAATAGGTGTCCGCAAAGTTCTTCTCGAACAACTCTCTGTGATTCTACATCTCAATGGTCAGATATATCAGTCCCCCACAGATATATTAAACCGCGAATTTCAAAATTCACCGGCTATTTACTTCCATAAATCTCCACATCTCCTATGCGGGCAATCTTATCTTCCCCCGCATCTGTGATTATCAAACGGACATAACGTGCCCTAATCGGAGTAATATCGACATCAGTCACCGCAAAAGTGTTTTCGGACTGCATATCTACCTGAATCCAACTTTTCCCGTCAATACTTGCTTCCATAATAAACGATCTGGTATTCAAACGTTCCGGCAATCCGGCATTTTCGGCATGACGCACTACATAACGATTGATAAGATATGGTTCTTTAAAATCGAACAGCAGCCATGCCTTCCCGTCCTTTTCTGATGATATCCACAGATGTTTTCCACTCGGCGAGCCGTCTGCGACTAAATCCGCAGAAGTTTTGGCTGGAGAAGTCTTTATTTCCATTTCCGAAGAAAGCGTCAAATTAAAAGGCAAATGATGCGCTTCATTATAAAGGCTAAAAAAATGATCACCTCGACAAATCACAATATTTCCCGGTGAAAGTTCTTCCAGTTGCTTTTTCAATGCCACAATATTATCAGGTCCCATCTTCCATGATTCGCCTTGTGCTGAAAGGAACAACGGTGCCGAGCCGTCAAAACGGGCAATCGTATCCTTCCAAAACGAATAAATCACATCGGTTCCACTGGCATAACAAGGCAGATTCGGTAAAAAGCCCAATCTGCCATCCTGTACTTTCGGTGAAAGTTTATAAGGATGCTTTTCCCAATCCTGCAATGTCACGCCATACAAATATCTGCAATTACGGGCATACGCACTACGTTGCTCATCATTTACCTCATCCCATACAGTAATAACCCTTAATCCGCTTTTCTCCAGATAACGCTGCGTAAGTTTTGCATACGGAGTAAATGCCGTACCCGATACCGAGTTCCACACATAATTATGTGCGTCATAAATCAATGCATAACCTAAACCGGAAGGGCCGGATGCAAAAAAATCGTTTGAAGTAGCCGTTTCATAATAATAATTAAGCAAACCGGGACCGAAATCTACAAGCGCAGGACTGATTGTCCAATTAATGGAAATATTTCCCCTCCCCTGTTTATCCCATAACTGCGACATCGCATGCTGACAATACTGCACGTTATCTCCGTCACTCAAAAAGATTGCCAGATAAATTTTATTCTCAAGTTCCGGTTTTTTCGGCACAGCCGGATAAGAAATCAAATGAGACAGGCCTCCATAAACCGTAGCATTTTCATAAAAATCAGATGGAATGGTCGACAACCCATATTCTGCAGTCATCCCCACTCCGGAACGTTCTTCCGGGAACCAACCGGTTACAATACTGTTACCGGGACACATTGTTTTCAGGAATTTACGCAAAACTATATTCTCACTCCATTCACGGGCATCCAACCAAACGACAGCACAACCTGCCGCCACAGCCAAATCTCTCACATAACCACGCATCGGCGGCTGACTCACAATCAAACGATGTGTACACCGGTTCCAATAATGCGCATATAAATAATCGTATATTTCTGTCGTACGAGTGTAGTGAAGTTTTGTCAAATCAATCACCACCGGCAAATCTATCTGCGCCTGCTTCAACTGCTCATAAATCCGAGCAGTTACCGGAAGCAAATTATCCAATCCGGCAATAGTCGAAGCCAAATTAGCATAATGAATATTTTTCTGCGGGTCATACAGCACAACTCCTTTTAGGACTTCCCGATATTTCTTTACCAAGTCAAAACGATTCTCTCCGGAAATCTCTTTGATTGAAAGATTCAAAATCTCCGCCCATTTATATTTTCCCTCCTGAGCTCTTTCAAAGAGAAACATACGGGGTTTCTCCTTGTTGACCAATCCCTGCAAAGAAGTAAACATCACTCTCTCCTCATCCGGCAATTCCGCTTTATCCATATCCAAGCCGTCTAATAGAGATGAAGGAGTGGAAAAATGAGGGATAACCTGTCCTTCCGGCCAACATAAGCCACGTTCCGGCTGCTGCATGCGTCCTTCCGGAATATATCGGTTCGTTCCTTGCTGAGCATACAAAGGAGAAATAAACAGTACAAAAGCACTCAATAAAAGAAAAATTCGATCACATAATAAAACTTGTTTCATAATCATTGTTATTTTCTCGTGACAGCAATTTAATATCTCTCAAATATAGGAAAATAATTTCATCTGCATATCGTCCTCATAAAGAAAACATTCCTTCTTACATTCCGGAATATTCTTTCTGTTTTCCCCGCCTTTTGAAATTACTTTGTAACCGCTTATCAATAAAAGTGTCACCACTCTGTTGTTTGTCTGTAATTTAAAACTCGGATTTTTGCAGCGAATTAATTAGAGATTTCATGAAAAGATTTTTAATCCTCGCTACTTTTATCTGCATAGTAACTTACGTGCAAGCCGCAGCGATACGAGGAATCGTCCTCGACAAAGAGAGTAAAGAACCATTAATCGGAGCCACTATTCAAATAAACGGGACTACTACCGGTGCAGTAACCGACATTGATGGAAAATTTGAATTGGGAGGCCTGCGAAACACTACTTATCAATTAATTGTTTCATATATATCTTATCGTACACAGACAATCGAAGTCACTGTCAAAGATATGGCTGAAATAACCATAGAAATGGAATCCGATGCACAGGTACTAGGTGAAGTCACCGTAACAGCGACAGTAAAAAAAGATACAGAAAACGCACTTATCACCCAGCAACGGAAAAGCCTGGTAATGCAAACGGGCGTCTCAGCACAACAAATCACAAAAACCCAAGATAAAGATGCTTCAGAAGTAATCCGGAGAGTTCCGGGAATCAGCATCATTGACGATAAGTTTGTAATGGTCAGAGGACTTTCTCAACGCTATAACAACGTTTGGATTAATAACAGTGCCGTACCAAGCAGCGAAGCCGATGCCCGCGCTTTTTCATTCGACATCATTCCTTCCTCACAATTAGACAATATTGTGGTCGTAAAATCATCGTCCCCCGAATATCCGGCCGACTTCACCGGCGGATTCATCTTAATCAATACAAAAGATGTTCCCAATAAAAATACATTTGGAATCTCCATAGGAGGAAATTTCAACGACCAGACTCATTTCAGAGGATTCGAATACTATAAAGGAAGCGGAACCGACTTTTTAGGATTCGACAACGGACTGAGAAGTTTACAAGGCGGTATCAAATCTAATTTAAAGCCAAGCGGAAACGGAGGGAACAATAACTTCAGCTTATTGGATAACGGCTTTAACAATGATTGGACTACACGTCGCAAAGATCCCATAGGAGACCTCAGCCTGAGTATGAACGTCAGTCACCGCTGGGTAATGGATTCCGGTCAGACTTTCGCTTTATTAGGTGTGGTAAACTATAGCAATACATATAAGACATACAGCGGCATGGATAACAATCTATTCGGAGGATACGACACTGCCAATGACCGCTCCACTTATCTTCGTCAGTACAAAGACAATCAGTATAACAGAAACTCTCGTTTAGGAGCGATGTTAAACCTTACTTATGTTACCGCTAATGGTAATAGCAGATATGAATTTAAAAACATATTCAACCAATTAGGTAAAGACAGATATACTTATCGTTCAGGATACGATGCTCAAAGTGATTTCGAGAATCAGGCGGAATATTACTATCAAAGCCGAAGCACATACAACGGTCAGTTCACAGGAAAACATACACTAATGAATGAGGACCAACTGGATTGGAGCGCCGGCTATTCATATGCCAACCGGAATATGCCAGACAGACGGCGTTACATTACGGTGCTGGACAAATCAACCGGTGCAATGAAAATCGACAACATCGGCGATATAAACCGTGAATTTTCCAGATTGGATGAGCATATTGCCTCTGTCAACGTCAATTATCAACATACATTCGAGTTTAATTCTTTCAATCCTGTATTGAAAGCCGGAACATATGTAGAATACCGTACAAGAACATACGACACCCGTTTCTTCCTCTATACATGGAATAACGGACGGTTACCGCAGGCATATGCCGAAATGGATGTCACAAACGAATTGCTACAAGACGAGAACTACGGAAGCGACAAACTGTCTTTATTGGAACATGTTGATTACACAAACAACTATAGCGGAAACAATCTGATGGGAGCAGGCTATTTGGGCTTTAACTTACCCTTCGACAAACTGAACATTTACGCAGGAGTCCGTTTCGAACATAACAAAATGGAACTGATAAGCAACACACGTCAGTATGAAGAAAGTCCCAAAAGCACCTATTATACTTACAATGATTTCTTTCCCACGCTTAATACAACTTACCGGTTCAACGAAAAGCACCAACTCCGTCTATCTTACGGACGAAGTGTGAACCGTCCTGAATTCCGTGAAGTGTCGACATCCGTTTTCTATGACTTCGATTTAGCCAGCAATGTAGAAGGAAATGCGGCTCTGAAACCTGCCTACATCGACAATGTAGACTTTAGTTATGAATTTTATCCGAGCTTGGGGGAACTGATTGCTGTTTCGCTTTTCTACAAACATTTTCAGGATCCGATCGAATGGACTTACACAGTAAACGGTGGAACAGACTACACTTACTCAAACGTCAATGCAGAGAAAGCCGACAACTACGGTATAGAACTTGATATAAGAAAGAACCTCGACTTTATAGGAGTGCGCAATTTCAGTCTGAGTTTCAATGGTGCACTGATTAAAAGTAAAGTGAATTTTGCAGAAGGAGCAAAAGAGAAATCACGCCCCATGCAGGGACAATCTCCTTATCTGATCAACACCGGATTATTCTATCAACAGCCTAAAAGCGGATGGAACGCGGCTGTTCTTTATAACCGTATCGGGAAACGTATCGTTGGTGTAGGAAGAAGTATGGGAACAGGCGACAATATTGTCAATATCCCCGACTCGTATGAAATGCCAAGAAACACCATCGATCTTAGCGTTTCCAAGAAATTTGGCGAACATATTGAAATTAAATTTGCCGTAAGAGACTTATTGGCAGAAAAAATCACGTTCCAACAATTCCAAGAAACCAGTCATGGGACTATAGAACAAATCAATCGCCAATACAAACCCGGACGGAATTTTAACTTGAATATCAGTTACAATTTTTAATTCATACAATTAATTATCTAAAACAACCAAAACAATGAAAAAAAGTAAATTCGTGTTTTATGCCTTTTCAGCCATGATGCTGGGATTGACAGTTTCTTGCAGCGATGATGAGAACCCGCAAGAACCAGAAGGACCGCAGTACACTTGGGGTACCGACACAGATGGAAAAACGACATGCGACCATTTGCTATTCAATGAAAACGGAGAAGCTGACGAAGAAGGAACCGTTATCGGCAACGGCGACAAGGAATTGGTTTTCAAAGGAACACAGACCCTTAAAAAAGGAACATATACATTAAAAGGATGGGTTTACGTGGCAGATGGTTCACAATTAACCATCGAAGCAGGTACGATAATCAAAGGAGACAAACAAACACAAGCGTCTCTCATCGTAGAGCCGGGCGGTAAGCTTATCGCACAAGGAACTTCTACTTCTCCTATCGTATTTACTTCTGCACAACCTAAGGGACAACGTAAACCGGGAGACTGGGGAGGTTTGATTATCTGCGGTAATGCCCGCAACAACCAAACTTCAATGCAGATAGAAGGTGGCCCGCGTACCACACACGGAGGTAACAATGATGCCGATAATTCAGGCGTTTTGAGTTATGTGCGCGTGGAATTTGCCGGATATCCTTTCCAGAAAGATAAAGAAATAAACGGTATAACTTTCGGTTCTGTCGGTAGCGGAACACAAATCGACCACTTGCAGGTATCATTCTCTAACGACGATTCTTACGAATGGTTCGGTGGTACAGTAAACTGTAAATATTTAGTTGCATTCAACGGATGGGATGATGATTTTGATACAGATAACGGATTCTCTGGAAAGGTTCAATACGGACTTGTTGTAAGAAATCCGAGACTTGCCGATACTTCTCAGTCAAACAGTTTCGAATCTGACAATAATGCCGACGGAACTGAAGTCAGCCCTTACACAACTGCAACATTCAGTAATATTACATTCATCGGGCCTAAAGGCAGAAACGGTTTCACAAACGATGAGAATTATATCAACGGAGGCGAATATTATCCGAACAATGGTTCTGCTCTCGGCCTGTTCCAATCTGCAATGCAAATCCGCCGTTCAAGTCATTTGGCTTGCTTCAACTCTGTAGCAATCGGCTATCCTATCGGCCTGATTATCGATGGTGAAAAAGGAAATACCGTACAATATGCCCAAGACGGCCTGCTGAAACTTCAGAATATCTACTTTGCAGGAATGGATGCAATAGGAACTGATGCAAACAAGGAATACGATGACCTGCCTTGGCAATCCGGCGCAACTTATTCTTTCTCGCATGAATATTTCGCAAACCAACCGGGTAACAGAGCATACGACAATATAAGCGACTTACAATTTACCGACAGCCGTAACATCGGTGCCGACTATATGCCGACAGCATCAAGTCCTGTTCTGAATGCTGCAGCTTGGACTGACGAGCTTTTACAGAGCGGATTCGACAAGACTCCCTACATCGGTGCTTTCGGAACCTCAGATGCTTGGCTTAACGGATGGACAAACTTCGATCCGAATAATACGGATTATTAATTAATAATAATGTGATGTTTCAAAAGAAAAAGGGGGTCTGCAGAAGATCTCCTTTTCTTTTTTTAAGTCATACGAAGAAAACCGGAAAAACCTCTGCATGTTTTTCTTCATACATCAAGAGATTTTTCATGATTCCGGCACTTTAAATAAAAAAATAGCGTGATTGTTTATGCAACCATCACGCTATTTTTTTATATGTATCCGTTTTAATCAATCAATAAGCACGGGCAAACAATACGCGACGAGCTGACGGTTTACCTGTAACCATATCCACTCCCGGTGTAAGGCTCTCCTCATCCGCATCAAAAGGAAGGCAACGGATCGTCGCTTTCGTTTCTTCTTTTATGCGCTCTTCCGTCTCTGTCGTACCATCCCAATGCGCCAAAATAAAACCACCCTTTTCAATCTGTGCCTTAAAGTCTTCGTAAGTATCCACTTTTGTTATATGCGAATTACGATATGTCAGAGCCTTTTGATAGATGTTCGTCTGAATTTCTTCTAGAAGATTCTTCACATATTCTTCTATTCCATCGCAGGTACGGGTCTCTTTTTCTAAAGTATCACGACGCATTATCTCAATCGTGTTATTCTCCAAATCACGGCCTCCCATTGCAAGACGCACCGGAACTCCTTTCAGTTCGTAATCGGCGAATTTAAATCCCGGCCGTTTATTGTCTGCATTATCATATTTCACAGATATACCCATATCGCGTAATTTCCTTACAATGCCTTCCACTTTTGCATCAATCTGCTTGAGTTGTTCCTCATTCTTATAGATAGGGATAATCACTACCTGTATCGGAGCTAAATGCGGAGGCAACACCAATCCGTTATCATCGGAATGTGTCATAATCAACGCTCCCATCAAGCGGGTGGATACTCCCCAAGAAGTAGCCCATACATAATCAAGCTTATTGTTCTTATCGACAAACTGGACATTAAACGCCTTGGCAAAATTCTGCCCAAGGAAGTGAGATGTCCCGCATTGAAGCGCCTTTCCGTCTTGCATTAATCCTTCGATAGTATAAGTATCCAACGCTCCGGCAAAACGCTCATTAGCCGATTTTACACCTTTCACTACCGGAACGGCCATATATTTCTCGGCAAAATCGCTATACACACGTAACATTCTCTGAGCTTCAGCCTCTGCTTCTTCACGAGTCGCATGGGCTGTATGTCCTTCCTGCCAAAGGAATTCCGCCGTACGAAGGAAAAGACGTGTACGCTTTTCCCAGCGCACCACATTAGCCCATTGGTTACATAATATAGGAAGATCCCGGTAAGAATTAATCCAGTTCTTATAAGTACTCCAAATGATGGTTTCCGAAGTCGGACGAATAATAAGTTCTTCCTCCAGTTTTGCGGCAGGGTCTACAATAACTCCTGATCCGTCTTCTGCATTTTTCAAACGATAGTGAGTTACTACGGCACATTCCTTGGCAAAACCTTCTACATGTTCAGCCTCACGACTTAAATATGATTTCGGTATCAACAGCGGGAAATATGCGTTTACATGGCCGGTTTCCTTAAACATACGGTCTAATTGTTGCTGCATTTTCTCCCAGATTGCATATCCATAAGGCTTTATTACCATACAACCACGTACGGCCGACTGTTCGGCCAAATCAGCCTTTACCACTAAATCATTATACCACTGCGAATAATTTTCACTTCTTTTGGTCAGTTCTTTCAGTTCTTTCGCCATAGTTTATATCATTTGTATATTTCCTTGATGCTTTTTTGAATGTGCAAAATTAATAAAAAGCCAGTGATTGTGCACATATCCGTAGAAAAAATCATTGCCTTCCATAATTATAATACCACCAATATGTATTACCATAATCCTTACACATAAGGTTTTTCTTTTCCATAAATGTTTCAGACGAAAGCATCTTTTCCCTTTCAAGATATCCGCCATACTGCTGCAACATCATGCTGTCTTTGGCAAGACTAATGCTATCCGAATGTATTTCATTCCACAAAACAACCGCTTCACGATAATAAAGCGGCAGACTGTCTTCCATAACATAAAAATCGGAAAGCGTCTTTACAAACATATCCAACTCTTTATCCAGTAACAACGCCGAAAGATAATAATCAAGAGCGACATGGCTTCCTGTCCCCTGATAGCATGCCTCTCGCAGAAGCTCAACGGTCGGTTTTACATTCTGTCGGGGAATAGCCAATAAACTAAATACGGAATCATTCGTATAACGAAAGGTTTTTAAGGAATCGTCCGGAAAGAACAATCCGTCCGCCCCATAATTTTGAGGATAATTAAAAAGCCTTTCCCCCATTTCTCCCGTATGTGCCAACGCATATGCGCGCAAAGCTGTAAGTGTATGAGTCGGCTCCGCCATATGAACACCGGCCTCCAACGCTCCGGAATAGCTTTTTTCACGCAACAATCGCTCCGCCCTTAATTCATTATGCAACACGTTGTCTGTATTTCCAATCAGCATAGTCATCATGCAAAGCATAATGATTATTACAAGATTACTGTTTGTAACGGTCAAGGATGTCACAGAGAAATTACGCATTGCCCGGAAAAATTTACCAATCTGAACGGAGATTACAATATATACAATCAATATAACCGGAAGCAACCAGCCCCATACAGTATGGTATGTGGAAGTATATATCCCGTAATCAATATCGGTAAGCACACCTAAAATCAGGAATAACGGGAAATAAGAAAAAGCATATACTATTCCCCCCAATCTCAAGAATTTATTAAGTCCCCAACGTATCAGCAACAGAACAAACGTTATACCGACAGCACTCCCCCAGGCAGAAAATACTGTTTTCCCGTGTGCCAACGAATAATGCAACGTTTCCAACACATCACACTGAAAAACATATAAATAAACAAAACTGAAAACGGTAAACAGAAAACCGCACATCAAAACCTGAAAGCCACCCGTTTTCTGATACAACACCTGTTCTGAACCACTCATACGACTAAAAATTCACTCTCTTTAAAACCATTGCTGTGCGAGCCGGAACATATAGTTTCAGCCATTCTTTCTTTTCCTTTGCATATAAAGGGTCTGCACATGTATAATGGGAAATCGTATCATCTGTCAGACCAAATCCGCCAAAAGCCTTATCATCTGTATTTAAAACAACACGATATTCACCACGCATCACCAAAAAGCCATAATCGGTAAAAGAACGTGTCGGATTAAAATTAAACACAAATACGAAATTTTTTCTACGAAATGCCAGAACCTGATCATCATCATTATGCCATACCTCTATCACATCAGTCTTTTGAATGTTCTTTGTCTTCTCCAACAAATGAATCATAGCCGAGTCGAAATCACCCAGATAATGATAACACAGTTCTTTATTATCTACTAAATTCCACTGACGACGTGCATACTTATACGACCAACCATTACCTTCTCTCGGAAAGTCAATCCACTCCGGATGCCCGAATTCATTCCCCATAAAGTTCAGATATCCGCCGTTTATGGTCGAGGCAGTCAGCAAACGTATCATCTTATGCAAGGCAATTCCTCTTTCCACATTGAGATTCTCGTCTCCTATCTTGAAATGCCAATACATATCGGAATCTATCAAACGGAATATAATCGTCTTATCTCCCACTAAAGCCTGGTCATGACTTTCGCAATAAGAAATTGTTTTCTCATCTTTCCGACGATTGGTTACTTCCCAAAACATGCTGGAAGGCTTCCAGTCTTCATCCCGCTTTTCCTTGATTATCTTAATCCAATAATCCGGAATGTTCATGGCCATCCGATAATCAAATCCATACCCTCCGTCATTAAAGGGAGCAGCAAGGCCGGGCATACCTGAGACTTCCTCTGCAATGGTTATCGCTCTGGGATTGACTTGATGGATTAAACGGTTCGCCAGGGTCAGGTAACAAATCGCATTATCGTCCTGTCTACCGTTAAAGTAATCTGCATAGCTGCAAAAACTTTCCCCCAAACCGTGACTATAATATAACATTGAGGTCACTCCATCAAAACGGAATCCGTCGAAATGGAACTCTTCCAACCAATAACGACAATTTGACAAAAGGAAATGAATCACCTGATTCTTTCCGTAATCAAAGCATAGAGAATCCCATGCCGGATGCTCCCTTCTATCACCCGGATAGAAATATTGGCAAGGATCTCCTGCGAAGTTTCCAAGTCCTTCAACCTCGTTTTTAACCGCATGCGAATGCACGATATCCATAATAACAGCAATACCCATCTGATGGGCCGTGTCAATCAGCATTTTCAGTTCATCCGATGTACCGAAACGTGAAGACGGAGCAAAAAAACTTGACACGTGATAACCGAAACTTCCATAATAAGGATGTTCCTGAATGGCCATAATCTGAATACAATTATATCCATCGGCTGCAATTCTCGGCAAGACATTTTCGCGAAATTCATTATACGTTCCAACTTTTTCTTCGTCTTGCGCCATACCTATATGGCATTCATATATCATTAAAGGCGAGATATTCGGCAGGAATACTTTCTTTTTAAACTTATAAGGTTTATCGGGATTCCATATTTGCGCACTGAATATTTTAGTCTGTTCGTCCTGAACAACCCTTGTAGCCCACGCAGGAATTCTTTCTCCACATCCGCCTTTCCAATATACTTTCAGCTTATACAAATCGCCATGTTTCAGCGTCTTTTTAGGTAATTTAATCTCCCAGTTCTCTGTGTTCTTTATTCGTTTTAATTTAAAGTTCGGATTTTCCATCCAATTATTAAAATCGCCGACCAAATAAATTGCAGTAGCATTAGGAGCCCATTCTCGAAAAATCCATTCTTTTTCCACCAAATGCATTCCAAAATAAAGATGCCCCGAAGCAAAATCGCATAACGTTTTCCGATCAGCCAATTCCATTTCTTTATCTATTGCATGCTGATGCCTCCCGATTATTGCCTCTTGATAAGGTTCCAACCACGGGTCGTTTTTAATGAGATTTAAGATATTATTCATCATATCATGTGTTTAATAAGTACGGATTTTCACAACTATTTTTTTTATGCCAACATCTGTTATGGCAGGAGCATGGGCATCCTGTGGAAAAAACAAGACAAACATACCGGGTTTTACCGTAAAATAGCTCATCGGCAAACTTTCATAAAAAGAAATATCTTTTCCGGAATCGTATGTAACAACGGGAAGTTCTGCGCGAGCACGGTATCCCATTATTTCAATTCCGGTCAACGGTATTTGTAAATCAATATATTTATCATGCGTCTCAAGCAAAGCATCTTCTTTCTTTTTCGGCAATATTTCCTCTATATTCGCAAAGATTTTATCATCATCGATTACAATGCGTCCTGTTTCAAGTGCAGACAAATCCACAGAGACAAGAAAATCTATTACCTGAGGCAACAAAGGACTCAGAGAAACATACTGTTTTAAATTCTCTATTTTATCTATAACCATAACACAAAAGCCCTTATTCCATATCGTCAACCGTATAATTAACAAAATCAGCAAACCGTTTCAACTGAAAAAAAGCAGCCGCTATCTTTTCCAGATAATCCGGGTCGTCATAAAAAGAATCCTCAATACGATAAGATATCGTAAAATCTTTACAGCGGATATATTGCGGAAAAGGAAAATCCTTCGGGAAACCCTTAGGATTCGTTTTCAGGAAAGTTTCACCCACAACCGGAAAGTATTGTCTGAAAACCGGGTCTTCCACGATCGAACGGTATTCGTCTATATTATCATAAACCGATAAACGAACGGCGCGTAACATCTCGGATGGCATGCACCAACTTCCTCCCGCAAGCATACAATTACCGGGTTCCAAATGAATATAATAACCGCAATGGTTCGACTTTTTCCCGCGCGCATTAATGTATCCGCCTATATGATTTTTATAAGGGGACTTATCGGCCGAAAAACGAGTGTCACGATATATACGGTAAGTACAATCCTTCGGTTCAAGATGCGCCACACTTTTATCGAATACTGCTATGCGAGAAATTACGACAGCAAGCAATTCCTCGAATTTTCTCTGCACTTCCAGATAATCTGCTTTATGCTTTTGAAACCATTCGCGATTGTTATTGGCAGATAACAATTTCAGAAAATCCAAAATATCCGCAACATTTACATTCATTTACCTATACCTGATATAAAGTTATAAAAATCTTTTTTCCCAATAAACACGGTAAAAGCTCCTATTCATCCCCGCGTTTTCAACAAAGCATCGAAGTCTTTCTATAGAAACAATACAGCGAAAAAATATTCCGTCTCCTTCTTTTGCCATAATTCAACCCATCATCCGGACAGTGCCACTAATCTTTTTTCATTTTTTATTTTCTGATAAAATACGTCCGTTACGGAATGTCCCTTCCCGAATAACTTTTCCTTCCGCATTTTTTTCTATAAAATGCCCGTCTTTTTTCCCCTGCTTAAAAGTTCCTTCAAAACGGGTTCCGTCCTTTGACACAATAACACCTGTCCCCTCCTCTTTTCCATGCTTGAAACCTCCGGTATAAACCGATCCGTCTTTCATATGCAATGTGCCTTCACCTTCCGCCATATTATTTTTCCATGAGCCCTTATAAATTTCTCCGTTTGCCCATGTATATTGTCCGATGCCGGAACGTTCGTTTTTCAGCCATTCCCCTTCGTAGACGGCTCCGCTAATCCATGTAAACGTCCCGTTCCCTTGTTGCCATCCATTCTCGAAGTGTCCTTCATATTTATCGCCATTAGGGTATGTATAAACGCCATAACCTGTTCGTTCTCCATTGACGTAATCGCCTTCATAACGTTCTCCGTTCTGGAATTCGTAAATACCTTTCCCCTGTTGAACATCGTCTTTCCAATCTCCTACGTACTTATCGCCATTCACATAATAGAATGTACCTTTCCCATGACGAACTCCATCTTTCCATTCACCCTCATATTTCGATCCATCATCCCAAAGCATTACTCCATATCCATTCTTCAAATCATCAGTCCAGCTTCCTTCATAACTTGCACCATTGGCCCATGTATAAACACCTTTCCCGTCTCTTTTATTCTGACGCCATGAACCAACATACACATCGCCGTTATAATAGTACATCGTACCTTCCCCCTCTTGATAATCGGCAAGCCACATTCCTTCGTAACGATTATTATTGAGGAAATAATAAACGCCTTTCCCCTGTTGCTTATCTTCAAACCATTCTCCTATGTATTTCTCACCATCTTTAAAAAAATAAATACCATTTCCCTGTCTTTTCCCTTTTATATATTCTCCTTCATAGATATCTCCGTTTTTCAATACGGTCCTCCCTTTCCCGTTCGGCCGGCGACGTTTCAATTCTCCGCTGTACTCAGATCCGTCTTTAAACTTATAATACCCCAAAGAGATTTGCGCCAATGACGGGAAAACATTTACCGTCATAAAAAGCAACAATAGATAAATATATTTATTCATTTCCGTCTTTTTTATTCAACCTTTCGATGTACAAAATTATATTTTCCGCCTTGTTTATATATTTCCTGCAGATTTTTTCCCGGCAATTATTTCTATTAAGTCTTCTTTCCTCAAATATTCCTGTGCCAGAGCCTGTATCTCTAACGGCGTAATGGAACGAATTGCATTAAGCGATTCTTCAAAATAACAATTATCCAATCCGGATGTCTCTATAAATATCCATGCTTCCGATAAAGAAAAAGCGTTTTCATACGAACGGCACATATCTCCCAGCATATAATTCTTCACCATATTCAGTTCTTCATCAGAAACTTTTTCTAAAGCCAAAATATCTATTTCCTTATAGACTTCCTCAATTATCTGGTTTATATATTCATTTGCAGCTTCCGTACTTATTACAAGTACTCCTTCTTCGGGATAACATACCAGATTCGCTCCGATACCATAAGTATAACCTTTCTCTTCCCTGATATTCGACATGAGGCGACTTCCGAAATATCCACCGAACAAAGTTATCAGCACACGCAATTTATGATAATCCGAATGCTGACGATTTATGGAAAATCCGCCCATCTTCAAGGAACTCTGCATCGCATTTTCACGCTCAATAAAAACACGTTTTCGGGAATCCGGCTGCGGAGTAAAGAACAATTGTTCACCCTTCATACTGACATCTCCCCATTCCTCATTTCCGAAAAGGCGCTCTATGCAACTGATTATTTCCGATGTTACCTTTCCGGAAATATAAATGGAAGCATTGTTTGAACGGTAAAATCTGTGATAGAATTCTTTTAAATCACACCCATGAATATTGTCATAGTCTTCTGCTTTGGCATATTTTCCCAACGGATGTGCCTCTCCGAAAAGAGAACGATTCAATTGTTTTCGCGTGATGACTTCCACCTTTTCCGAATTTACAAGGAACTGCAACTTGTTACTTTCTGTAACAACCGACAGTTCTTTTTCCGGAAACACCGGTTCTTTTACCATTGAAGCCAGAATCTCCAATGTCTGAGAAAAATATTTGTTCAACGAATAAAGCGTAACGAACCCATAATTCACGGAAGACGATAAATCAAGCCAGGAACCATAATAGTCAAGTTTTTCTGCGATTTGAGCAGAAGTAAACGTATATGTACCTTCACGCAACATACGGTTGGTAAACATTGCCTGTAAAGGGCGCGTCTGTTCCCATTGTCCTCCCTTTATCAGTAAGTCAAAACGAACCACGTCTTCATCGCCTGCCTGTATAATGTGCAACGGGATTCCATTACGCATTCTATGGCAGACGGGCGTATCAATGGTAAAATGTTCTATCTGACGGATTTCCGGAGCAACAGTTCTGTCTAATATTTCCATATCATTCCCTTCTCCCCTGTAAAAACATTTCGGCTCGCGCCAAGTCCTGACAAGTATCAATCCCTATTGTTTCAACGTCCGTTATTCCCACTTTTATCTTATATCCGTTCTCCAACCAACGCAATTGCTCCAGTGATTCAGCTATTTCAAGAGCAGACTGAGATAAAGATGTTATTTCTTTCAATACGATAGCCCTGTATGCATATAATCCTATATGCCTGTAATAAGTATGTGTTGACAGCCATTCGTTTCTCTCCTTATCGCGCTGATAAGGTATAACAGAGCGGCTGAAGTACAAAGCGTTCATATTTTTATCGACTACAACTTTGGGTGAATTCACATTTTCAAGTGCAGCCAGGCCGTCGTGCACGGTAAAGGGTTTAACCAAAGTCGCAATTTGAGTAGAAGGATCTTCAAAACATTTTTTCGCTGTTTCAAGCTGTGACCGTTGAATAAACGGTTCGTCTCCTTGTATATTCACAACAATATCATAGCCTTCACCCACTTTCTGAAATGCTTCATAGCAGCGATCCGTCCCGCTTTTATGGTCGGGCGATGTCATAACAGACTTTCCTCCAAATGATCTTACGGCTTCTTCAATCCGTTCATCATCGGTTGCCACATAAACTGCATCAAGGACATTCATCACTTGCTCATACACATGTTGTATAACCGGCTTGCCTCCTAATAAGGCCAACGGCTTTCCAGGAAAACGTGTGGAAGCATATCTTGCAGGAATTATTCCGATAAATTTCATATTCTTTTTCTTCAATATCACACAAAGTTATGAAAAATTATGCAGAATATTCTCACAAGCTCTCAATTTTTATCATTTCTTAAAGCCAAACAAACATCGTGTTTCATATACACAACGAATTGTTTCATCGGAATGAAAGTTGTACTTTTGCCTGCAATGACCAGTTGTTTATACAAATGAGAGATAATACCACTTCATGCACTCTTTGCTTAGGCTCTAACTATAACGGTTTAAAACATCTGAAACAAGCAGAGAATGAGCTGAATTCCCTTTTTCCCGGCATGGAATGGGGTGAGATTCTGCAAACGGAACCAGAGAATATGCCTAATTCTTCTCCGTTTTTTAACCGGGCCGCCAGATTAAAGACATCACTAAATAAAGAACAATTAATCGGAATACTCAAACAAATAGAACAGATACACGGGAGAAATTCCGAAAAGAAAGAAATGGGAATAATTCCTCTGGATATTGATTTATTATTTTACGGGAAAGAAACAGTAAAATCTGACGATATAAATAAACATTACGTAAAGGAATGTCTGAACACATTGCCCCAAGAAATACCCTAATCGAATTTCAAATATCCCAAACGAGTATACTGCACTCCTTTAAATTTATAATGAGACATGACTTTGGCTGAACGTATATGCAACACCTCGCCTTTCTTTATTTCCCTGGAATGGCAGCTTAAGCTATTGGGAGAAAGGCTTTTTCCCCCGGCTTTTACCGTCAACGCAAAACGATTACCATCGCGGTCAACAGCCAGAACGCTCTGATTTACATAAAAATCGGGCTTATATTGATCAACGGTCAGCCGCACGCCAAGTACTGTCAAATCTTGATTTTTTATATATTCACCGACAGTTCCTATAAATTTACTCACCGACGCGATATGGCGTTTCTGTATGGTCAGTTCGAAATGAACAAGCGAAAACTTCTTTGCAAGTGAAACGATGGATTCATAACGTTTGTTTTCTGCCTTAAATTTATTGGCCAACCAAAGCACGTACAACGGGTCAATATAATAAATCTCGGCCAAACGCTTATTCCGGTATTTACCAAAAGGTATCACATCATCCGAATTCCCGTAATAAGACTCAAAGAAAGAATTATCACGCAAATCCAAACGAATATTGCAGTTTGCAAGCACAATAAATGCACGTTCAACAGCTGTTTCCAACGTCATAGCCAATGTCCTTATAAATAAAGGACATGAATCATCCGGGAACACCCGCCAAAACGCATAATACGGGCGTGATGGCGTAGCCAAACTTATGACATACACACCATTTTTGTCTGTTCTCCCCCGATTAAACGATTCCATCCACCCGGATATTTTCGTTGGTATCCCGGACAACAACTGATACGACATTAATCCGTTTTCCACTGCCATCATCATTTATTCATACGGCAATATAGCAAATAAAACGGAATAATCCAAATAAACATGAGACAATCCCCTCCTTCACACTACAACTCATTGAACAACCTTAAGAAACATATTTCACAATGTCCATACGAAAGCAACGGATACGACGCATAAAAACAAGCAAAACGACCCATTCTTTTTGTCTGAAGAATGAATCGTTTTGCTAAAAAGGCTTCCGCGTTTTAAAAATCTGTCAGACCGCCTTTCTTACTGGAAAAATATATCATCCAAATTACTTGCGTTTTCCTCTTCCATCTCTGTCAGCTTATCCTTACACGGATCAAATCCTTCCGGAATATAAAAGCTATCAGTCTGATGATATCCCAATGACTCATCGTTAAAAACTTTCTGCATATATAATGACCATACAGGCAATGCCATCGAAGCACCCTGCCCGTCTGCCATCCGGTCAAAATGAATATCTCTCTCCTCTCCCCCGACCCAGCATCCGGATACCAACGTTGGAGTGAATCCCATGAACCAACCATCTGAGTTACGGTTGGTCGTCCCGGTTTTACCTCCCATATCCGCTTTTATATTATAAAGGCGTCTTACTCTTCCTCCCGTGCCCTCATTTATAACAGCACGTAGCATAATAAGCATCTTATAAGCACTCGTTTCACTAATGACCTCTTCTATTTGGGGAGTGAAAGTCGCAATTGTATTCCCTTCATTATCCTCAATATGCGAAACAAACAACGGGGCCGTACGTATTCCTCTATTCACAAAAGCAGTATATGCGCTTACCATTTCTCCCACAGAAATCTCGCAAGGTCCCAAACACAACGAAACGGTAGGCTGAATATCCTGATTCAAAACTCCGAAAGAATGAATCAGACGAACAAGTTCATACGGACTCAATTTACTCATCAAGTAAGCAGAAATCCAGTTGTTCGAATTTGCCAATCCCCATTTAAGCGTTACAATTTCTCCGTAGTGCGACCTTGATGAATTACGAGGCGACCACGCTTTCCCGTTCTCATCAAATAATGTCTGCTCCACATTACGCGCTAAATCACACGGAGAAAAGCCGTTTTCCATTGCAAGCGAGTATAAAAACGGTTTGATGGTAGAGCCAATTTGCCGACGTCCCACCATTGCCATATCATATTGGAAGTAATTATAATTCGGACCACCGACATATGCTTTCACATATCCCGTAACAGGATCCATTGACATAAAGCCAGCCCGCAAGAAATGCTTGTAATACTTAATAGAATCTAACGGCGTCATTATCGTATCCTTTTCTCCATCCCATGAAAAGACAGTCATCTCATGCTTTGTATTAAAGGATTTCCGAATATCTTCTTCACTATGCCCGGCAGACTTCATCACATTATACCTTTCACTTTGGCGAATCGAACGATTTAAAATATTATCGACTTCCTCTTTTGTCAGCTCACTGGTGTAAGGAGCTGTCTTGCGTCCTTTTTTCTCTTTAAAGAAACGAGGTTGCAAATATTTGGCTACATGCTCGTAAACAGCTTCCTCCGCATAACGCTGCATACGCGAATCTATAGTGGTATAAATCTTCAATCCATCAGTATAAATATTATAGTTCGTTCCATCTTTTTTCTTGTTTTTTGCACACCATCCGTAAAGGGGATTTGTCTCCCATGCCAATGAATCTTCAAAAAACTTCTGCCTCTGCCAACCACGATACTTGCTCTTTTCAGGTTTTTGGGCCGTCATCATAATACGCAGATACTCCCGAAAATAAGTAGCAAGCCCATCTTTATGATCGACACGCTGGAATTTTAAAACAAGAGGCAGTTTCTTTAAAGAATCACATTCGACGTCCGTCAGATAACCAGCCTTACGCATCTGTTCAAGAACAGTGTTACGTCGTCCACGTGAACGTTCATTAAAGCGACGAGGATTATACAAAGACGGATTTTTACACATTCCTATTAATGTAGCCGCTTCTTCTATTGATAAATTTTTCGGGTCTTTTGAGAAATATGTTTTCGCTGCAGTTTTAATACCTACAGCATTGTTCAAGAAATCAAACTTGTTGAGATACATCGTCAATATCTCTTCTTTCGTGTAATATCGCTCTAATTTTACGGCAATCACCCATTCTATCGGTTTTTGCAATAAACGCTCTAACACATTATCTGCTACGGGAGAATAAAATTGTTTAGCCAACTGCTGAGTAATCGTGCTTCCTCCTCCTGCATTTTTCTGCATCAATACACCACGTTTTATCACCGCGCGTAAAAAAGCACGGGCATCAATTCCGGAATGTTCACTAAAACGAACATCTTCAGTCGCGACCAAAGCGTGCACTAAATTCGGCGACAACTCATCATACCCCACATAAACACGATTCTCTTTGCTGTACGACCATGTTCCAAGCAACATTCCGTCATCAGAAATCACCTGAGTGGCAAATTTAAGATTTGGATTCTCCAGCTCTTCAACCGGCGGGACATAACCGATTTTACCTTTAGAAATAGCAGAAAAGACAATCGCTATTGTTACTATTGCAAGAATCAGAATACCCCATAAGATATAGATAAATATCTTTCTCATATCAATTTTACTAATCAATTGTAGCTTTTAATGTTTGCAAATGTACAGAAAAAGTTCGGAAAGGGAAAGATTTGTCGTGGAAACAAGAACTTGAATTTCAAAAAAACGTAAGCTAAACTAATTCAAGACATTGTAAATTGTCTGTCTTTAACAGGCATTTGTTTTTCTTCGGGATGGCTATAAAAAGAAAAAAACAAAGCCTACAAAAACATTGATTTTGTAGGCTTTACCACTCGCAGGCTTTCATTTATCTCAAAAACCTTGCGGTGCGTACGGGACTCGAACCCGTGACCCCATGCGTGACAGGCATGTATTCTAACCAGCTGAACTAACGCACCTTTGCAATAAATATCATTTTTTATCAATCTTTCCTGATTGCGGTGCAAAGGTATAACTTTTTTTTATTTATACAAACTTTTCAATTATTTTTATGCGAAAAAAAATTTCAATAAACGATTTCCATTTTTTGAAAATTCCGCCCAAACTTTATCCCTGTTTATATAAACATTATTATTTTCACATCTGTAAGTTGATAATCAAAAGCCAGAAAGGAAATAATCATTATAAAAACATATCGGATTTTTTGCATCGGGAAATTATAAAACAGAAGCTACAGAAGTAAATCTGAAAGTCCACAAACTCAGACTAAATATCCGCATATATCTATCATTCTGCAAGTTTATTGATTTTCTGAACAAGACAAACATCCTGAAAATTATTCTTCACATAAAACCAAGAGCGCAAGATCCCGACCCGCTCATAACCGGCAGAAGCAAATAGATGAAGGCATGCTGTATTTTCTTTTCGAATATATGCATACAATTGATGCAAGCCCAATACGCGAAAGCAATGCTGTTCAAAAAGATTAAGAGCCGTACGTGCAATGCCACATCGCCGAAACTCTCTACGGACAACGATGCCTATCTCACCATGCATGTGACGAGGCTCGAAAGCACAAATGTCAATAATACCGACAGTACCAAAATCTTCATGTTCAATCATCAGCCGAAGTTGTCGATCGGAAAAAAGATCATTCTGATTTTCCTCGATATATTTTTTCAGCTGATAACGGGAATACGGCCCGGTTACCATCCCCTCTCCCCAACTGTCGTCTCCGTTTTCTAAATAAAACATGACCTCCAAATCTTCCGATTCCGGAGCGCGTAATTTTATTTTCCCCGCTTGAATCAACTCCTTCTCCATCAATTTTTATTTTTATTTTCCAAAAGACCAAGTTCGTTATACAATCGATTTTCCGATGGAATACAAAACAGTAAAGCTATTGCAATCATACCTGCACATAACACTCCCATCGTATTCATCGTTGCATAATAAACCGAAATATCGAACAATAAAGGAGTTATCAACAAAGCTAACCGAATCTCACTCCACCGACGATAACTTTTTAATGCATCCGCCGGCAAATAGTTACGGATATTACGACAGACAGATAAAGTAAACAAACGCAAAGATAAAGGGATTAATCCCAAAGTCAACAGAATAGCCGCTGACTGAAGTATGTAAACGGCCTGTGCATCTTCAACAAAAGTCCCGGATGGCAATACTTCGCCCTCATACAAAATCACCAAAACAATAACGGCTGCCCATAAAAAGGCATACTCCAATTTCAAACGTGAAAGTATTTTTTTAATTCCTTTTTCCATATCATTCTATCATAAGGTCCCGGTAAACAAAGTCCGGTTCGCTATCGAACGTCCTAATGTCACCTCATCCGTATACTCTAATTCATCCCCTATCGAAATTCCGCGTGATATCATTGTCAATTTAACATTCAGAGGAGCCAACTTACGGAAAATATAAAAATTGGTAGTATCTCCCTCCATTGTCGAACTAAGAGCGAGAATCACTTCCTTTACACCGCCGGCCTTCACTCTATCAACCAGACTCTCTATTTGCAAATCAGAAGGACCGATACCTTCCATCGGCGAAATAACTCCGCCAAGCACATGATAAAGTCCGTTATACTGCTGCGTATTTTCCACCGCCATCACATCGCGTATATTCTCCACTACGCAAATCGTTGAAGCATCACGCGAAGGATTTGAACAGATCCGACACGTTTCCGTATCGGAAATATTATGACATACCCGACAGTATTTCACTTCTCGTTTCAAAGTGACTATCGCATTTCCAAACGATTCCACCGTTTGGGTATCCTGACGCAACAAGTATAAAACCAAACGCATGGCTGTCTTTCGGCCTATTCCCGGCAGTTTTGCGAACTCCCCTACGGCTTTTTCCAATAACACAGACGGATACTGTTGATTCATTCTTTACTTCAATTTAACCGCAAAAGTAATAAAAATCTTTCTACCTTTGCCGGAAAACTACAAAGAATGAATGGTATTTATATTCTTATCACGATATGTCTTTATTTCGGCATCCTATTGCTTATTGCACGGATCATCGGTTCTCATCACGCCGACAACGATGCGTTTTTTCGAGGAAACCGTCAGTCATCCTGGCCTCTTGTGGCATTTGGCATGATTGGTGCCTCATTGTCCGGAGTAACATTCGTATCTGTTCCGGGTATGCCTTCCAGCATAGACATGACATACATGCAGACCTGTTTCGGTTTTTTTTTCGGATACCTCATCATAGCTCACGTACTATTACCTCTCTATTACCGACTTAATCTCACATCCATCTATACTTATCTTGAAAAACGTTTCGGAAAATACACATATCACACTGGTGCCTCTTTCTTTCTGTTATCGAAAATGCTCGGAGCATCTGCAAGACTCTATCTGGTATGCCTCATCCTTCAACATTATCTGTTCGGGACATATCACATCCCCTTTGCAGCAACAGCCATCATAACCGTTGTCCTTATATGGCTATATACCCGAAAAAGCGGCATACGCACCATTGTCTGGACTGATACACTGCAAACCTTTTGTCTTCTGGCTGCCTTAGTTCTCATCCTTTTTAAAGTAGCCGGCACACTGAACCTCGATTTTGTTGAAACCGTCCGTACTATCATAGCAGATGAACATAGCCGGATATTTGTATTCGATGACTGGCAATCCAGACAAAATTTCTTCAAACAATTTTTCAGCGGAATCTTTATTACCATTGTCATGACGGGACTCGATCAAGACATGATGCAGAAAAATCTTTCCTGCCGTAACCTGAAAGCTGCACAAAAGAACATGTATTGCTACGGATTTGCTTTTGTACCTGTAAACTTTTTATTCCTCTCGCTCGGTATCTTACTATTGCTCTCTGCTCCTCAGCTCGGCCTGGAAATCCCGGCCAAAGGAGATGATTTATTACCATTATTTGCCGCAGGCGGACATTTAGGCATCGATGTTCTTGTACTTTTCACCATTGGTATCATTGCTGCAGCCTTTTCAAGTGCCGACTCCGCGCTGACAGCTCTCACAACAAGCTTCTGCATCGATTTGCTTCATATCGAACGCTTCCATGAAACGAAAGCGCAAATTTATCGGAAACGGGCACATCTTTTAATCTCTGTAATATTTGTCGGTTGCATTCTTGCTTTCGAAGTCATTGACAGCCCCAGTGTCATCGATACGATTTACGTACTTGCATCGTACACATACGGACCGTTACTGGGACTATATGCTTTTGGGTTATTTACCCAAAGGCATCCTCGCGACCGTTTCGTCCCGGTTATAGCCATCCTTTCCCCGATTCTTTGTTATATAACGAACTATCTTGTCGAAACAAACACCGGATACCGTTTCGGATACGAAATGCTGATGATAAACGGTCTGCTGACTTTTATCGGATTATTGTTATCGGGCATTCACAAAAAACATCGTGAAAACTAAAAAAAATGTACCCGCTTTCTTATAAATTGTATTCGGAAATTCTTTTTAAACAACCCGATGTTTTCACACAACCGTCAGATATTTTATATAAAAGAGCTCTTTTCACATCGATACTGTTTGCCTTTTCCAAATAATTTTCCGTATTTTGCCGCGCAAAAGCCTAAAAAGCGATACAATTTATTACATAAGGATCAATGAAAAAAACAAAAGGACACCCCAAAGGACTCTATTTACTCTTCGTGACAGAAATGTGGGAACGCTTCAGCTATTACGGGATGCGTGCCTTATTTATGCTCTACATGGTGCAAGCTTTATTGTTCGATAAAGGAACAGCGTCGTCCATATATGGCAGCTATACCGGATTAGTATACCTTACTCCCCTCATCGGCGGTTATATTGCTGACCGTTATTGGGGAAATCGGCGCTCAATCATTATCGGCTCCCTCACAATGGCTATGGGACAGTTTCTTCTGTTTCTCAGTGCCTGTTACTTTCGCGAAGTGACAATTGCCGAATATCTTATGTTCTGCGGACTCGGCCTTCTGATTTTAGGGAACGGATTCTTCAAACCAAACATTTCGACAATGGTCGGAAGACTTTATGCGGATGATGACCCAAGAAAAGATTCCGCATTCACCATTTTCTACATGGGAGTAAATGTCGGTTCCACTTTTGCACCGCTTATATGCGGGCTCATCGGAAATACCGGACGGCCGGAAGACTTCAAATGGGGGTTCCTTGCAGCATGTATCGGCATGCTTTTAGGCGCAGCAATCTTTAAGATTTTCAAAAACAAATATATCTGTGACCCTGAAGGACATGCCGTAGGCGTCGCTCCGACACCGATTCGTAAGACAGAAGATACCGATACGGGAAAAGAGAACAGCATCAACCACAGACGAACAATACAAATGATAACCGGTGTCGTCCTGTTGACTCTGCTTTTTTCTTTTAACAAAACAGGAGAATGCGGGAATTGGTTTTCTGATGCCGACTGGATAGGCTCGATAATCTATGCTACGACAATCATCATCCCTCTCTTTATCATTACCGACAAATCGCTGACGCATGTAGAAAAATTACGCATCGGGGTCATTTACATCATTGCTTTTTTCGTCATATTCTTTTGGGCAGCTTACGAACAGGCCGGAGCATCCCTGACTTTTTTTGCCGATGAACAGACCGACAGGCATATAGGAAATTGGGAAATGCCTGCAGCCTATTTTCAGTCATTCAATCCCATCATGCTCGTAACTTTAGCTCCGCTCTTTGCGGCTTTCTGGTCTTTTCTCGGAAAAAAGGGAATTGAACCAAGTTCTCCCCGAAAGCAGGCCATCGGATTATTCTTATTGTCCATGGGATATCTTCTCATTGCTTTCGGTGTAAAAGGCATAATGCCGGGAGTAAAAGTCAGCATGTTATGGCTAACAGGGCTTTATCTCATACATACTATGGGAGAACTTTGCCTTGCCCCTATCGGCTTATCATTGGTATACAAACTCTCTCCTTTACGGTTTTCCTCATTGCTAATGGGAGTATGGTACCTCAGCACTTCGGCAGCCAACAAGTTTGCAGGCATGTTAAGCAGCTTTTATCCGGAAAACGGAATAAGCAAAACATTTATGGGTTATCGTATAGAAAACCTGTACGACTTCTTTATGCTCTTTGTGATTATGAGCGGAACTGCAGCCGTTATCCTTTTCCTCCTATCCGGCAAACTGCAGAAAATGATGAAAGGTGTGGAATAACTTCAGAACAACATACAGACTTCCGCCTTACATACCCTAATCAGATCATCGGGAGCAATACGAACCTGTAAGCCGCGTACGCCCGCACTCACATAAATATAAGAGAATTCACGGCATGAGCAATGAATATATGTAGGAAAATGCTTCTTCATTCCTATCGGTGAACATCCTCCGCGTATATACCCTGTAAGCGGAAGAAGTTCCTTCACCGGTATCAAATCACATTTCTTATTCCCCGATATCTTAGCAGCAAGTTTAAGGTCTATTTCATGCTCTCCGGGAATCACACAAACAAAATAGCCCGACTTATCCCCGCACAACACCAACGTCTTAAAAACCTGCTCTATATTTTCTCCCAAAGTTGCCGCGACATGCACACAACTTAAATCATTCTCATCTACAACATAAGGCACAAGTTCATAACGGATTTTATCCTTATCCAACAAACGGGCTGCGTTTGTTTTCGCAATCTTTTCTTTCGCCATATGCAAAATCTCCTACAATCTCATCAGTTTAACCGTTTCCCAATTCCTCTTTAATGAAGCGAGGGGTATAACCTTCTGCCGAACGTGCCACTTCTTCCGGCGTCCCGCATGATAAAAGTCGCCCGCCGCCTCTTCCACCTTCCGGACCCATATCAATCACATAATCGGCCATTTTAATTACATCCAGATTATGTTCTATAATAATTACGGTATTCCCTTTATCCACTAAACGGTTCAGTACATTCATCAGAACACGTATATCCTCGAAATGCAATCCTGTTGTCGGCTCATCCAATAAATACAAAGTCTTTCCCGTGTCGCGTTTCGCCAGTTCAGTTGCCAGCTTCACACGTTGGCTTTCTCCTCCGGAAAGTGTGGTAGAAGGCTGACCTAATTTGATATATCCCAGCCCGACTTCCTGTAACACCTTTATTTTGTTTAATATTTGAGGGACATTCTCAAAGAACTCCACCGCACGGTTTATCGTCATATCCAACACATCTGCGATGGATTTTCCTTTATATCTTACCTCTAACGTTTCCCTGTTATAACGCTTTCCATGACACACTTCACAAGGAACAAACACATCGGGCAAAAAATTCATCTCAATAGTTTTATACCCGTTTCCTCCGCAAGCCTCACAACGCCCGCCGGCTACATTGAAAGAAAAGCGCCCGGCCTTATAACCTCGAATCTTTGCCTCCGGCAAACCTACAAACAGATTCCGAATATCACCGAACACGCCTGTATATGTTGCCGGATTAGAACGGGGTGTACGTCCTAATGGAGACTGATCAACATTTACCACCTTATCAATATATTCCAGCCCTTCAATCGTTTTATAAGGCAACGGATCTTGCAAAGAACGATAAAAATGCTGAGATAAAATAGGTTGTAACGTATCATTTATCAGCGTCGATTTTCCACTTCCTGAAACGCCGGTAACGCAAATCAACTTACCGAGCGGAAACTCCACATCTATATTTTTCAGATTATTCCCGCACGCACCACGCAACCACAGCGATTTGCCATTCCCGTTCCTTCGCACTTTCGGAACTTCTATTTCCATTGTCCCGTTCAAATAGCGCGAAGTCAACGTATCGGTTTTCAGCATATCTGCCGGAGTTCCTGAAAAGACAACCTCTCCCCCCAGCCGTCCGGCTTTCGGTCCCATATCGACAATATAGTCAGCATTCAGCATCATATCTTTATCATGCTCCACAACAATAATCGAATTGCCGAGGTCACGCAACTCTTTCAGTGAGTTTATCAAACGCATATTATCCCGTTGATGCAAACCGATACTCGGCTCGTCAAGTATATAAAGAACGTTTACCAGTTGCGAACCGATTTGAGTTGCCAAACGAATGCGCTGGGTTTCTCCTCCGGAAAGACTTACCGAAGAACGATTAAGAGACAGATAATCCAACCCCACATCAAGCAAAAACTTCAAACGGGAACGAATTTCTTTCAGTATTTCTGCAGATATTTTACGCTGTTTCGCTTCCATATATTCTTCCACATGCAAAGTCCAGTCATACAACTCACTTATATCCATTGTGGACAACTCGTATATATTTTTATCATGAATGCGGAAATTCAAGGCCTCTTTATTCAATCGGGAACCTTTACACTCGGGACATACGGCCGTTTTCGCAAATTGTTCAGCCCATTTCTGCGCGGTAGCCGATACATCTTTATCCTGCATCATCCGGATATATTTTACGATACCTTCGTACGTTACAAAATAATCCGATGATGTTTGTATCAACGAACTTTTAATCTTCAGGCGATCATCAGAGCCATACAGGATATCGTTTACCGCATCCTCCGGCAATTGTTCTATCGGAGTTTTAAGAGTTGCTTCGTATTTTTCCAGCAAAGCTTCTATTTGCCAGAATATCATTATGTTCTTATACTTCCCAAGAGGTGCGATAGCTCCTTCGTAAACAGACAACGAACGGTTCGGTATGACCTTATCCACATCAATCAGATTTACATAACCTAACCCTTTACATTTCGGACAAGCCCCCTGAGGGGAATTAAAAGAAAAGTTATGAGGTGCCGGTTCCCTATAGGATAATCCTGTAACAGGACACATCAACCGTTTACTGTAATGGCGGATACTCTCGGTCTGTGCATCAAGAATCATCAAAAGGCCGTCTCCCTGTTGCATGGCCGTTGCCACACTTTGTCTCAAACGGCTGTCTTCTTTTTCTGTAACAACGGTTTTGTCGACAACAAGTTCAATATCATGATTCTTATAACGGTCCAACTTCATGCCATGCATGATTTCTTTTATTTCGCCATCCACCCTCACATATAGATAGCCTTTCCTGCACACATGGTCAAACAGTTCCTTATAATGTCCTTTACGGGCACGTACAAGTGGAGCTAAAATATAAATCTTTTTCCCTTTATAATCGCGCCGTATCAAGTCAAGAATCTGTTCTTCTGTATATTTCACCATCCTCTCTCCCGACAGATATGAATACGCCATACCGGCACGCGCAAAAAGAAGGCGCAAATAATCGTATATTTCAGTAATGGTACCGACCGTTGAACGAGGATTCTTATTCGTTGTTTTCTGCTCGATGGAGATAACCGGACTCAAACCCGTAATCTTATCTACGTCCGGACGTTCCATTCCTCCCAAGAAATTACGGGCATAAGCCGAAAACGTCTCAATATAACGTCGCTGCCCTTCCGCAAAAATCGTATCGAAAGCCAACGATGATTTTCCGCTTCCACTGAGACCTGTTATCACGGTCAGGCTGTCACGCGGAATCTCCACATCTATGTTTTTTAAATTATGTACTCGCGCTCCATAAATACCAATCGTCTCTTTTTCTTCCGACATAATCTTTCCCCCAATGATACTCGCGCAAAGATACGCATATTTTTCATTACCTTAATAAACAGAAACTTGGAAAACATAAGAAAATATCGGCATCTTTTTTTCATTCTTCGGGAATTTTTCTTGAAAAGAACAGCGTCTTTAATCCGTTATTTTATGTACTTTTGAAAAACTTTATTACATTAAATCAAATCATTCTCGAAAATGAAAAAAACATTATTATCCGCAGCCTTACTTCTTCTCGCGGGCTCTCTCTCTGCACAAGAGAATCCGCTATGGATGAGGTATAGTGCAATCTCTCCGGACGGAAGCACCATTGCTTTCTCTTATAAGGGAGATATTTTCACCGTTCCCGTAAATGGCGGACGGGCAACCCAAATAACTACGAACCCATCTTACGACAGTCGTCCGATATGGAGCCCGGACAGCAAACAAATTGCTTTCGCTTCCGACCGGATGGGAAGTATGGATGTCTTTATCGTATCACGTGAAGGCGGCATCCCGACACGCTTAACCACACACTCGGGAAGTGAGATTCCGGTTGCTTTCAAAGATAATCAGACCGTATTGTTCTCGGCAGCCATACGACCGGATGCCGAAGACCGCCAATTCCCCTCAGGTACTTTTGCGCAGATATACGAGGTCAGTACGAAAGGCGGACGGCCTGTCATGTTCTCTTCGCTTACGATGGAAAATATTTCATTTAATCCCCAAAATCCGAAACAGTGGTTGTACCATGACAAAAAAGGTTACGAAGACCCGTGGAGAAAACATGAAAAAGCATCCATTACCCGCGACATCTGGGTATGCAATGACGGCACAGAGCGCAGTTTCCGCAAACAGACATCTTTCGAAGGCGAAGACCGTAACCCCGTATGGGCGCCCGACGGACAATCTTTTTACTATCTGAGCGAAGAGAACGGTTCATTCAATGTGTACCAACGCGCCCTTGACAGCGATAAAACAACGCAAATCACTCACCACACAAAGAACCCGGTACGATTCCTTACCGCTGCAAATAACGGAACATTGTGCTACGGTTTAGACGGAGAAATCTACACTCTTAACTCCGGGAAGTCGCCTAAAAAAGTAAATATAACGATTGTCTCCGACCGTAACGATGTAGACATCATCAAACAAATACGGCGCAACGGAGCCAGCGATATCGCATTATCGCCCTCCGGAAAAGAAGTCGCATTCATCATGCGCGGCGATGTTTACGTAACTTCTATTGAATATGAGACAACAAACAGAATCACAAATACACCGGAACAAGAACGGAATATTCAGTTCTCACCAGATGGAAGAAGTCTTGTTTATTCGTCAGAGCGGAACGGAATATGGCAAATCTATCAGGCAAAATTACAGAATGAAGACGACAAGCTCTTCACCTATTCATCAGACATCAAAGAAGAACGATTGACAAACTCGCAAGTAACCTCGTTCCAACCGCAGTACAGTCCCGATGGGAAAGAAGTCGCTTTCCTTGAAAACCGTACGGCAATCCGCGTCATCAATCTGGAGAGTAAAAAAGTACGCACCGTCATGGACGGGAAATACCAATATTCTTACAGCGATGGCGACCAATGGTTTCAATGGAGTCCCGACAGCAAATGGATTCTTTCCGACTTTATCGGTATCGGAGGATGGAATAATAAAGATGTGGTTCTGCTCAATGCCGACGGAAAAGGCGAAATGCATAACCTCACCCAAAGCGGATATAACGATACAAACGCCCGCTGGGTATTGGGAGGAAAGGCAATGGTATGGTCGAGCGACCGCGCCGGTTACCGCAGTCACGGCAGCTGGGGCGCAGAATCCGATGCATACATTATGTTCTTTGATCTGGAAACATACGAACGTTTCCGCATGAATAAGGAAGATCTGGCGTTGGCTGAAGAAGCAGAAAAAGCCCGGAAAGAAAAAGAAGAAAAAGAGAAAACTGAGAAAGAGAACAAGGAAAAGAAAAACGATAAAGACAAAAAAGACGATGAAAAAAAGAAAGAAGACAGTGTCGAACCGCTGACTTTCGATCTTGAAAATTGCCGGGACAGAATTGTCAGACTGACAGGAAACTCATCATTCATGGGCGACGGCTATCTATCGCCTAAAGGTGATAAGTTCTATTATCAGGCAGCTTTCGAAAGCGGTTATGACTTGTGGGTACACGATCTTAAAGACGGTTCTACCAGAATATTAGTCAAAGGTATCGGAGGCGGCAGGATGCATCCGGACGAAAAAGGAGAGAATGTCTATATGTGCAGTGGCGGTTCATTGAAAAAAGTAGGATTGAATGACGGAAAAACAACGTTTATCTCATTCAATACGTTCTTTGATCACCGTCCGTACGAAGAAAGAAATTATATTTTCAACCACATCTGGCAACAGGTAAAAGACAAATTTTATGTAGAAGACCTGCAAGGAACCGACTGGACCGGCTATAAGGAAATCTACAAGAAGTTCCTTCCTTACATCAACAACGGCTACGACTTCACTGAAATGCTGAGCGAAATGCTCGGTGAACTCAATGCTTCCCACACCGGAGCACGCTATTATGGAGGCGGAGGAGCACTGGCTACCGCCACACTCGGCGTATTCTATGATGAATCTTACGATGGAGACGGATTGAAGATCAAGGAAATCATAGCCAAAAGTCCGCTGGCCCTGCTTAAAACGGATGTGAAAAATGGCTGCATCATAGAGCAAATAGACGGTCAGGAAATCAAGAAAGGCAAAGATTATTTCCCCTTGCTCGAAGGAAAAGTCGGACGGAAAATTCGGTTAAGTATTTATGACCCTGACACAGACAAACGATTCGAACAAGTCATAAAAGGCATCAGTTCGGGAGCAGAAAACGAATTACTTTACCAAAGATGGGTAGAACGTAATCGCGATAATGTAGAAGAATTGTCAGGAGGACGTGTAGGATATGTCCATATCAAATCAATGGACAGCCAAAGTTTCCGCACTCTTTACAGTGAATTGTTAGGACGTTATCGCAATATGGATGCCGTAGTCATTGATACACGTCACAATGGAGGCGGATGGTTGCACGATGATGTTGTAACATTGCTCGGAGGAAAAGAATATCAACGCTTTGTTCCTCGCGGACAATATATAGGAAGTGACCCATTTAACAAATGGCTGAAACCGTCATGCATGCTAATATGTGAAGACAATTACAGCAATGCTTGCGGTACTCCTTGGGTATATAGAGAATTAGGAATCGGAAAACTTGTGGGTGCTCCCGTGCCGGGAACAATGACTGCCGTATGGTGGGAGGGACAAATCGACCCGAGTATTGTATTCGGTATTCCGCAAGTCGGTTGCATGGATATGCGCGGCCAATATTCAGAAAACCATCAAGTGGAACCGGATATCGAAGTCTATAACGAACCATCCGACCAGCTTAAAGGAAACGATGCCCAATTAAAAGCAGCAGTCGAACTGATGCTGCAGACTGTTAAAGAGCAAAAGAAACAATAATCCGTACGATTATTCATCGTTAAAGTACAAAAGTTCCTTATCAATCATCGAGATAAGGAACTTTTTTTATACTTTTGCAACTTGACAAACATGCAATAAAATATGAAATTTGTTCATAAAGTATTTTTCTTACTGATATTAAACATTGGCCTTTTCCCCGTGAAAATTCAAGCACAGGAAAACGCTGAATTCTTTTTCCACACCATAACAAAAGGACAAAGCCTCTATTCGATTGCAAGCATGTATCAGGTTTCAATCGATGATATCGTACGGCTGAATCCCGGGAGCGACAAGCAAATCCGTGCCGGAGAAAAATTAAAAATACCTCAAGCAAAAGCAAAAAACAACAAGAAAGAAACATTCCACACAATACAAGCCGGCGAGACCTTATACCAGCTTACTGTAAAATATAACATAACAGCCCAAGCTATTTGCGAGGCAAATCCCGGTCTGAATGCAAAAAATTTCCGTATCGGGCAGGTAATCGTGATACCTTTTGAAGAAAAGAACGCGGAAACCGAAGTAAAAGAACCCGAAGAAGTCAAGGAAACGCCTCGACAAGAATGGAAAGAGATGCATAAGGTTGCCCGAAAAGAAACAATCTTTAGCATCAGCAAGATGTATGGAATTACACAAGAAGAACTCATTGCCGCCAACCCGGAACTAAAACACGAAAAGCTGAAACGCGGAACATTCTTGTTCATCCCCTATCCCAAAGAAGAAAAAGAACCCGTTGTGGAACAACAGCCAACAATAGCCCCTTCGAATGAAGAACTGTTCCGTGAAAACAGAGAAGAAGAAAAAAACATTCATACAATAAAGGCAGCTGTTCTGCTACCATTTATGACCGGGACAAACACCGCGAAAGAAAACCAAACGCGCATGGTCGAATTTTACGAAGGATTCCTTCTGGCTGTCGACAGTTTGAAACGTCAAGGCATTTCACTTGACATCTATGCATTCGATACTCAAGGCAAAGAAAACACCTTGAGGAATATTCTGCAAAAAGAAGAGCTGAAAAACATGAATATAATCTTCGGCCCGGCACAATCAAAAAACATAAAAATATTGGCAGAATTCGCAGAAAAAAACAAAATCCGTCTGGTTGTCCCATTCATGCCGAAAGTAGATGAAGTATTCAGTAACCCGATGATTTATCAAATCAATACTCCCCAATCATATTTATATTCGGAAGTGTACGAACATTTCATCCGGAAATTCAATCAAGCGAATATCGTCTTTTTGGATGACGGAAGTAACGACCGCGAAAAAACGGAGTTTATCAAAGGTCTGAAAAATGAATTGAAAGATAATAACATTCGGTTTAATCAAATCCGATTAGGGAATGAAATTGACGCAAACCGGGTCATTGCCGCAATGGATACCCTGCAGGAAAATATCTTTATCCCATTGTCCGGAGAAAATACCACCCTCACAAAAATCATCCCTCATCTAACTCTTGTGCGGAAAGAACACCCTCATTTCAACATGCATCTTTTCGGCTATCCGGAATGGCAAACTTATACACAAGACTATATCTCTAATTTTTATGAATTAGATACCTATTTCTATTCATCGTTTTATACCAACAATTTATTCCCGGCAGCCATAAACTTTACTCACTCATACCGCAAATGGTACAGCAAAGACATGAGCAACATGTACCCCAAATACGGAATGTTAGGCTTTGATATTGGCTACTTTTTCTTAAAAGGATTAGCCCAGGAAGGAAACAAATTGGAGGAAAGCTTAAACAACGTGCAAGTAACCCCTATTCAAACCGGGTTCAAATTTGAACGAGTAAACAATTGGGGAGGCTTCATCAACCGCAAAGTCTTTTTCGTACACTTCACTAAAGATTTTGAACTGGTTAAACTTGATTTCGAATAAATACGCATGCATAAACAACTTTTTCTCTTTTCATCAATATTGATTATCCTGTTCTGCATGCCGGCAAAAGCGCAATTACAGGATACGCGCCACAATTTTTCCGTAGGCGTTAACGGTGGAGTAAATCTAAGTAAAGTAAGTTTCAATCCGAACATTAAACAAGGTTATCAGATAGGTCCTTCTGTGGGCCTTACCGCACGGTATATTTCTGAAAAATATTTCAAAATGATTTGCGGCATACAAGCTGAACTTAATTACTCACAACGCGGATGGAATGAAATAATCGAGGATGAAAGCAGTGATACATATCACCGCACTATGAACTATATAGAACTGCCTTTACTGGCGCATCTGGCATTTGGTAAAGACAGAGGTCGCGGTGTTCGTTTCATCGTAAACTTAGGACCTCAAATAGGTTATCTTATCGGCGAAAAAGAGACAAAGAGCTCTCCATGGCATCCAGAAATGCGTCCGAACGGAATAACCGAACAATACGGGAAAAAGGCCGAGAACAAATTCGATTATGGTATCATTGGAGGAGGAGGTCTGGAAGTGCGAACCAACATAGGCCACTTTATCCTTGAAGGCCGATATTACTTTGGTTTAAGCGATTTCTTTCACAGTTCCAAAAAAGATTACTTTTCGCGTTCGGCCCATTCCTTCATTGGAGGACGCTTAACGTACCTTTTCGACATACGAAAATAAACCATCATATAATTTATGAAATTCATTTCCTGGAACGTAAACGGCCTACGTGCCTGCTGTGAGAAAGGCTTTCGTGAGACCTTTCATAAGCTGGATGCCGACTTTTTTTGCCTGCAAGAAACAAAAATGCAGGCGGGACAACTCGACTTATCTTTCAACGGTTACACTTCTTTTTGGAATTATGCTGAAAAGAAAGGCTATTCGGGTACGGCTATATTCACGCGCCATACTCCTATTTCCGTACAATACGGTTTAGGAATCGATAGCCATGACCACGAAGGACGTGTCATTACTTTAGAGATGACGGACTTTTATTTAGTTACGGTTTATACCCCCAATTCTCAAGACGGGCTCAAACGCTTAGAATATCGCATGCAATGGGAAAATGATTTCCGGAACTATCTACACGAATTAGACCGAAGAAAACCCGTAGTGGTATGCGGAGATTTAAATGTAGCTCACAAAGAAATTGATTTGAAAAACCCTAAGACAAACCGCATGAATGCCGGTTTTACTGATCAGGAACGTGAAAAATTACAGACTTTACTTGATTCCGGATTTGTAGACACGTTCCGCTTTTTCTATCCCGAACGGGAAAACATCTATTCATGGTGGTCATATCGTTTTAAAGCACGCGAGAAAAATGCAGGATGGCGTATTGATTATTTTCTTATCTCATCTCGTTTAACCGACCGCCTTGTCAGCGCAAATATCCATACTGATATTTACGGTTCAGACCATTGCCCCGTAGAAATTGTCTTAAAATGAGAAATGAAAGATTCACTATAAGGAAACGTTTGAAAAGTTTCAAGTATGCAGCTAACGGAATCTATCTGCTGATTACACGCGAACATAATGCATGGATTCATTGTTTTGCTGCCATATGTGTCATCATAGCCGGCATTATTGTACATTTATCGACAACAGAATGGATTGCAATTATCTTGTCCATCGGAATGGTTCTTGCTGCCGAAGCAATAAATACCTCAATAGAAAAACTAGCTGATTTCATAACCGAAGACCATCATGATGCCATAAAACAAACCAAAGATCTGGCTGCCGGAAGCGTATTGATACTTGCTCTCGCTGCGGCAAGCACCGGTCTTATTATTTTCATCCCCAAACTTTTTTAACAGCTTATGAGAAATCTTCTCTACTTCATCCTCTTTCTATCTCTCACTATATCTGCGCATTCACAAACGATTGAAATAGAAGGAGCTCGAAAACACGTACGTACATCCGGAGATATTGGAACAATATTACTCCCCGTTGCAGGGGTAACCGCCGTACTGATTCAGCAAGACTGGGAAGGATTAAAGCAAGGCGCTTTAGCAGGAATTACGACTTTGGGGGTTACTTACGGACTAAAATATCTGATAAAAAAAGACCGGCCTGACCATAGCGACAGGCATTCGTTCCCATCCATGCACTCGGCCACATCATTTGCTGCCGCAACTTTTATCCAACGCCGTTATGGGTGGAAATGGGGATTGCCGGCATATGTTCTTTCAACCTATGTGGGATGGAGTAGAATCTACGGGAAAAAGCACGACTGCTGGGATGTACTTGCCGGAGCTGCCATCGGAATCGGAAGTTCTTATCTCTTTACGCGTCCTTTTGCAAAAAGACATAATCTGACAATCGCCCCAATTGCAGATAATCATCATTATGGCATTCATGCATCCTTAAGCTTCTAAATCAAAGCCCCCAAAGGATTGTTTTTGCAAGTATTCCTGCACCGGGACCGATAAAAGATTCCGAAAAAAGTTTTTCCAATGAATAATAAGCCTATCTTTCTAACTAACTTCTACCGACAACTTCTCTTCATTTCCTTTTTCATCACTTATTATCACAATGGCTTCTCCGCTTTTTCCTCCACATGAAAGTACAAGCCGATTGTATCGTACCTCGACCTTTACAATTTCCGCATCGGATGTTTCCGCACGATACCATCCGTTTCCAAAAGCCATACCTAATTCCATTGAACTCTGTCCGCTGACAGATAGCGTTACATGGGTAACAGTATTCGTATATACACCATTTTCCTTTATCGGCTGATCCCCCGAATATAAAACAATGTCGGCACTGTCATCATAACATCCGTGCAGACTTATCGCCCCAAACATAAGCAACATTATCCTAAAACATTTCCATCTTTTCCCCATAATATTCATTTCTTTTACATCAAACTTCTCTATGATTCACTCCGTAACCGAAAAGAGCATAATCTCCCAAACACGGGTCTCCCGGAAAAACTTCTTCAAGCGCGACTGTTATTTTTTTCGCATTTGCCAACGAATATGCCTTCGTATCTGTAAGCTTAAGCAAATAAGCGATACGACAAACATGCGTATCCAACGGGATTATCAACTCAGCCGGCTCCATTTGCTTCCAGATTCCGAAATCAACAGGCGATTGTCTGCGTATCATCCACCGCAAAAACATGTTTATTTTTTTCTGCGGACTGCGATCTGAAACCTCTAAAAAAGCACATAACTTCTGCATCGGATTTCCCGGATAAGTCATCAACACATTTTCTAAAGTAGCATGGCCGGAATAAACAGCATACAACTTTTCAAAAAGATTCCGAATGGCCGCAAATGAAAGCATCCGATAGAAACTGCCCGTATCTCCCATCCGGAAATCATCTTTCCACGCTTCCGACAACACATACTGCAAAGGAGCATGATTCATTATGGCATCCAAACCATTTGCCTTCTTCAATATCTGAGTCCTGCTACCAAAGCTAAGCACCGCAGTCATCAAAGCACTTATCTCTATATCCTCCAACATTTGATACCTATGCGGAATGCATATCGGATCGGAACCGATAAAATCAGTTGTATGATAACGTGAAGCCCATAAACAAAGCTTATTACACAGTTCCTTATCCATTCCAAACAAATTTTATCAAGCCCATATCATGTCCGAGAGAATATATCTTTCTCCTCTCACTCAAAATAGTACAGAAATGTAGCAATTCCCTCAAGCGCTTTTTTCTTTGCACCTTCTATTTCCAAAGCAAACTTGATTTCCGCCTTTACCGTTCCGCGCAAATTCATTACAGAATACAGGTCGGCAGTCATACGGATGCGCTGTCCCGACAATACGGCTTGGCCGAAACGCATCTTATCCATACCATAATTCACCATCATCTTCAGATTATTGACCTGAATTATCTGATTCCAAAAATACGGAAGTAACGATAAAGTAAGATAGCCATGCACAATTGTAGTCTTAAACGGGCTTTCTCTTTTTGCACGTTCTGCATCCACATGAATCCATTGATGGTCAAGAGTTGCATCCGCAAACTGATTAATTCTGTCCTGATCTATCAATAACCAATCAGAAACACCGATACGCTGTCCCAACAGTTTCTCGAATTCTTCGAATGAATTTACAACAATCTTATCCATAATAATACAATTATCTAATAATGCGAAAATATTGAGCAAATATAAACAAAGTTAAGTATCATACAAAAATCGGAAACAATTCATTTTAATCAAAAAACACTATCGGACAAATTAACAGTAAAACAGAACATTTCTTCACTCCGTCAACAGTCTTTCCCGGACAAAGACTATACCGTTTTTCCAGACATAAACATGGAAGAACGAAAAGAAAAGAGACGTAATAAACATTGAAGAACTGCAAAATATTCTAACGGGACAGAGAAGAAACAGTATAATTTCAGAGAAATAATTGTATCTTTGAACCAAACATTAAAGATAATAACACACTATGCAATTAAAATATTTAATGGGAGGAATCATTTTTTCCCTTTACACGCTCGGATTATCGTCTTGCGGTGACGATGACAATTACTTACCTATTTCTCTTTCATGTACAGAAGAGAACATATCTCCTATCGGAAATGATAATACACTTATCTTAAGTCCATTCGATGAAAACGGATATTCTTTCCGAATAACCGGAGGAAACGGTATTTACATGTTCGATTGTTCCGACAATAACATCATGGATTTTCACCATGATGGCAGAACATTAACCATCAGCCCTAAAGGATTGGGTGAAACGGTTTTCACCATAACAGACAATGCCGGTAACTACTATACGCTGAATGTAACAGTAACGTATCCCACCGATACCTATAAAATAAACAACATAACAGCTGAAATTGAAGGCGGAGGACTGACACTCAATGCCTATGAGGAAATAAAAAACAAAATCATAAATACGTCTCTCATGCAACCCGGTGGAGAATACATCCTCACATATATGAATAAAGAACTCACAGAAGGCAGAATTACGTTACGACAATCGGCTACAGCACTGCCTTACGAAGGAATCTTCAAAAAGGTTAAGGGAAACCAAGAGAGCAACAGTCCTTATACACAAATAACCGCAAACATGACAAACGGAGAAGAACATGTTTATATTCTGGCACCGGCTTCGGGTGATAATGCGGAAACAAACCCTTCCACAACCATAAAAGAAGAGGTAACAAATACGTATGTAGGAGAATATCCAATGTTAGAAAAA
The DNA here is from genome assembly GCA_949285025.1 of uncultured Bacteroides sp. Lineage (GTDB taxonomy): Bacteria > Bacteroidota > Bacteroidia > Bacteroidales > Bacteroidaceae > Phocaeicola. Next base: position 76,557 of record CASDXG010000079.1, on the reverse strand, counting down.
GCATACTGCGTACATATTGTTTCCAATGATAACGGAAAATAAAACCGGAATATATCGCGGGATTTACCTTTAACACATTCGTTATTTTATACAAAACGTCGAGGCGTATTATTTAAAACACCTCGACGTTTTTACTAAAACCTCCCCACATGGCAGATACACCTTCCCAACATATTGACATACAGGCTTTCGACTTATACGAACATATCGCACAGATTCATAAACAAGTCCTCGCCTCCCCCAATAATTTACATAACGGATATCTGGCATTACACAAAACATTAGAACAAGCCAGCTTTGAACTCACAAGAAATGTAAGTCTTTCCTTTGCCAATCTATTCTCACGATTAGACTATATCTGCAGAGAAAAAGGACTTGCTCCGGCCGATAAATACGCCATTCAAACGATGCGCCGCAATTGCAATGCGGTCATAAACAAAACCAAAGTTCCAGACATTGAGACTTATTCTTCTGATTTAAAAGCTCTGCTTCACTTCATTTCATATACCTTCAACGCAGATATCCCGGAATTTCTATCGGTAGAAATTCCACGTACCAACCATGCCTGTCAAGAAAGACATCGGAGGTTCATTCCCTACATCAGAGCAGCCGTCAACAGTTGGGATGACACAAAAATCTTCGCATCAGCCGATATCGATGACTCTCCGCTTATTGTCATTGATTATACCAAAGGGGAAAACCACAGCGATTTACGTTACATTCATGAGTTACTAAAAGAAAATCTACCCATAAACCTGCTGAACGTACAAATAGACAGTAACGGATATTACATTCCAGAACTGATAATTCTCCATCCGGATTATCTGATTGATATCAGTTCATTAGCCGCATGTTTCCGCGAATATGGCCACCATCCGTATAACTATTTCCTCAATAAAATAAAACCCAAAGCCAATACCGCTCCTATTCTGATGGGAAATTTGGCCGGACAATTTCTTGATGATTATATAAATGAATCCGACAATGAACCTGTAAGCTACCGGAAAACAATAAAAAAATTCTTTGCTTCTTCTATATTAGAGTTCTGTACCTGCCCTATCCCTCCCGATTTCCACAAACAGGCACAGGCTCAGATGAACAATATCCGCTCGTTCATCCAACATATCCTCCCAAAAAACATTCCGGACTTCCATCGAAACAACACCTTACTTGAAGCATCATTCGTTTGCGAAAAACTTGGTTTACAAGGACGAACCGATATGTTTCAAAAAGACTTTAAAATACTAATTGAACAAAAATCAGGAAAACGGGATGAATTCAACCACAGACATAAAGAAGACCATTTCGTACAAATGATGCTCTACCAAGGCGTTTTAATGTACAACTTCGGGAACAAGACAAAAGAGCTGCAGACATTCCTTTTATACTCTAAATACCCGGATGGGTTAACATTGGAACATTTTTCCAAAACATTGTTCCGTGAGTGTTTACGATTACGCAATTATATCGTAACAAATGAAATCGCTTTCGGAGAAGGGGCTGTAAATTCTGTCATAAACAAACTTAACACCGATCTTCTGAATGAGAAACAAGTAGATAACCGATTATGGAATGATTATCAAAAGCCACAAATACAAAACTTAATCAATACGTTCAGACAGTGTACCCGCTTGGAACGTTCTTACTTCAACCAGATGTTTACTTTTTTATCGAAAGAGCAAATTCTCAACAAAACAGGGAATGAAAATAATCCTACGCACGGTTTTTCCGGATTATGGCACTTGCCGCTGTCAGAAAAAATAGAATCGGGAAATATTCTGATGAACTTGAAAATATGCAACAAACGCCGCAGCCATCCAAATAAGGGTTACGATATTCTGGAACTTTCCATCCCAAAACAGGAGAAAGACTTCCTGCCAAATTTCCGAGTCGGCGACATCATCATTTTCTATCCTTATACCGGAATTCCGGATATCCGCAAAGAAATCTTAATGAAAGGCAACATTCTCAGCATAGAAACCGAGCGCATCTCCATTATTTTACGGAACGGACAACAAAATAAAGACATTATCGGCAACGATAATGAAAACTTTGCCATCGAACATGATTCATCGGAAACTTCAACAACAAATGCAATACGCGGCTTATATGCCTTCTTATCGGCGCCTCAAGAACGAAAAGACTTGCTGTTAGGAATCAGGCAACCTAATCGTAGCATCGAATGCAAGTTAAACGGTCATTACGGTCAGTTCGACGAAATAATCCTGAAAGAAAAACAAGCCAATGATTATTTCCTGCTGGTAGGACCTCCGGGTACAGGGAAGACATCGTGTGCACTACGTTACATGGTAGAGGAAGCATTGACAGAACCCGATGCATCTCTGTTGCTTTTATCGTACACAAACCGTGCCGTCGACGAGATATGCGACATGCTTGTCCGCTCAGGCATCGCAGAAAAAACACCGTTCATCCGCATAGGAAACGAATATTCCTGCGACAAACGTTTTGTCCCTTTTTTGCTGAAAAACTTATATGAAAAGTATGACAGGCTCACAGAATTGAAAGACATTCTCACACATACCCGTATATATGTAGGAACAACCACTTCATTAAACAATCATCTTTATCTGTTCAACCTGAAATATTTCTCAACAGCATTTATCGATGAAGCATCTCAAATACTGGAACCCGAATTACTCGGCATATTATCTGCCAGAAAAGACCATCAAATTGCAGTAAGAAAGTTTGTACTAATCGGAGATTATAAACAATTACCTGCCATCACCTTACAAAGCAAAGAAGAAGCAACGGTACACGAAGATATCTTACAAGACATCGGCTTATACGACTGCCGTAACTCTCTTTTCGAACGTCTTTACAGGCAAACTGATGCACATTTCAAAAGCGTTCTGCAAAGACAGGGGCGCATGCATCCGGAACTTGCAGAGTTTCCCAATCAAACGTTTTATTCACAAGAACAACTCAAACCAATACCTCTTCCACATCAGAAAGAAAATTTTCCATATCACAACCGCCCTTCAAACAAAATTGAAGAACTATTGCAAAACAGACGGTTAATCTTCATTACTTCTGAAACAATCGGCAATACCGTACATGCGACTGATAAAACAAATCCCAACGAAGCACGTATCGTATCAACACTGCTTAATTACATTTACAACCTTTCTGTCCCTGACTTCAATCCCAATCAGACAGTCGGGATAATTGTACCTTTCCGCAACCAGATCGCCATGATACGAGAAGAAATTATCCGACTTAATATTCCGGCGCTCCAACAAATTTCCATCGACACCGTTGAAAGATATCAAGGAAGCCAGCGGGATGTAATCATCTATTCGTTTACCGCATGTAACTTCAATCAATTAAATTTCCTAACGGCAAACACATTCCAAGAAGGAAACTCTATAATCGACCGAAAACTTAATGTGGCCATTACACGAGCACGCAAGCAACTTATCCTTACAGGGAACCCACAAATTATCGAAAACAATCTTACCTTTTTCAAACTCATGGAATTCATCCGGATAAAAAACGGCTATATCCATACAACCAGTACTGCTTTCTGCAAGGAAGAATTCGATATCCCGCAGCAACATACAACAAACTGGCAAATAAAAGATGAGGTCTACAACCTGCCGAATACATTTCAAGAAGAATTTCACAAAATAATAGAACAACCTCTATTAAAAGATGAACGGACTCAACTAAAAAGCAATCTTATTTTAGGAAACTCACATACGCAAAATCTCGAAATCATTTCATTTGGACGCTGCGATTTTGCATCATCCGACGACAAGATTCCCGATAATATCTCTCCTTCCGACAAGATGTATTTGTACAACTATTATTATATGCGCAAACAATATGCTGCAGCCTCTGCCCTTTTCGAAAGTCAAAGTAACCGGTTATTTCCCATTTCGTCACGGGACTCCTCCCGCACAATCTTTTGTGATTTTTCTTATGAGGCCGGTTCTACAGCCGTTGCCTTTATGGAAACTCACTCAAAATTTTCTCATAACCACCCGGTGTATATCGGAATTAATCCGGTAAAAGACTTACACGAAACCGCGAAAGCATTTCTTTCAAACTATATTTCTCAACCAAAAGAGATTTGGTTTATCTCCAAATTTCCGGATATTCTGCCGCTTTTCCGCAAAATACATATTACAGATTGCGAAACAATATTTCTCAATTTGTCAAGTTTTTTCGACCGCATCACAACAAAAGAAGCACAAAACATAGCCGAATCTATAAACCAATTAATCGCTGTATATCCCAAAAACCGCTATATACTTATCTACCGTAATGATACATACAAGGGACTTGAAAATTATTCGTATAAAACATTCTGCTGTCGTCTTGATAAAAACGTACAGCCGATAAACGCACAAATGCCATTCGACGGTAAATTTTATTATAAAAAAAATCACATCGATGCACCCGATTACGAAACATTTACCTATGAAATACGTACAAACAGATAAACAACCTTTTAAGAAAACAATTATGGATACTACACAAACCAAACGGGCTATCATCATAGGAGCGACATCCGGAATCGGATATGAAACCGCACTTTTATTGCTGAAAGAAGGATGGATGTTAGGCATTGCGGGACGCCGTGAAGAAAAGCTGAAAGAGTTTCAGTCACAAGCACCCGACCGCATTCGAATAGCCTCACTCGATGTTTGTTCCCCCAACGCACCTCTGCAACTGAATGCACTGATAAAGTCGCTCGGAGGCATGGATTTATATGTACATTGCTCCGGCATCGGGCACCAAAATTTTGATTTAAACCAAGATATAGAACTGCGGACATTAGAAACAAATGCCACCGGCTTTACACGTATGCTTACCACAGCCTTTCAATTTTTCAGAGAAAATAAAAAAGGCCACATCGCAATCATCAGTTCCATAGCCGGAACCAAAGGCTTGGGAATAGCCCCGGCTTATTCAGCAACCAAACGCTTTCAAAATACATATCTCGATGCATTGGAACAACTTTCATACATGCATCGTTTAAATATCAGCTTCACAGACATCCGCCCGGGATTCGTTGCTACCAATCTTTTAAAAGACGGTAAGCATTACCCTATGCTGATGAACCCTCAATATGTGGCAAAACTTATTGTCAGAGTGCTCCATAAAAAGAGACGCATTGCCGTCATCGACTACCGATACAGAATACTTGTTTGCTTTTGGAAACTGATTCCTTCTTTTATTTGGAAACGATTACCCGTAAAAAACTAAAACAGGCACACAACAAAATACCCATAAAAATAAGGGAAACGTTCCGTTCTTTTTCAGAGAATGCCGGAACGTTTCCCTCTAAATCTTGTATCCTTTTTAACAACTTCCCGATAAATCTTTATTGCTTCGATAAAGAAAATGGAGCAGCATACTTAGATGTACATCTTTCCTTATTCGGCCGGTCACCCATCTCAAAATGAAGAATACCTCCGTCTGATATATCATCGTAACGAATATAATTCTTGTCAAGCACCCTGCCATTAAGAGTTCCCGATTGAATATATACATTCTTATCACTGTTATTTTCCGCCTCAATGATAAATTTATTACCATTCTCCAGTGTAATGGTCGCTTTTTTAAACAACGGACTTCCTATTACATATTCATCCGTACCCGGACATACCGCATAAATACCCAAAGCGCTCAACACATACCACGAAGACATTCCTCCCTGATCTTCATCGCCGGGGTAACCTTTTTCTGTTGAGTTATACAAACGATTCAATATCTGACGCACCCAATATTGGGTTTTCCATGGTTGTCCGGCGTAACTGTATAAATAAGACAAATGCTGAATCGGTTGATTTCCATGCGCATATTGTCCCATACCGGCTATCTCCATTTCTTTCATCTCATGAATTACAAAGCCATAAGTTCCGGGTTTTATAACGCCCGGCAAGGTAAAGACTGAATCTATTTTCTGCGTAAATTTCTCATCACTCCCGTAAAGATCTATCAAACCTTGCACATCGTGAAACACAGACCAATTGTAATGCCAGGCATTACCTTCGGTATAAGGTCCTCCCCAAACCAGCGGGTCAAACGGCGTTTGCCATGTTCCATCGACAGCCTTTCCCCGCATAAATCCGGTAGAATGGTCAAAAACATTCCGATAATTATACATCTGACGGGAGAAAACATTCTGATAAAATTCATTACCTGTCATTTTGGCCAACTGATACGCACAAAAATCATCGTAAGCATATTCCAACGTTTGTGACGTAGAGCCTAAAGATTCCGGATAAGGCACATACCCCAACTGGTAATATTCTTTCCAGAATATACGTCCGTTCGCACCGCCCCACGGACCTTTATTCATTGCTTCATGCGCATAAGCTTTCAATGCTTTCTCCGGATCAAACGTCCGTATACCTTTAGCCCATGCATCAGCCAATAAGGAAATCGAGTGATTACCCAACATACCGCCGGTTTCTCCCGGAGAAGACCATGAAGGTAACCAGCCACATTGTTCCTGTGCAGCAAGCAAGGCGTTCATATATCTTCCCTGCATCGTGGGATGAAGTATATTCGTCAAAGGGAACTGTGAGCGAAAAGTGTCCCAAAAACCGTTATCGGTATACATATATCCATCGTAAATCTTCCCATCATACGGACTATAATAATAAGGCTCCCCATTTTCTTTTAACTCATAAAATTTGCGTGAAAACAAATTGGCTCTGAACAGACACGAGTAAAACGTGCGGATTTGCTCGTCTGTTCCACCTTCTACAAGGACACGGTTCAACAGATTATTCCAAGTCTCTTTCCCGCGCGCTGCTGTAATCTCCAGATTTCTGTCTTTACCCAATTCACGATTCAACGTAACCATAGCTTGCTCCATGCTTATATATGACGAAGCTGCTTTGGCCTGTACTTTGGTTCCCCGCTTAAATTTCAAATAGGCTCCGTATCCTTTTCCACTGCCTTCCGCCTTTTTCTCAAAGATCCGATTCTCCTGATTTTCCCAAGTACCGTAGTCTTCAAAAGATTTATCGAACTGAATAACAAAGTAACTGCGGAAATTCTCCGAATGATTTACAAACCGATGATTATTTACCCACCCGCGAATCTGCTTCTTCTCCGGGTCGATTTGTATCTCACTTTGAGCCGTATTCCCATCTATAACGAGGTATGCATCTTGAAATGACGGGTAAGAGAACCGGAAATGTACTCCCCTTTCCGTAGGAGCCATTTCTGTCGTAATACCGTTCGCAAAGGTCACTTTATAATAATGCGGTTTTGCTATCTCATTGTCATGCGAGAATTTCGCTCCCCGCTCATTTTCGTTTACCACCAGTGTGCCCACTTCCGGCATAAAAGAATACACTGCATAATCTCCAACCCAAGGGCTACACTGATGAGACTGGCTGAATCCCCGTATCTCGTCTGCTGAATACTGATATTTCCAACCGTCGCCGTTCTTTCCCGTCTGCGCCGACCATACATGCATTCCATACGGCATTGCAGTAGTAGGATAAGTATTTCCGCGACTCAATCCGAAATTAGAATCTGTGCCTTGTAAGGTATTTACATACTGAACAAGGTCTTTCTCTTCGGCCGAAACTTCTGCCATTAAAAATAATGACAGAGCCAATAAACCAATTGTTCTCACTGTTTTCATGGCTTTTACACTTTTAATTTACTATAAATAAAATGATTTCTGTAAAAATACAAAACCTGAAAAACAGAATGAACAGGATTTCTGTTTTTATACTTTCTTAACCACCACTTTATAATCCGAATGTCATTACACAAACGTTCCCTCCGACAGTGAACGTTCCTTAGAAACGATATGCAACAACCGATGATAAACATACCGGAACGCCGGCACAAGGAAACATACTGCAAACAGCCATGCAGTCGGATCTCCGAAACATATTGCCCAAAATCCCCACAATGGCACAGCTACAAGACTAACCAAGATACGGGCAATCATTTCAGCAACACCTGAAAATATGGCAAGCAATGTATATCCTGCGCCTTGAATTGAATAACGAAGAATGCAAAGTATTCCCAAAACAGGAAAGAATGATACCGAAACATGCAAAAACAAAATCGCCTTATCAATGATTTCATGTTCAGACGGATCCAGAAAAAGAAGGACAAATTTATCTGAGAATCCCCACAAAATGCCGTTAACGACCAAGACATAAATCACCATCAGGAAAACAGCCGATTTAATTCCCTGCCAAATACGTTCCGGTTTTCCCGCTCCATAATTCTGTCCGCAATATGTGGCCATTGCGACGCCCAGACTCTCCAGCATGCACAGGAAAAACATTTTTATCCGAATGCCAGCCGTAAACGCTGCAATACATGCCGTTCCCAAATCGTTATTTGAACTCTGAAGCATGATACTTCCGATTGCCGTAATGGAGAACTGTAGTCCCATAGGTGTACCGATAAATATCAATTGCCGGACAAGTTCGGAACGAAATCTCCCGTCTCCCGGAGCCATTTGCAGTATTTCGAACTTACGAATCATATAACGATAACATAAAACAGCGGAAACACCTTGCGAAAGAACCGTAGCAATTGCCGCACCGGATACGCCCCATTTAAATAAAATGATAAATACCAAATCGAGAATGATATTCAGCACCGCCGAAAACAAAAGGAACAAAAAAGGAGTCTTACTGTCGCCCAACGCACGAAAAATGCTGGCCAATAAATTATAGAAGAAAGTGCAGGGTATACCGATAAAGGTTATCAGCAAATAATAATAGGCATCTTCAAAAATAAGATCGGGGGTCTGCATCAGACGCAAGATAAAAGGACAAAGCAAACTTGTAATCAAAGCAAGTACAAGAGACAGAATCCATGTCAACTTCAAACTGACAGCTACCAGACGACGCATGGTTAAATAGTCCTGCGCGCCGAATTTCTGTGCCACAGGTATGGCAAATCCTCCGCAACATCCGTTGCAGAATCCTAATATTAAAAATACAACAGATGTACTGGCTCCTACGGACGCCAAAGCATTAATTCCCAAAAACTGCCCCACAATAGCGGCATCTACCATTGAATATGTCTGCTGAAGCAAACTACCCAATAACAGAGGAATTGTGAAATTTAAAATAAGCGGTAATGGAGCTCCTGCCGTCATTTCCTTAGTTTGTGCCATATTTTCTCTTTTCAAAAAACGCATGCAAAGATACAGACTTATTCAAACTGCTGTATTTAATTATATGAATTTAATAACTCACCCCGATGTCTTGCCATGAATTTCCCCTTGATTGTTCCAAAAGGTGCTGTTCTTTTTCACATTCTCGGGGATATTCGCACGCAAAGAACAAAAAAATATCCCCTCTAAGATAGAAGGGATATTTTATAAGATTACAAAGCTGCATATTACATCTCACACTCACTGTATACCTGCTTCTCTAAGTTTTAATTGCCAATTCCAAGCCGAACGCAAAGTATCCTCGATAGATGTTTCTGCTTTCCATCCCAATTCTTCATTTGCATAAGCAGGATCTGCCCAAACTTGCTCAATATCTCCGGCACGGCGTTCTGATATCTGATAATTAAGCTTTACACCGGTTGCCGCTTCAAAAGCATGAATCAGTTCCAGCACCGAAAGTCCTCTACCCGTTCCGATATTAAATACCTCCACTTTCTCCTTTTGCTTATCCTGCAAAATGCGGTTCATTGCCACCACATGCGCTTTAGCCAAATCAACAACATAAATATAATCACGGATACAGGAACCGTCCGGTGTATGATAATCATCCCCGAAAACGCTCAGTTTCTCACGGATTCCTATCGCAGTCTGCGTAAGATATGGCACCAGATTTTGAGGGACCCCCGAAGGAAGCTCGCCAATCAGTGCTGAAGGATGCGCACCGATAGGATTAAAATAACGCAATAAAATGGCGCGAACATCTACACCCGACTTAACCGTATCGCAAATAATTTCCTCGTTTATCTGCTTTGTATTTCCATAAGGAGATTCGGCTTTCTTAATCGGAGCCGATTCTGTAACCGGTAATTTATCGGGCTGCCCATACACCGTACACGAAGAAGAAAAAATAATTGCAGGAACATTGTGCTTAGACATCAGTTCCAATATATTGATTAATGAGACCAAATTGTTCCGATAATACAGCAACGGCTTCTGAACCGATTCGCCAACAGCTTTACTCGCCGCAAAATGAATAACACCTTTAATACCGGGATATTTCCGAAAGACAGCATCCAGATCTGCATAATTCAAACAATCAACCAACTCAAAAAATGGACGTATCCCGGTAATTTGTGCTATACGGTCAACTACATCAGCCCGTGAATTTGAGAGATTATCTACAATTATTACTTCATATCCACTATTCTGCAACTCAACAACCGTATGAGAACCGATATATCCGGTTCCACCGGTCACCAAAATTCTTTCTTTCATAATAACGTTTTATACTATATTAGTTCATTATTCTATGCCCAATAAAGAAGCAAGCCCTCTATCTACTCCGGAAAAACCCATAAAGGCCATCGCCAATAGTCCCGCTGTTACAAGTGCAATAGACATTCCTTTCATCCCTTTCGGCACATTGACCATCGCCAATTGTTCGCGTATCCCGGCAAAGATAATAAGAGCTAAGGCAAAACCTAACGCCGTAGAAAATGCATACACCACACCGGTAAGCAAATCATATTGCTTCTGAATAACTAAAATCGTTACTCCTAAAATACAACAATTCGTGGTAATCAAAGGAAGAAATACGCCCAATGCCTGATAAAGAGCGGGAGAAACTTTTTTCAAGATAATCTCAACCAATTGTACCAATGCGGCAATTACAAGAATAAATGCGATGGTTTGCAAATATTCCAAGCTGAAAGTCTCGAGCACAAACCGCTGAATAATATAAGTGACAATGGTTGACAATGTCAACACAAAAGCAACTGCAGCTCCCATTCCCATCGCTGTTTCTACCTTTTTCGATACGCCCAGAAACGGACAAATGCCGAGAAATTGTGACAACACAATGTTGTTCACAAACACAGCTGTAATAAATATCAATATATATTCCATATAGTTTTACCGATTTATGAATTTATTTTCTTCAAACGATTAACAACGGCAATCAAAAAGCCCAATACAATAAAAGCTCCGGGCGCCAATACAAAAACCAACATCCCGTATTGTTCCGGCATGATTTCTATGTTAAATAGTTTACCCGTACCCAAGAACTCTCGTATCGCTCCCAATAAAGTAAGGGCAATTGTGAATCCGAGTCCCATTCCTAACCCATCGAAAAAAGACAGAAGCGGGGTATTCTTGGCAGCAAACGCCTCAGCCCGTCCTAACAGAATGCAGTTCACAACAATCAAAGGTATAAACAATCCAAGTTTAGCATACAGATCAGGAGTATAAGCCTGCATTAACATCTGCAATAAAGAAACGAAAGAAGCTATAACAACAACGAACACCGGTATGCGAACCATGTCCGGAACCAGATTTTTTATCGAGGAAATCACCACATTTGAACAAATTAAAACAAACATCGTAGCCAATCCCATCCCCATACCATTAAGGGCAGATGATGTAGTTCCTAAGGTTGGACACATTCCTAAAAGAAGAACGAATGTGGGATTCTCTTTAACAATCCCATTCATCAATACTTTAAAATTATTCATAAAACGCTCCTTTCCTATTTACTTTGTCCGTTCTTTTCTCCAGTTTTCGGGGTTGCCCCGCTTACAGCGTCTGTTTGTTTCTCTTTATAAACTGCGTAAGCGTTATTCACTGCTGCAAGAAATGCCCGTGATGTGATAGTCGAAGCTGTAATCGCATCGATTTGTCCACCATCTTTACTCACCGTCAACCGATCTTCTCCCGGATTTCTTCCAATGATATCTCCTTTGGCATTCTTCTTAAACCACATGTCTGCCTTAGAACCTAATCCCGGAGTTTCAGAATGACTCAACAACGAATAATCCAGAATATTTCCATCTTTATCAAAACCAACCAATACTGTTAATTTTCCGCCGAATCCATCTGCCGATGATTCTACGGCGGCACCAATCAACTCCCCTTTTTTCGTCGCGTTATAAATAGTATATGTTACACCATTCATCTCCACTATCTCCGAAGATTCCACCGGATTATTATCAAATCCGGGTACTACCACGGCAATAGCATCGCTTAATATTTTTGCTTGAGCTTGTTCTATCGGTTCCTTTGTCACATCATTTCCCATACCCAATAAGGCTCCGGCAAGTACAGAAAAGCCGGTCAAAGAAAGGACCATATTACCCAATGATGAATCTAATTTCTTCATTTTTTAACCTCCCCGAAACGTTTTGGTTTACAATAGGTATTAATCAACGGAGTGAATGCATTCATTATAAGAATCGCAAAAGACATTCCTTCCGGATATGCGCCGAACAGGCGAATTACAACCGTAAGGAATCCGATACACACACCATAAATAAGCATCCCTTTGTGCGACATGGGCGATGTAACATAATCCGTTGCCATAAAAATAGCTCCCAGCATTAATCCACCTGTGCACAAATGAACAAATGGAGAGGCATAAGTGTCCGGTGCCATACAATGCATCAAACCGGAAAAAACAAAAACAGATGCGATGATAGACAATGGAATATGCCAGGAAATTATCTTCTTCCATAGCATATAAAACAGGCCTATCAACAAAGCCACAACACTTATTTCTCCGATACATCCAGGATTATTCCCTAAGAACAAATCCAATGTATCAGGCAATTGCTTCAATGCTTCCGTTTCTCCATGAATCGCCTGTTTCATCAAAGCCAAAGGAGTTGCTCCGGTTTCTGCATCAGTATAACTTAAAAGTTGCCCGGCCAACGGCCAAGATGTCATCTGAACCGGAAAAGAAATCAATAAAAACACACGTCCCACCAACGCCGGATTAAATGGATTACAACCTAAACCTCCGAAAGTCATCTTCCCTATTCCGATAGCAACAAGGGCTCCTATCACAATAATCCACAATGGAAGATTCGACGGAAGATTAAAAGCCAACAAAAGTCCCGTCAAAGCAGCCGAACCATCCGCTATAGTCGTTCTGTTTCTTTTTAGAATAAACTTCGTAATCGCCCATTCAAAAAAGAGACAAGACACCACCGAAGTAAGCGAAACAATTACAGCCCCTAAACCAAACATATAAAACGATACAAGCAAAGCCGGTATCAAAGCAATTATCACTCCGTACATATTTTTCTGCACACTATCGCCACTATGTACATGAGGAGACAACGATATAATTAATTTATCTGCCATACTAAAAAGATTCTATTATTTCTTTGCATTACGTGCACGGATAATACCGCCCACTTTTCCTTTACCCAAACGTATATAATCAAGTATCGGGCGATGAGAAGGACACGTAAATTGACAAGATCCACACTCAATACACGACATAATCATCTCATGTTCTACCCGCTCCCAATCGCCGTTTGCCGAACATGTCGCCAATAAAAATGGTTCCAACCCCATCGGACATGCTGTCACACATTTCGCACAACGAATACACGGCTGCGGATCCGAGCGGCGAGCTTCCTCCTCCGTCATCACTAAAAGTCCGGAAGAACCTTTGCATACCGGGACATCAAGATTTACCAAAGCCTTACCCATCATCGGACCTCCTCCTATTATTTTACCGGAATCTTCCGGCAATCCACCGACAGCATCGATAAGTTGCCTCATCGGTGTACCCATACGCACCAGAAAGTTCGACGGATTCGCCACAGATTTCCCTGTTACGGTTACAATCCGTTCAAATAAAGGTTTATTTTTCTGCACAGCCTCATATACAGCAAAGGCGGTTCCTACGTTCTGAACTATCGCACCTACATTAATAGGAATGGCTGGAGGAGCCGGAACCTGACGACCAATTACCGCATCAATTAATTGCTTTTCCCCACCTTGCGGATACTTTACTTTTAAAGGAACAATCGTTATGCCCGAATAAGATACGGCTTTTTCTTTCATAAGCCGAATTGCATCCTTTTTATTGTTTTCAATACCGATATAGGCTTTCTCCACATTTACCGCCTTCATTAACAGAGTTACACCTACCAATATCTCTTCTGTTTTCTCAAGCATCAAACGATGATCGGAAGTAAGATAGGGCTCACATTCTACAGCATTGATAATTATGCATTCAGCCTTGCAACCGGGTGGAGGAGACAACTTGACATGTGTAGGAAAACATGCCCCTCCCATTCCCACTATCCCGGCGTCTTTTATCCGTTTTACAATTTCCTCTGAAGAGAGGTTGCATTCTCTTATCAAAGATGCCGAACGGTCTATTGAATCTTCCCACTCATCACCTTCCACATCAACAAAGATAGCCGGTTTGCTATAACCGCTTGCATCTATGATTTTATCGATTTTACTCACAATCCCAGACACAGAAGAATGTATTGCTGCCGAAACAAACCCGCCGGCTTCCGCTATTTTCGTTCCTGCTTTCACCCGGTCTCCTTTTTCAACAACGGGAATTGCCGGTGCTCCGATATGCTGTGACAAAGGAAATACGGCACGTTCCGGTACTAACAGTGTCTCAATTGCTTTCCCTGAAGATAACTTATTTTCTGCAGGATGCACTCCGCCTATTCGAAATGTCTTCACTATGATAATTGTATTAAACAGTTAATTTAAAAGATTATTCAACTTTCATTTGCCAAAACATCAGAAGAGATGACTTCACTTCCCGGTTTTACCTTACGAGGAGGAAAGTTCTTTGCCACGATAGTCCCTTGAGGGCATTCCAATTCACACTTACGGCATGATTTACATTTCGCCGGATCTATATAAGCCAAATTGCTTTCTATCTCAATTGCACCGAAAGGACATACTTTTACACATTTGCCGCATCCGATACAAGCCGCCAGACATGCTTTCCGTGCAACGGCACCTTTATCTTTGTTTACACACTGTACATAAACACGACGATTGTTCTTTCCTCGAGGACGTAATTCAATTATATGTCGCGGACAGGCTTTCTCACACGCCCCACACGCAGTACATTTATTTTCATCCACCTCAGGCAGACCGGTTTCCGCATTCATATGAATTGCATCAAACGGACAAACCGAAACACAATCGCCGCATCCCAAACAACCAAATGAGCAACCGGTTTCTCCACCATAAGTAAGATTTGCCACAGTACACGAAACGACTCCGTTGTATTCTGTAATACGAGGACGATTCTCACAGGTTCCGTTACAACGAACGACAGCAACCTTTGGTTCTGAAGCCACTGACTCCAATCCTAAAATACCGGCTATTCTATCCATTACAGGCTGTCCTCCTACCGGGCAGAACTTGCCTTCTAATGAAGATGCTTTTACACATGCTGATGCAAAACCTGAACATCCCGGAAAACCACAGCCTCCACAATTTGCCTGAGGCAGGACTTCTGCCACACGAGCGATGCGGGGGTCTTCATAAACTGCAAACTTTTTTGATGCCATAAACAGGATTATCGCAGAAACCAAGCCGATTAATCCAAGTATAATTACTGCTATCAAAACTAAATCCATAAATATTAAGTTAGTTCATTAATTGTTTCTCTACAGAGTCTAAAGTAAAGATAAATACACTACTCAACCGCTTTCTCATCAAATATACAATAAAATAATAAAGCATCAACGACATTAATGAAACGATTGCCGACAAGACCTCATTACCTTTTGTCATATACATAGTCAAAAACAGTGAACTACATAACACCATAAACGGTATCACAAAAGCCCATGCAACAGCTTTCATTCCCATAGAGGTGCTGCCCGTTATAAAGACACGCTCTCCTATCCTACAAGGAATGTTCCGAAGATTCTGTACATCGACCAATTTTTCTTTTACATTAGAAACGTGACAATTTGCTTTTACGCTACAAGCATCACAAGCAGAAGTCTGCACGATTCGTACCGTAAGACATGAGTTTTTAATGTTTTCCACAATACCTAGATGTCTGATCTTAGTTACCATTTTTGTAATATTCAGTTTACAAATATCCAACAAATGTACAATAAATATCGCATAAAAAGTAAAGAATGTCAAGATTTCACTATTAAAAAAAGTAAAAAACGGGCATCATCAACTTACCCACAACTTATTTTCAATAATGATATGAGGCAGAAGTAATTCCTTTCGCCAGCATCTCTCTCTTAAGATATTGCAATGCTCTTGCAAAACGCTTATTCAAAGTACTTAACGGGATGTTTTTCCTTTCGGCTATTTGCCGGTAAGTTAATCCGTCATAAAACTTCATATGAAAAACTTCCTGCATGTCCTCATTCATTGTCTTCAATATATTTTCCAATACAGACAACACACGTTCATTCTCCAGACAAGCACCATTACTGCCTCCGGCCACTTTCATCCACTCAAAATTAACAATCACCTGATTCGGTTCCTTTTGTCTTTTCCGAAAATAACTGGTCAAATGATTCGAGACCAAACGGCACAACCAAGGATGGAAATGCCCTTCTTCCCGGTAATTCCCTTTTAAATTGGCGTATAGCCGAACCGATATTTCCTGAAAAAGGTCATCTTGCTCATCGGGGTCAAACACCTTGTTTGCTATCATCCCTTTGATAATTGTGGCATAACGCGTCAATAAAATATTAAAAGCAACTTTTGATTGTTGAGATACATACGCAATAATCAATTCTTCGTCCGATAATTTTTTAAATTGCAACATACTGTTCTTTTTTAATTTCTGAGAACAGTATTATTTCTTCATACTTAGATTTAAGGTAAAAAGGAAAAGAAACATTCTATTTTCAGAAAATATTAAGTTCAAAAATCAGGAAAAATAAACCTTACTTTCAGAGAAACTTAACATAATCCCTATAAGAGTTTCTATTAATGTTTTCCCAGTATTGATTTACGGGACACGAAGATATAAAATATTCTTTAAAAGAAACGCAAATATTTCTCCAATTTTATCAAAGAAATATTTGCGTCATCTTCACAAAAAAACGATATGTAAAATTTTATCCTTGCCTTTTTTTACATAAAAATCTTTTTCCCATATACTTAAAACAGCATTACTTAAAAATAATTTTCGCTATTCTTTTCATGAAAAGAACGGGACAATCTTACACAATCAATTCAATAAATTTGCAATTTCACGAAGAAGTTTATTTCCCCGAAGGTCACGTTTTACAATAGTTCCGTCTTGAGAAATCAGAATAGTATGCGGAATACTGCGAATTCCATACAATTGTGCCGCTTCGTTTTGCCAGCCTTTCAAGTCGGACATTTGCGGCCAAGTGATGCCAAGATCTGCAATTCCTTTTTTCCAGCTGTCGAGATTATTATCCAAAGAAACTCCGACAATTCCCAATCCTTTGGATTTATATTGCTTGTACAACTCAACAACCGATGGCATTTCTGCACGGCAAGGTCCACACCAACTTGCCCAGAAGTCAATCAATGTGTACTTGTTCTTTGAAACATAATCGGACAACTTCACATCTTTTCCATCAGGAGTAGACAAGGTAAAATCGACATATTTCTTACCTTCCCACGTTTTTTCCAATGTCTGGAAATATTCTTTCATCGCTACAATTTCTTCATTAGACAGATAAGCTGCCGGCATTTTCTCTATCAGCGGTAATACTTGTTCAGGAGTAAACGACATTCCAAAAGTAAGCAGCGACTGTGCTCCCATTGCATTCCCGATGTTTTTTTCTGTTGTTGCCAGAAGCATGCCGACAACATCCTTTCCTTTCTGTTCAAATTCAGCCTCCACCTCGCTGCGTTGCTGCTCGGTCAACTTCTTATCGGGGGACATCTTTTCGGCCACCTCCCGCATAACCTGCTTTACAGAATCAAGTCTTTCAGTCAACAACTGGTATTCATCGTTGCACAATGTTCCGGAAACCTTACTGCCTTGTTGTTTAAGTTCTACATTAATGGTTCCTTTTTCCATAAATACCAAAGCCAACATCCGTACATTATCCTTCACATGAGCAACATAACGAACAAGAGTAGTCGAGTCGGGAGTTCCTGTAAATTCAAACGAACCGCCTTTCAACACAGTAGAATCAACCTTTATAAAGTGATTGTCGACCCAATCTTGCAAATAAATCGTATCGCCATCTGCAAGGCCTTCTGCCGTTCCCTTAATCGTATACCTGTTTTGTTCCTGACAAGAAACAAATGCCATTAGGCAGGCCATCGCCATAAAAAAAATCTTTTTCATTTTGTTTTATTTAAAGTATTCGTTTGGCAAAGGTAAAAATTAAAATCAGAAAGTATATCTTTTCCTCTAAATAATTCTATTATTTGCAATATGTGCTTCTAAAAAACAAAGGAAGCAAACAACAAAAAACATACAAAGCATTAAAAACATCAGCAGACTTAATCCATAACGAAGCCAAACCTGTATAAGACAATACATTAAAAAACTGCACAACAAACAGCAATACCACCAGATAGCCGGAAAAATATTTAAAGCCATAAGCCATCCCTGTTATCACATCGTAAATCGTTCTGTAAACATCGTTTGCATAACCGTAAACAACAGCTACAAGGCTAATGCCTAAAGAAACAATAAAACTGAATCCGTCGCTGAAAGGAGAATGATAAAGACTTCCCGTAACACTGCGCACCACCGGCCCCCATGCCAACAAGCATATTGTTATTGTATATAAAGAAAAAGCAACAGCAACCGCAACACAAGCCCGTTTCTCCTTACGGGAGAAATTATATTTCGAAACAAACCGGCGCTTAATGATATGTCCTAACCCGGTGTGTAAAAAAAGCCCGAAAGCCGGAAGGAGGATCAACACATCATCCAGAATCGGCGCACACAACAGATTTGTTTTTACATTACGGAAAAGCCAACGCAATCCCTCCGCTCCAAACAGACTTTGCACATTCTCCCATGCATAAACATTCCCTACCCATGAGAGAAACACCACCAATAAGGTCAAAAGGAAAAATACGATTGCCGGATGGATAAAGGTCTTATTCTTCATCAGGTTCCAAATTATCTATATCAAGAATACGTAATTCAAATGCGCGCGTAACCAGCCGGCAAGCGTTTACCCCCGTTCTTTCATTCGGACGAAACAAGCGATTTATCAGATCATTCTGACGTTTCTCCAAAGATTTCACGCCAAACGGCATCGCTTTCAAATTAGTTATCATTTCTTTTGTATATCCTAACGCCAAATGACGCAATAATCTTTCATCGTACTCGTCGATATCATAGCTGATAATGGCTTCTTGTCTGCGCTGTTCTACTGCAACCGACTGTTTAAACCGCTCCAGAATCTTTTCCATTATCGGATAATTAAACACAAATTTCTTCCCGCCCATTACAGCTTGCACATCAATGGGTGTGAGCAATTCTCCCGTTTTTAAAATGATTCCATCAGCCCCTGCATTCAACACATCGACCCATAATTTCTCGTTCAATACTTCTCCTGTGAAAATCAATACTTTCAAATCCGGATATTCCTTATGCAATCGGGCACAAATATCCACTCCGATTGTGGTAGAACCTCCCAAACCTAAATCCAACAAGACTAGGTCCGGAATCTGCTTCTTCAGCAAATCCCAAAATTCCATCTCGGTCATGGCCGTGCCTATAATCTCGGCATCCGGTATTTCATGCCGGAAGATTTCTTCCGTTCCCTTCAATTCCAGCTTTACATCTTCTACGATAATTACCTTAAATTTTTCCATATCTGAATCTATTTCTTACGTCCTATCTTTCACATTCCGTGGTATTGTAAACCATACCACAAATCCTTTATCTTCAAACGGTTCTGCATTTATCCTACACCCCCGCCATCCACAGTATTCATCGTGCTCACGAATTATCTGCTTACAGACAAGATATTCCGTACCCGTCAGATTATTCGCATCATCCAACTGCATTCTTTTCCTGTCAGGATAAAACAACTCATTCAACTCCGTTGCAAAATAACTCCGACGCATATCGATAAAATTGAAACGCACAAAAGTATCCTGACTGCAAACTACCAATCGAAGAGTCCCGTCATCCTGATATTTCACTGCTTCATCGAGTAACTTTTCAATAAGGAAACATAGCAGTATTTCATCTCCCCTCACACTTAAATCCGTTTCACCGGCAACTTCCAATATGATTTTGGCCGCAGACTTACGCATAATACGCCGCATATATTTCTGCGCATGCTCCGCAAGCCGGGAGACTTCCACATCTGTGCGATGAAACGTAACCTCTTCCGACTGACGAGCCGCGCACTGAGCAAGCAAGGCAAAGATGTCTCGGTAATAAATCACCAGTTCATCTATCATCTGCAACTGTTTGTCCATCTCTACTTCATCTCTTCCTTCCGATGAATTCATCCGCTCTATTATCGTTTTAATCCGGTTCGGATAATAAACCGTCTCGTGCTTTATTGTTGACAAACAATTATCCAACACCAGATTTTGTACGTGCAAGAAATTCTCTTCATGGCGTATTCTTCGAGCCTCATCCTGCGCCAATTCTATATCATGATCCTTTCTTTTTACCCGAACATACGTATTATAAAGCATCACGGCCAAATTTCCAGCAATCAATTCCACCAGAATTTTCTCTTCCTCACGCACATCTTCATACATTATTCTCAATGCCAATACACCGGCACAATGCTTTCTCCCTCCAGTTTCCATACACAAAGGCAAAAAGCTCCAGTCGTTTTTATCATGCCAATCAGGCATCTTTTTTTCAAAAGCTCTCTGTATTCTATCATGCAATTCGCTGTTATCGGAATCAGACGTACGGTATGTATAATGCAATACATTCCTTTCTTCATCATATATCGCCAATACAATATCGGAAAGAGGCAACAAGTCTTTCATTGACTCATAAAGACGATCTGACAAGAGATTACAAAAAAACATTTCGTCTGATGAATTATCTGTCGGAAGAGATACCGACAGAATAGCCTCATTAATAGAAAATGTCTGCTCTATATTATAGCGGTAATGCAAACGATGTCTCAAATATAACCAATAATATCCTATCAGACAAACAATAATCAGCAATAAAAACAATACTAAAGCAACAATCTTATTTCCGGCCGATTGCCGCATCTGCACACAATATTCCTCTAAAGTGCGGTCTTTGCTAAGCTGTTTATACAAAGACATATAAGCATTGTTATTATAATAATACAATTGGAAATCCTTTAATGCAAGGGCTGCTACTGCCACTTCATTACGCACATCGAGCAATATATAGTAATCAGTATCGAAACCCTGCCCAAACCAGATTTCTTCCGCCACAGTATCTTCATCAAACAATTTCAACAATGGAGTGCCTTTCCCGTTGGATTTCTCTACATAATAACGGTTCATGTAATAAAATGCACTATCGGCATACTGTAATGCTTCGGCATAATATCCGTCAACATTACATTCGTACACACAATTGGCATAATCGTTTGCTCTGAGTAACAAGCTGTCTACACCTAAAACTTCCGCATTTCCGTCCGGGTTCAACGGGGCATTTTCTACAGAACAACCCGTTATTCCCCCAAAAAGAAGCGGAAGAATCAGCACAGACAACACCTTCTTTATGCCTTTGGGCAGGCGAAAATAAAAGCGGCTTCCTTTTCCGGGAGTACTTTCTACGGCAAAAGTACAAACATCAAACAAGGCATTCGTCTTCCGATATTTCTCTATTATTCCTCTGCAATTCATCAGACCGAAGCCATGCCCTTTTTGTTTTTTCAAAGCCTGCACATCTACAGCTGTATCAAGTCCGATATCTCCTGAATCATATACTTTCTCATATAAGATACGCCGCACGTCTTCTTCCGAAAGGCCCGGACCGTTATCCGACACGGAGACTTCCACATATGTTCCTGTCTCAACAGCTTTCACTTCTATCCTGCCTCCCTCCTGCGTATATTTACGGGCATTATCCGTCAACGTATTAATCATAAACAACGTAAGCGGCTTGTCGGCCTTAACGCTTAATGCAGTCGGAACAACTACAAGTTCCTGACGCTTCAGTTCAAACGAACGCTTCCCTCTTCGTATTACAGCAAACAGATCTTCCAATTGAAACGTTTCTATATTCAAATTTAATGCCCCTTGCCTCATTTTAATCCACATGGCAAGAATGTCATTATATTCGTTTATCTTCTCTATCAATTCAGAGATATAAAGCAATTTCGCTTTTCTTATGTCCCGATGCTTCGCATATTCTGCAGACTTTAATTTGGTCACTTCGTTCACCACACGGTCTATATAAGGCAAAATACCGGAAACAATTGACAAACATGCTTTTTTAACCACATTCTGACGTTTATATTCACCTAAATGCTGCTCGTGAACATATTGTTCTTTTTCCAGTTTCTTCCGTTCATCGTCAAGCAATACAAGATTCAATCCATTGGCGATTGTCCATGCAAGATAGGGTAATATAAGCTGAAGAATCTCTTTTTCATCTTTCCTAAGCGGCCGGGATAATGCCAAAAGCAAGGTAGCCACAGGAATACTCTTACCCGGAGAAAACAACTTGAAAGGCATAAAGTTTTCCAAATCCTCCTCTCTTTCATTCTCTGCAAAAGAAATTTTCATATCAATAACCGGGAACAACTGCTCGAAATCATCTCTTATCATTTGTAATACAACATTGGCAACCTCATCCACACTTTGAGCGTAAGAAGGAACCGCAGCCGTAATCTTCTGGCATAAATCCAGCATGTGTTTCAACCTTGAAAGATATCTTCTATTCCGTTTCTGCCATTGTTTATTGAAAATAATGAAAATCACCACAGACATTCCAAAGCCGATGATAACTAAAGAAAACAGAATATTCAATTGATTCGTCTCTTTCTCTAATGCAACATAACGGCTTTCTATTTCCTTATCCTGACGGGTATAGTCAAGCAAATCCAAATAAATATTCCGGTTATAATCCGACTGGGGCTTACATTCCATTGCCGCATACGTCCGACTTAACTGCTCACGCAAACGAGCAATCCACTCGGGTACTGTCAGAATATTCTCTTCCGTTATCCACTTCAATTCCACAGACTTTTCTTCCATCGGTAAGAAGGTACGCAAACGGTCCGTTGTATCACTACAATGATAACGACGTTCGTGATGAAGATTTACGTAATCCAGTGCCTTTTTCAGGTTCGGCAAAGCTTTTTCCGGCTGTCCTTCGTAATTATAATAAGTAGCAATTGTACGGTAAGTTCCTGAAATCTGATACCAGTCGCCGTATTGTTTAAACAATCTTAATGCCTCGTTTGCATAAAAAAGCGGCAAACTATCAGTCGGAAGTTCCTGTTCATTTACCAGACGAAGCAATCCTTTCCGCTCTTTTTCCAATAGCCTGCGGTTACTTTTAAAGTTCAGTAACTCTGCCATTGCCTGTAAAGCATTTGCCTCAAAATAGATATATCCTCCCGAACGCGCCTTCAAGTAACAATCGACAAGGTAACCAAATTCTCCCTCCACCACCAGTTCCGGAGTAGCAGCCTCATACATTCCGCCGGAACCGCGCATATATTCATAGTACAAACGTTGCGCCGTATCATCAGACAACATGGACTCCGTTATCGAATTGATAGCCTGCATCGATTCTTTATCCTGCTGCAAATAGTAATGATAAATGCCCGATGCAATATAAAATTCAGATAAAGCATAATTAAGTCTCCGCTTATCATGCTCATCGATTATGGATTTAGATTCTTCCTCTATGCGTTTCATTCTGCGCAACGCGCTATTCCGAAAATCATAAAACTCCTTATTCATCGAAGTGCGCTGACATATTTTCATCATCCCCACGTCGGATATCAGACATTCAATTAAATTATCTCCACCCGAAGATGCTTGTCGGAATAAACGTGAAGCGGCCTCAAAGTCCATATACATAAAGGCACAAAAGGCCTTATTATTCAAAGCTTCAGCACGCAGAACGGAATAAGATTCCGACAATTTACAGGCAGACTCGGCCGCATGTGCAGCCAAATCCAAATCCTTATAACGCATTTCATACGAGAAACGGTTAAGCGAATCTATACGCTCATGCAACTCTTTCTGGGTCATTCCTCTATCACAAGAGGAAATAACCCATAATCCGATCCATAAAATCGAAACGAATCGTATCAGACAAGCCGTTCTCATATATCTTCAAACCAATATATCCTTCTACAAATTTACAAAGTTATGTAAAAAAAGAAGAGGTCATATCATTTCAACCAAGAAGAAATGACATGACCTCTTCAATTCGAACATTGAAGAAATGTTATTTTTTTGATTCTTCCAATGATTTTTTTCTGAACTCTTTCAATACTTTTTCCAAGTCCAACGAAGCTTTACGAGCACGAGTTCCAGCTGCTTTATTTCCTTTTACTGCCTGCAATTCTGCATCGGTCAACAAAGCTGCGCTTAATTCTTTGATTTTTTCAATTAATTCGTTCATAATCTTTTCATTTTATTTTTACACGCATTCAAAGTAAATACAAATAACTTTAAGTCATACACCCGCACATTGTTTTTTCACATCTTTTAATATTAGCTGAAATATCGTATGCAACTCGGTTGCAAATCTCCACAGAAGAACAAGAACTTCCCCATAATTCTTTTAAAGATAAGTATCTTTGCAGGCAAACAACCCGTTGTTTTTCATCAAAGTTGACTTTCTTTTATCAAAAACATTTGCATATGCCGCATACACATCACACACATATTCATCCGCACAATGTGACATCTCTCAACACAGTTCTCATTATCTGCATCACCATAAACATGCTTTTTGTCATAACTGAGGGTATTGTCGGGATATATCACAACTCCCTTAGCCTTCTATCCGACGCGGGACACAATCTAAGTGACACGTTCGGCCTTCTCCTTTCTCTTTTCGCTTTCCGGATAGCAAAACGGCATGCCAATCAACGGTTCACCTATGGATACAAAAAAAGCACTATTCTGGTGTCATTAACCAACGCAATTATTCTGTTCACCGCCATAGGAGCCATCATAATAGAAAGCCTTTATAAGCTAAAGAATCCGATACACATTTCGGGAAATGCTATCTCGCTGACAGCCGGCATCGGTATTATCGTAAATGGTCTTACAGCATGGCTTCTCATGAGACATCAGAAAAATGACTTAAATATACGGGGCGCCTTTCTCCACATGGCAATGGATACGTTGGTCTCTATCGGCGTCGTTGTTGCCGGAATCATTATCTCCACTACAGGTTTCTTCATTATCGACCCTATCATAAGCCTGATTATTGCCATAATCATTCTCATATCGACATGGAAATTATTAAAAGAAAGCTTATACTTATCTCTTGACGCCGTTCCGTCAACGGTTGACCTTTCACAAATTCAAAACCGCCTTTCTGCCATAACAAACATTGAAAGTTGGCATCACCTGCACGTGTGGGCAGTAAGCACCACAGAGAATGCAGCCACTATACATATTGTATTAAAAGAAATTGCACAAATGGAAGACACAAAACAGGCAGTAAAAGAACTGTTTCACAGCCTCAATGTAAAACACTGCACCGTAGAATTTGAAATGTCTCAAAACGATTGCAAAGAAAGGTATTGCTGCTGATACGGCATCCCGCCGAACCCTACCTGCAACTTTCATGCAATTCTTTCCCTGATTTCACGCAAAAAGCCCTTCCGGGCATTTATATTTTACTCGAAAGGGCTTTTAAAATTATTATAAGACTCTTATTAATCTATTTCTTCATCGGGCTCATAACCACCCATTTCACGAAGCGCATTTTTCAACATTACATATTGTTGGAATAAATGATTTACAGGAACCTCATCTTTCGTGTAATCATGCATCGGACTTTTCAGGAAGAAACTTAAGAAACGCTGAATTCCATAACGTCCTGCACGGGCAGCCAAATCGCTAAGCAGTACCAAGTCCAGACACAAAGGTGCGGCCAAAATAGAATCACGGCACAAGAAATTAATCTTTATCTGCATAGGATATCCCATCCAGCCGAAGATGTCTATGTTATCCCATCCTTCCTTATTGTCATTACGGGGCGGATAATAATTAATACGCACCTTGTGATAATAATCAGTATATAAGTCCGGCTGATCCTCAGGAACAAGAATTGATTCAAGAGTTGACAGCTTGCTTACTTCCTTTGTATGGAAGTTTGCCGGCTCATCAAGCACAAGTCCGTCACGGTTTCCCAAGATATTCGTAGAGAACCATCCGGACAAACCTAAGCAACGGGTTCCTATAATCGGAGCAAAACCCGATTTAACCAATGTCTGACCTGTCTTGAAATCTTTCCCTGCAATAGGAAGTTTTGTCTTTTCCGCCATCTCCCACATCGCAGGAATATCCACTGTTGTATTCGGAGCGCCCATAATAAACGGAGCACCTTCCGCCAATGCCGCATAAGCATAACACATTGATGGAGCAATATGCACACAGTCGTTTTCTTTCATTGCCTTTTCCAATGCAGCTAAACTTCCATGCACTTCTTCGCAAACAGGGACATAAATTTCTGTAGACGCAGCCCACAATACTACAACACGTTCGCAACCGTTAACCTCTTTAAAGTTACGAATATCAGCACGCAACTGTTCAACCATATCCCAACGTGTTGAACAAGTCTTCACATTGCTTCCATCTAAACGTTTGGCATACTCGTGATCAAAAGCAGCTTTCATCGGAACTATTTTCTCCAGTTCATCTTTAACCGGAAGAATATCCTTCTCCTTCAACACCTCACAATTCATCGCTGACTCATAAGCATTGGCAGGATATACATCCCATGCGCCGAACACGATATCCTTCAATTGAGCAAGAGGAACAATCTCGTTATAATGGAGATATTTTTTCTCGGCGCCACGCCCTACACGAATCTTGTCATACTGGGTCATTGAACCCACAGGCTTTGCCAGCCCTTTACGAACCATCAACACACCTGTCATAAACGTGGTAGCTACTGCTCCCAATCCAACACACAACACTCCTAGTTTACCGGTTGCCGGTTGCACATTCTTTTTTTCCATCTTTAAATATCTTTTCTTAAAGTATTTTAGTTATTCTCTAAAAAAGTACAAAGTTTAAAATCTTGGCAAAGATATAATTTTATTCACGTAAAAAAGAATCTCAATTACTTTTTTATCTTCTTTTTCAGACAAATACTCCATAAATACACAAAGCTGAAAGCCCGATTTGTAAAAATGTGCCATCTGTAGACCTTTATCATATAGCTATTTTAGCCCGCCTATTCGCAACCTTCTTTCAATTCGGTTCCATCTCCGAAAGAAACGACGGACGCTTTTTAAAACGACGTTATCCGGTTTCCTGAAAAAAATCCCTATCTTTGCGGAAATTTTTTAGAAGCATTTTATTATGAACAACATTTGTTGTATCGGACATATCACGTTAGACAAGATTATCACTCCCAAGCAAACGTCTTACATGCCGGGAGGAACTGCTTATTATTTCTCGTACGGCATTAATCACTTAAATAATTCCCGAAACTATCGTCTCGTTACAGCTCTTGCTCCAAGCGAATATGTTCATGCGGAAGAGATGCAGAAAAACGGAATTGATGTAAAGATTATTCCGAGCCGCCGGACTGTTTATTTTGAAAACACATATGGAAACGACCAAAACAACCGCACGCAACGGGTATTGGCCAAAGCCGATCCTTTTACACTTAAAGACATAAAAGAAGAAAACGCCCGTTTTTTTCATTTAGGCAGCCTGCTGGCCGATGACTTCTCACCTGAAGTAATTAAGCATCTCTCACAAAAAAGTATCTTGTCGGTCGATGCACAAGGTTTTCTTCGTGAGGTTAAAGGAGACAAGGTCTTTCCGGTCGACTGGAAAGATAAAAAAGAATTATTGCAATATATTCACATACTAAAAGTCAATGAACACGAAGCAGAAGTGCTAACCGGCTCAAAAGACTTCCGGGAAGCTGCCATTCAACTAAACCGATGGGGAGTAAAAGAGGTACTGCTCACGCTCGGCAGCTTAGGCTCTCTTATCTATGCAGAACATAAGTTTTACCGAATCCCTGCCTATCCCCCCGCAGAAATTGTAGACGCCACCGGGTGCGGAGATACTTATGTCATGGGATATTTATACATGAGAGACAAAGGGGCATCGTATGATGAAGCCGGATGTTTTGCCGCTGCGCTGTCTACATTGAAAATAGAAAAGTCGGGCCCTTTCTCCGGAACAGAAGAGCAAGCTTTAAAAACAATACGGCAAAGTAACTTACACGCCGAAATAATTTAAATCAAAGCCCCCGTTCTTTCCATAAAAACGACACCGGCTTTTTAAAACTCCTCTATACCTTTTTAAATAAGGCATATCGCTTAATGTGTCATAAAAAAGCAGAATTTTCTTTGCATCCCCCAAGTCTTTTTCTAATTTTATTACATTAAATAATTAAACATATATTATTCGTTATATTTTTTAATTACATACACATGAAAAGCTATTTAATAATAGGGCTTGCAACATTAGCCCTTCTGACAAGTTGCAACCACGAAAAGCGACTTACAGATTACGTCAATCCTTTTTTAGGAACAGCCACATTATGGGAACCTGAAGACTTAGGTTATGTAAGACACATCAAATCCCGCACTTGGGGAGCAGAAGTTTTTCCCGGTTCTTCCGTCCCGAATGCAATGGTACAACTCAGTCCGGTAACCCAATACCGCAGCGGAGCCGGATATCAGTATGAGGACTCTGTAATATATGGTTTCACTCATACAAATAAAGGACACTGGAACTTACTGCACATCCCGCTGCTTCCCGTAACCGGAGATGTATCCCCAAACGACTTTTGTTCCCGATATAGTCATGAAAATGAATCCGCCCATCCGGGATACTATCAGGTCTTCCTGGAAAGATATAATGTAAATGCTGAATTAACCTCCACGTTACGTTGCGCATATCATAAATACACTTTCCTTCCGGAAGACGATAAAAAACTTTTAGCCGACCTGACCCGTACAAATAATCACGTACGCGACTGGAAAATACAAAAGGTTGATGACTATACTTTCTCCGGAAATCAAAATGCAGAAGGGAATATGCGTTTTTATGCCGTAACGAACTATAAGATAAAAGACATCGAACAAATAAAAGATGACAAGCGGGAAGTTTCCGTCATCAACTTCGAAGACAGTAAAGGCAGCAAGCCTTTGGAAGTGAAAATCGGCTTTTCTTTTGTCAGCATCGACAATGCAAAAGAAAATCTTGAACAAGAAATGCTAAACAAAAGTTTTGCACAAGTCAGAAAAGAAGCCGACAAAGAATGGGAAAAACTGCTGTCACAAATCCAGGTTGAAGGTGGAACAGAACGGGAAAAAGGCATATTTTATTCTTGCCTTTACCGCTCGTTTTTATGGCCGGCCCTGCGCAGTGACATAAACGGAGAATATACCGACGCCAAAGGGAACGTCGTAAAAGCAGACTTCCGCTACTATACAGACCCGTCTTTCTGGGATGATTATCGGAATAAACTCATATTAATAGGTATGGTTTCTCCTGATGTTACAGCAGATATAATTAAATCAATCACTGATAAAGGCGAGAAAAGAAACGGATACATGCCCACATTCTTTCACGGAGATCACGCATCGACATTCGTAGCAGGCAACTATCTTCGCGGTATCAAGAACTTTGATTTGCAACGGGCATATAAGTTATTACTGAAAAATGCCACAGTTCCGGGAAGAGGAGGAAGGCCGTATCTGGATGAATATATCAAGCAAGGTTGGATAGCAGAAAAAGATACAACAAACGTTCCGACGTGGGATGAATATAAGGCCGCCGTAACAAAAACAGTAGAATATGCCTATGATGATTATGCAACAGCCTTACTCGCAAAAGAACTGGGCGATACAAACAATTATGACTTGCTCATGAAACGGTCGCAAAACTATAAAAATTTATTCGATCCGAGCACCGGTTTCTGGAGAGGACGCATCGCCGACGGAAGCTGGATAAAAGATTTTGACCCGTATTATCCGTATTATGCATACATGTATCGCGAAGCAAATGCATGGCAATCTCTCTTCTTTGCTCCGCATGACCCGGAAGGAATGCTTGCACTTTACCCGAGCAAAGAAGCGGTAGAACAAAAACTTGACTCTCTTTTTTCAGAGCCTTGGCGCGGATACGAGGCACACAATATGACAGGATTCATCGGTAATTATTGTCACGGAAACCAACCGGATCACAGCGTGCCGTACACCTATTATTTTATAGACAAGCAAGAAAAGGCGCAATGCATGCTGGACAGTATCATGAACCATTACTACGATATGGGAAAAGATAAGCTTGCATATTCGGGTATGGACGATGCAGGAGAAATGTCTGCGTGGTATGTATTCAATGCCATCGGATTATATACTTATTCTCCTGCCGATCCGGAATACATTGTAACGGTTCCTTTATTCGATAAGATAAAATTCTCCTTAGGAGACGGCAGTTCCTTTACAATCGCAAAAGAAGGCAACGGGCGCAAAATAACGAACATATCTTACGACGGAAAGAAGATTGACGGATGGTTTATCCCGCATTCTTTATTGACACAGGGCAAACAACTCACTATCACGACAGAATAAACAGTCAGACTTTATCGCCAAACAAATAAAAAAAGCCTCGATATTCCGAATAAGATATCGAGGCTTTTTCATTATAATGTCCCCATTTTTTCCACAAAACATCCGCATTTACGATTTCTGTCCCCCCAATGATATAGACAACATTTTCCGGGCATAAAACCAAACAACAAGATATGCTATACCAGGCACGATAAACGATATAACCATTGAAGTGCAATCAGCAACATAACCCATCAGTAAAGGTCCTACAACTCCGCCCACAGGCGACATCATCAAAAAAGAAGAAGCACGCTTCGTGTGGCTGCCCAATCCTTTCAATGCCAAAGCAAAGATTGTAGGAAACATAATTGCTTCAAATGCATATCCGCACAACAATGCCAAAAGAGAAACAATTCCCACATCCAATAAAACAAGCGTTGTTGTCAGTATTGTCCCGGAAGCACAAACAAACAACATCTTCTCTGCACAAACCCGACGCATTATCCAGCTACCGACAAAACGTCCCGTCATAAACAGTCCGAGTCCCCCAAAAGATAACACAAGCGAAGCGTTACGGGCATTCATCCAGCCTTGCTCTACAACATAGTTAATAAAAAAACTGTTTATCGAAATTTCTCCCACCTCATATGCAAACAATGCAAACAGACCAAATATAAATAACCGATGAGACCACAGGCCGATTTTATTACCGGCCTCGTCTGTTTCAACCGCATGTTCTATCTCCGGCAATCTAATCCGGGAAAATATAAGAGCAACAATCAACACAATTACTCCCATAATGGCATAAGGAACCGCAATATTCCCCGCCGCTTTTTGTGAATCATCATGGAAAAGCAGTAAGCCGGTCAGAATCGGCGCGCAAATACATCCCAATCCGTTAAACGATTGTGCGAAATTCAGCCGGCTCGCAGCCGTTTCTTTTGCACCAAGTTCCGTGACATACGGGTTAGCCGCCGTCTCTAAAAAGGTCAATCCGCACCCGATAACAAACAAAGCGAACAGAAAAGCATTAAACGAAGAGGCGCGCTCTCCCGGTATAAACAGCAAAGCTCCTACCCCATACAACAGCAATCCGAATACCACTCCTTTACGATAACCGTATCTATTGATAAAAAGACCTGCAGGAATGGCCATGATAAAATATCCTAAATACATCGTTACCTGAATAAAAGCCGAATGCATCTTTGAAATATCAAGCAATTCCTGAAAATGCTTATTCAGCACGTCCAGAATAGCATGTGCAAATCCCCACAAAAAAAACAGTGATGTTACAAGTATAAAAGGAAAGATATATTGCCTATCCACCAAAGAAATCTTTTTACCTGCCATATTTTCTTTATCACATTTTATAAAAGTATTCTATTATTTTCGTCCTCAAACATACAGATCAAACATAAAAACACATCAAAAAGAACAAGTGCTTTTATCAAAATGATATATCACCCGCATAAAAACACTTGCAAAAAATAATACTTATGTTTCAATCTTTTTAAGTAACTACACCAATCCTTTATTCATCGTCCACAGAATCCAACTTCAATTTATCGCTGTCATCGCGCTTCTCATAATATTGCTTACGTAAAGGATGAGCACTTATTTCCTTCTCTATGCACCGGTTCCGGTAAACATCAATCGCTACATAAATAGCCTGACGGAAAGAAGCCTCCGAAGCCACGCCTTTCCCGGCAATATCATAAGCCGTCCCATGAGCAGGAGATGTACGAACAATCGGTAATCCCGCCGTAAAATTCACACCATCACTCATGGCCAATGTTTTAAACGGAACCAGACCCTGATCATGGTACATCGCCAGGACTCCGTCAAAATATTGATATGTTCCGGCTCCCATAAATCCATCAGCCGAATAAGGACCAAAGCATTGTATGCCATGCTCCGTCATTTCTTTTATAGCCGGAATAATCATTGTTTGCTCTTCCTGCCCGATTAATCCCTCATCGCCTGCATGAGGATTCAAAGCAAGCACGGCAATACGCGGATTATCTATCCCGAAGTCTTGTTTAAGAGAGCGATAAAATATCGCTATTTTCTCCATGATTAATTCTTTTGCCAATGTCTTCGATATTTCACTCACCGGTATATGTCCTGTAACCAGCGCAACTCTGAAATCATCTCTCAGCAAAATCATCAAAGCCTTATTGCCCTCTCCTACCCGTTCTTCTATATATTCTGTATGACCTGAGAAATGAAATTCTTCAGACTGAATGGTATATTTATTTATCGGAGCCGTAACCAGTACATCAAACATTTTCTTCTTATAATCCGACAATGCGGCTTCTAATGCAACAAGAGCAGCGGCTCCGGCTTCAACTGTCGGCTTGGACAATTCAACCTTCAGCTCTTCGGAAGAACAATTCACGATATTAACCCGTTCAGGTAACGCTTCTTCTGCCGAATTGATGATACTAAAATTCGTTGAGATATTCATTGCTTTCCGGTGATAAGCCGCAACTTTTGGAGAACCATAAATAATCGGTGTACACAAATCCAACATTGCAGGATCGGAAAACGCCTTTAATATTACTTCATATCCTACCCCGTTTATATCTCCTTGAGTAATTCCTACTCTTATTTTATTGCTTTCCATTAATTCTTTTTCTATTTATTTGTTCTTAATAATTTCTTCTTTTGTCACTGATTCGTCCACAGGAATTTCTGCAACATCTTTTTCATCCGGCAAAATCAATGTATAAAGTGATGCATTCAACGAGCGGATCTTATCACGTTTACGGCCTTGAGGATAATAAACAAAACCCTCTACCACGACAACTCTCCCATTTTCCCGGTCTACACATGCGTGCGACACGAAAGGTCCTCCCATAGCATCATTCTTCATTTCCCAAAGACCTTTCACTTCAAATGCATAACGTCCTCGTACACTAATATCACGAACACTGACAAAGCTCGAGTCTGCTGTCGTCATATACATCCCTTCTCTTGCTCCGGGAATATTTTCTTTCAACACAGAATCGCGCTTGGCTAAGAAATAAGCTTTCGTAAAAGTATCGGAATCCTTATAAGGATAGCTGTACATTACAAAATTCAAATCGTTCAAATGCGTCGATGCCCAAAAAAAGTTCTCTCTAACTTTATAAGAGCCTAACTCCAAAGGCAACCACACATCACAGCCAAAAACAGAATCGACTTTCGAAGATATTACACTGTTATGCTTTTTCCTTAAACGCTCTATTTCACGATTCATCTCCGCACGTGTAAAAAAATCGACAATAACCGCCCCGTGTTTTGACACATATTCATCAAAAGCTTTCTGATCGGGCGACTGAATCGTCATTATCATTTGAGGAGCCGAATAAACATTTCTCGCATACTTTAATTTAGTCTGCGTATATAAATTCGGATTAATATCTACAATAATGATATTGCGGAACAAGCGCATATGACGATCATAATAAGCCGGACGAATACGAGAAATACGGAATGAACGTTCGGGACTCGGGAGTGCCGGAACATTCGTGTCGAGCACTTTAAATAAA
The DNA here is from genome assembly GCA_949285025.1 of uncultured Bacteroides sp. Lineage (GTDB taxonomy): Bacteria > Bacteroidota > Bacteroidia > Bacteroidales > Bacteroidaceae > Phocaeicola. Next base: position 42,451 of record CASDXG010000079.1, on the reverse strand, counting down.
GCACTGTCTCCTCCCATCCAGCAATCATCTTCAGCTACAACCATAACCTCATAAGGTATACCGCTTGAAGCCGGAGTCATAATACTTTTCCCGTTTTCACTGCACGAAACCAAGCCTGTCATCGTTATCAACAAGCTCCAATAATTTAACAAACGTCTCATTATATTTCTAACCATTTAAAGTTCCTTTATATCTTTCTGCTGTTGCTTAGCTGTAGATAACATGCCACATGCGGCAAAAATATCCTCTCCACGTGAAGCACGTATCGTTGTAAAAAGGCCATGCTGCGTTAAATAATCACGAAAAACGACCATCTCTTTCTCCCCTGTTCCGGTCAAATCAACTCCGGGAATAGCATGAAAACGTATCAAGTTTATACGGCATTCCAAACCGGCCAATAATTTTATGAGCTCTTTTGCATGAGAAATATCGTCATTTACGCCCTTAAACATGATATATTCGAACGACAAACGACGCTGTTTACTGAAATCATACCGGTGTAATATCTCGACAATTTCTGCAATCGGGAAGGCCTTTTCTGCTGGCATTAATTCTTTTCTCTGCAAATGAGAAGGCGAATGCAGACTAACAGCCAGATGACAGTCGCATGAAGTAAGGAAACGTTCAAGTCCTTTACGTAATCCTACGGTAGAAACAGTGATTCGTTTCGGACTCCATTTATAGCCATAATCGGCTGTAAGTACTGTCAAGGCATTCAAAACCTCATCTAAATTATCAAAAGGTTCCCCCATGCCCATAAACACAACGTTCGTCAGTTTCTCGCGTTCAGGCAAAGAATATATCTGATTCAATATCTGAGTTGCTGTAAGATTTCCCGAAAAACCCTGTTTCCCTGTCATACAGAATTTACAATTCATCTTGCAACCAACCTGAGAAGACACACACAAAGTTGCCCTGTCGTTCTCAGGAATATATACAGCCTCCACATACTTTCCTTCACCTGCCGAATATAAATATTTTATAGTTCCGTCCGCAGAATGCATTGCATGCACAGGAGATGAAGCCCCGACCACATATTTTTCTTTCAGTAAATTCCTGTTTTTCAGCGAAAGATTTGTCATTTCATCAATCGTTCCGACATTCCTTTCATACAGCCACGAGGCAATCTGCCCGGCCGTAAAACGGGGCATCCCGAAATCTTCAGCAATCTTTTGCAATTCCGCCAGCGTCTTTCCCAGCAAAGCTGCCTTTGTTTCACTCATTTCTTTTCGTTATATCCGTACAATTAATGTACAAAGTTAGTCAAAATAAAGATATATTCCCTAACTTTGTACTTATAATTATTTTAAATATGAACAAATCTATTACTTGCTTTATCCTCGCAGGAAACAACGAGCAATGCCATAATAATGCAGAGACATTCCTTTTCCAACCTTACGTCAAAGATGTCTTTCTTCTTAAAGACAATAACATATCTGAACCGATAACACAACAGGAATGCCAATATTTACATATTGATAGTCCGACAAGCCTGAATACTTTCAGAAAAATAGCCGAACACAGCCATACTCCCTATACGTTGCTTTATCTGAAAACTGAAAGGATTGAATTAGGATATAAGTGCCTGGAACGTATGACAAGCTATTTTTCCACCGGACAATGCGGCATGGTTTATTCAGATCATTTTCAGATAATCAAAGGAGAAAGACGAAATCATCCTGTAAACGATTACCAGTACGGAAGTGTGCGTGACGATTTCGACTTCGGAACGCTGCTGCTCTTGCGGACTGACTTGCTGAAAGACGCCATAAACCATTTACAGCCACGTGAGAACTATTACTATGCCGCTCTCTATGCCATACGGTTATACCTTTCAAGACATGCAGATCTTACTCACATAAGGGAATATTTATACACTGAATACGAAAGCGACATTCGCAATTCCGGCGAGAAACAATTCGATTATGTAAACCCACAAAACAGAGAAGCCCAAATAGAATATGAAACAGCTTTTACCGTACATCTGAAAGCTATCGGCGCATATCTGCCTCCGGTAAAAGAGAACATCTCATTTGAAAATGACAATTTTCCGGTAGAAGCATCGGTTATCATCCCCGTACGCAACCGTGCACGTACCATAAAAGAAGCGGTTCTTTCTGCCCTCAATCAGCAGACAACCTTTCCTTTTAATGTAATTGTCATTGACAATCACTCCGATGACGGGACAAAAGAACTCGTCGAATCATTGACATACGACCGACGTGTAATCCTCATCACCCCCGCACAAAATGATTTAGGCATAGGAGGATGCTGGGATATCGGAATAAATCATCCATCATGCGGCCGTTTTGCCATACAACTGGACAGCGATGATTTATATAGCAGCCCTGCAACATTACAAACCATTGTGGATACTTTTTACAAGAAACGCTGCGGCATGGTAATCGGTTCTTATCGCATGACCGACTTTGCCTTGCAGACTCTTCCTCCGGGTATTATAGATCATCGGGAATGGACTTCCGCTAACGGGCATAACAACGCGCTCCGCATCAACGGACTTGGAGCGCCACGCGCATTTTATACACCAATATTACGCAAAACAGGAATACCCAACACTTCTTACGGAGAAGATTATGCTTTGGGACTTGCGTTTTCACGTAAATACGGCATTGAACGGATTTATGAAGAAATCTATCTGTGCCGACGATGGGAAGGAAATTCAGATGCTGCATTAGATATTGAAAGACTTAATAAAAACAATGCCTACAAAGACAGCCTGAGAACACAAGAAATAAAGCAAAGACAAAGTATTAACAAAACCGCATATATCGGAAATTCATTCATACAAGACCAATTATCCACATGGGAATTGGCGCGTCACAACTATAATGCGCTGAACAACATCCGAACACGCGACTTTGTAATTGACGGAAACAAAATAACAGTCCAATACAATCCGGCACGATCTATCTCCACATGCGCACGGTTAGACGCAGAATCTTTAGCATCACGCCCATGCTTTTTGTGCACGAACAATCGTCCCTCTCTTCAGAAGTTCATTACAATCCCGATTGATGAAACTTTCGAGTTGCGCATCAACCCTTACCCTATTCTGCAAAATCATCTTACAATTTCAAGTAAGAATCACGAACCTCAGACACTGGCTGATAAAACAGGACGCCAGCTTCCCGGAAAATTGCTGACATGGCTTGATAAACATTTCGGCATAGGATATGTCATATTTTACAATGGCGCACACTGCGGAGCCTCAGCTCCTGACCATTTCCACTTCCAAGCCGCACCCAAAGACTCTGTTCCTTTCATTTACCAATGGGAAAAACTCATCGAAACAGCGACATTCATCGATGAGACAATCTCTTCCGACGGAAGCGTTTGCCGAAGTTATGACATCAAAACATATCTGTGCCCTATTCGGGCTTTCGTAACCGACGGAGCATATACTACGGACGAACAGCAAATAAACGCCTATCTTTCACAACTCCCCTTGCATAAAGACGAAAAGGAACCCCGCTATAATTTATTTGCCTGGACAGATGAAAAAAGGGGATTCACCGTTGCTTATTTCCCAAGAGCCAAGCACCGACCTGAGTGTTATTCGCAAACGGGTACAAGACAGCTGCTCATCAGTCCGGGAGCTCTCGACATGGGAGGCATCATCGTAACCCCGAGAGAAGAAGATTTTAATAAACTAACAATACAAAATATTCGGGATATTTTCAACGAAACATCCCTACATTTATAAAGAAAGACGATGAACAATCCGGAATTAAGTATAGGCATTTTAAACGACACTTCCGTACATTTTATTTTAAACGGCCCGTTTCTTGTCAACGGCTCAATCGCAAAAGGAGTTCAACACACGACGGTTAAAGGGAATAAAATCCAATGGAACAATAACGACTTCGAAGAGTTACTCTTCGCCCCTGCCGAGCCGGCAAATACCTTTTCAGTGTGCAAAGTCACAATCGGCATAGATTTTCACTGGGAACGTCAGGAAACACAAGCATTTTCCGGGAAACTAAAATTAGTTCCAACGGGAAATTCCATTACGGCCATCAACATCCTGCCGATAGAAGAATATCTGAAAAGTGTAATTTCATCGGAAATGAATGCTGCATCTTCTCTTGAATTTCTGAAAGCGCATGCCGTTATATCCAGAAGTTGGGCTCTGTCTCAGATAGAAAACAATCGGGGAAATTCGTCTACCGGTGAAAAGAAGCATAAAAAAAGCGAAAATGAAGACGAATACATACGCTGGTATGACAAAGAAAATCATACGCTATTCGATGTATGCGCCGATGATCACTGCCAAAGATATCAAGGCATCACCCGAATATCAAATCCGGCTGCAGTCAAAGCTGTAGAAATGACTTTTGGAGAAGTTCTCATGCATGACGATAAAATTTGTGATGCGCGCTTTTCAAAGTGCTGCGGAGGTGTAAGCGAAGAATTCCGCTTTTGCTGGGAAGACCGGAATGTTCCCTATCTGACAGCCATAAGAGACACTGCAGACGAGTGCGCCATCCCTGATTTAACCGACGAAACGAATGCCGAAAGATGGATACGCGCTGAGCCGGATTCCTTCTGCCACACAAACGACCGTCGGCTTCTTTCGCAAATATTAAACGGATACGATTCTGAAACAAACGATTTCTACCGCTGGAAAGTACATTACACACAAGAAGAGCTTCGCAACATTATATACAAAAAAACGCAAACAGATTACGGCCAAATAAAAGCACTCATCCCGGTAGAACGCGGCCGTTCGGGAAGAATATGCCGCCTTAAGATTGTAGGGACCCGCAAATCCCTGACCATCGGAAAGGAACTTGAAATACGAAGAACTATATCCGAATCGCATCTGCTCAGTTCTGCTTTCGTAATTGATACAGACAATGAGAAATCCGGAATCCCGTCTTCTTTCACTCTGACAGGCGCAGGATGGGGACATGGTGTGGGACTTTGCCAGATAGGAGCAGCCGTAATGGGAGAAAAAGGCTACGACTACCGGACAATCTTACACCATTATTATAAAAATGCGACATTGAAAAAATACTATTAATACAGCATATCATGAAAAAACATACAGCATGGAGTTGGATTCCCACACTTTACTTCGCAGAAGGATTACCTTATGTGGCCATAACCACATTATCGCTCATCATGTATAAACGGATGGGCATTTCAAATGCCGAATGCGCCCTTTATACGGCATGGCTCGGATTTCCATGGGTAATTAAGCCTTTATGGAGTCCTTTTGTCGATTTAATCAAAACCAAACGCTACTGGATTCTTGCCATGCAAATGTTACTTGGTGCAGGATTCGCAGGTATAGCCTTTACGATACCTACCGAGTCATTCCTGCAAACCACAATGTTTTTTTTTTCTTGCTGGCATTCTCTTCTGCCACACATGACATTGCTGCCGACGGATTTTATATGCTTTCTCTTACCAGTCACGAACAGGCCTTTCACATTGGCGTACGTAATACATTCTATCGCTTGGCGACCATCACAGGACAAGGGCTGTTAATCATGCTGGCCGGACGGCTTGAAAAGTTCACCGGAAGCATCCCTTTTGCATGGAGTATCACATTTTTCATCCTTTCCGGCCTATTTATTGCACTTTGGCTTTACCATACATCCATCCTTCCACGCCCTCAAAATGACCAGCCGAAGCCCATGACTTCTCCGGTACATCTGCTCAAAGCGTTCTTTCAAACCTTTTATTCATTCTTCAAAAAAGAAAACATTCTAAGCGCATTACTCTTTATGCTGCTGTACAGACTGCCAGAAGCACAACTGACTAAAATGAACATTCCTTTTTTCATCGACCCGATTGAAAAAGGCGGTCTTGGACTTTCGACCGAAGAAATCGGATTCACGTTAGGAACACTTGGAGTAATCGGACTGACAATCGGCGGCATTTTAGGAGGTATCGCTGTGGCACGTCACGGTCTGCGAAAATGGCTATGGCCAATGGTATGGGCAATTTCACTGCCCGATGCCGTTTATGTATTCTTGAGTTACAGTCAGACAGACAATCTGTTCCTCATCAATTCCTGTGCCTTCATCGAACAATTCGGATACGGATTTGGATTTACTGCCTATATGCTTTACCTGATTTATTTCTCTAACGGCACATATAAAACGGCACATTATGCCATCTGCACCGGCTTTATGGCACTCGGAATGATGTTACCCGGCATGATTGCCGGATTCATCCAGGAAAAGTTGGGATATCCTCTCTTCTTTTTATGGATTATGTTATGTTGCATTGCAACATTCATTGTTACTTATTTTTTGAAAATTGACCCTAATTTCGGGGAAAAATAGTATTTTTCCACCCTAAACAAATCAAAACCATAAAAACATGAATCCATTATTATCAATAAGGAAAGGCATCTTTCTTGGAGGTATCGCAATTTTATGTAACCAGATACCTATTCATGCAGCAGAACAAACAACTGAAAAAGATTTCAAAAAAGTACATGAATTATTCGCAAATCCGCCCAAATCATTCAGAAGTGCACCGCTTTGGGTGTGGAATGCCGATGTGACTCGGGCAGATATTGACCGGATGTTGAAAGAATTAAAGGAACAAGGTTTTGGAGGAGCTTTTGTTCATCCGCGTCCCGGCCTCATCACTGAATATCTTTCCCCCGAATGGTTTGAACTTTATAAATATAGTGTGGAACAAGGAAAGGCGATGGGGTTAGACATTTGGATTTATGATGAGAACTCTTACCCGAGCGGTTTTGCAGGAGGACATGTGCCAGACCAGATGCCGGAATCCTACAATCAGGGACAAGGACTTAATCTTACCAAAACAAACATACTGCCGGAAAATATAAAAGACTACGCTCTTTGTCTGAAAAGAACAGGAGAAACTTTCAAGGACATCACGGCGAATATAAACGAATATCGCGGCAAAGAGGGTGAATATTACTTATTCAATAAAACATATTATGGGAAAAGCGATTGGAATGCCGGCTATTCATACGTCGATTTACTGTATCCCGGAGTGACGGAGAAATTCATTGACATTACCATGCAAGGGTATGAAAAGACCTTCGGAAAAGAACTTGGTACAATAATCAAAGGGATATTTACCGATGAACCCAACATCGCAACACCCGGAGGGATACGATGGACTCCCGACTTATTCAGCATGTTCTACCAACAATGGGGTTATGACTTAAAAGAGAAACTTCCGCTATTGGTGGAGGAAATCGGCAACTGGCAAGAAGTACGCCATAATTACGAAGAAACCTTAACGCAGATGTTTATCGACCGTTGGGCAAAGCCTTATCACGATTATTGCGAGAAAATGAACATGAAATGGACAGGACATTACTGGGAACACGGATGGCCTGATGTGGGACATGGCGGCGATAACATGGCCATGTATGCATGGCATCAGATGCCGGCCATCGACATGTTGTTCAACCAATACAATGAAAATCATCCACAAGCCCAATTCGGCAATGTGAGAGCTGTAAAGGAATTGAGAAGTGCAGCCAATCAAATGGGATACACCCGGACACTAAGCGAAACATACGGTGGCGGAGGATGGGATGAAACATTCATGGATTTAAAAAGATTAGGCGACTGGGAATATGTATTAGGCGTAAATTTCATGAACCAACACCTTGCCCATATGACAATAGTCGGCGCACGTAAATATGATTATCCTCCCGTATTCACTTCTTTATCACCTTGGTGGAGCAGCTACAAAACATTGAACGACTATTTTGCCCGCCTTTCACTGCTCTTAAGTCAGGGAGAACAGTTGAATGACATCCTTGTCCTCGAACCGACAACAAGTATCTGGATGTATTACTCATACGTTAGAAGCAATGAAAAGGTCATGACTATCGGAACAAACTTCCAACAATTTGTCACCGAACTGGAGAAGAATCAGGTTGAGTATGACCTCGGCTCTGAAAATATCATCAAAGACAACGGATACATAAAAAAAGGAAAATTCTGCGTGGGAAAACGGAGTTATGGCAAAGTGGTCATCCCTCCCATGACAGAAAATCTCAACGATGAGACTTTCACGTTACTGAAACAATTCGTAAAGTCGGGCGGAGAATTAATAACCTTCTCTCATCCCACACGAATAAACGGAAAAGAGAATGCCGAACTGTCCCGATTTTGGAAAGAAAATGACTCAAGAATCCTCCTCTGTAATACGCTCGACAATGAAACAATCGAGGCTTCTTTCCGCAATGACATCATTTCATTCAGCAACATCTCTGCAGAAAATCTCTATCACCATAGGAGAACATACAATGATGGGGAACTGATATTTCTGACAAATTCATCGCTTACAAACGAAGCAAAAGGAGAACTTACAGTCAAAGGAAAAAGCGTATTAATACTGGATGGCATAGAAGGAAAGACTTACACATATCCATTCACTAAAGAAAAGAATAAAGTAAACATATCGTTTCATCTCATGCCCGCCGGCAGTTTAATCTTATATTGCAGCAAATCCAAATCGTCTAATTACCCGCAATACAAGCCTTTCAAAGAAGGGATACAACTACAGGCTGTCGGAAAGACGGAAATCAAACGTGTAAAAGACAATATTCAGACACTGGATTTCTGCGATCTTACAATAAATGGAACGACAGAACACAATCTATATAATGTAGAAGCATGCAATAAACTGTACAGACATTTCGGTATGAACGACCCGTGGAACTCAGCCGTACAATTCAAGAAAAAAATAATAGAACGGGACACGTTCAGCACAGGAAACATACAAGTTACCTATCACTTCACCATCGGAGAGAAATTCAATGCCGACCAAATGAAGCTGATAGCAGAACAACCGTCCGTTTGGACTGTAAAGATTAACGGAAATATGGTCGTGGCAGACCCGAAAGAACATATTTTAGACAGTCGCTTCGGCGTATATTACATCGGAAAATATGTGAAGGAAGGCATTAACGATGTAGAACTTTCTGTCTCACCAATGTCTATATTCGCTGAAATCGCACCGGCATACATTGCAGGAGACTTTACGCTGGAGCCAACTCCTACAGGATGGGTTATAAAAAAGCCGCAAACCAATCTGAATACAGGTAGTTGGAAAAAACAAGGTATGCCGTTTTATCCTTGGGAAATGTCATACACAAAAACGTATGAAATAACTGACACCGATAAAGATTATACCGTTCAACTACATCAATGGAAAAGTACGGTTACGGAAGTTTATGTCAACGATGAGAAAGCCGGAATCATAGCTTTTCCGCCATATAATCTGAATATTTCAGAAAAATTGAAACAAGGAATGAATAAAATAGAGGTACGTGTTGTAGGAGCACTGGACAACCTGTTCGGACCTCATCACCGCCGAGATCAAGGAATCATGGGTCCCTGGCACTGGAACGGCGTGGGGAATGTTATCCCGGCTTCCGAATATGTTTTATCCGATTACGGTCTTTTCGAAGACTTCACTTTGATGAAAGCAGAATAACAAACAATTTTCAAACAAAAAGAAAGGCAGGTTCGCATCCGTTCCTGCCTTTCTTTTTCAAAATCGTCTCGTCCCCTTTTACAAAAGAACGATACTTTATATAAATTCCTTACTTACAAACTATATGATATTCGCCGGCCGTAACTGTCAAAGGCTGGGAATTGTCTATCTCTTTTCCATTACAAGTGACACGTTCCCCTTTAACAGGCAGTATCACCGAAGCCCGACATCCCATCGGAACAACGATGTCCATTACAAAAGCCTTCTTTTTCTCCCAACGCACACTCAACGTTCCATACGGAGTACCCTTCGATGCTTCCACCCAAAAGATACCGTCTACCGGCTGAGGAGCAATAAACACATGCTTATATCCCGGTTGTGATTCATCGGGAAGAATTCCGGCCAAAGCCTGATAAAACCACGCACCTATACCGTTATAACAGTTATGTATATGGCTTCTATTTCCGTCCCAATGCTCCCACGTTGTAGTACCATGATTGTCCAGCATATACAAATATCCGGGATAATCCCGCTGTTTCAACATTTTATACATGAAATCCGCCTGACGATTCTTTACACACCATTCCGTAATGACGGGAACTCCTACCAACCCGGTCGCAAGATGCCCTTTAAAACGTTCCGTTGTTTCCGTAAACAACGTCTGTTGAACATCGGAAATATACGCATCGGGAGTAACACCGGCAAGCATCGGGTAAACCAAATCAATCTGAGTACCCGAAGCATATGTCTTTTTGTTTTCATCAAAGAAAGTCGTTTGTATCTTACTCTGTAACGTTGCAGCTTTATCGGAATATGCCTGTTTATCCTCATCATTGCCTAAGAGTCCGGCTATTTTTGCCATTGTCTGATAACAAACCGCCAGATAACAATTGCTTACAATACCGACTGACAAAGGATTTGTCTGGTCGATACCAACCGGCGTAGCCCAATCTCCCAAATACCATTGGCGATAATCCGTGTCAGGCCAAGGGGTCAGTAAACCATCTTTCATATAAGATTCTGCATACTCTAACCATTTCTTCATATACGGATAATAGGAAGAAAACAAACGAGGATCTCCATAATTCAAATAAGTTTGCCAAGAAGCTGTTATCAAGAAACCGCACCAGAACGGACCTCCGCCTGCAGTATATGGATTAGGAGCCGTATGAGGCATGCTCCCATCCGGCCGCATACAGTCGGCCCATGCCCGCATCCAGTTCTGATACAAGGGAGAAAGATTATACATTGTCTGCACGGTCGGCGTAGAAGCATTGCCGTCGCCTCCGTAACCCAACCGTTCGATCTGCGGACAGTCTACCATATATCCGCCCAAAGTAAGGCACTTTAATGTGTAATGAACCATATCATGGATGCGGTTCATGTCTTCATCTGAACAGGCAAACCGTGACTCTCCGGAATAATCCGTATGTATTAAATAAGCAGATACATCGGTGGTATCCGGAGCTTCCGTCAATCCGGTAAGCATCATAAAGCGATACGCATGGTAATTGAACTTGTTCCGGAAAATTTCTTCCCCGTCACCCGAAGCAATATAATAGTCCTCATACAGGTTATCCCTGAATTCTTGGTTTTCATTCAAGAAGTCACAATAACTGATTCTTACTTTTTGACCTTTCTGTAATTTAGGAAATTTTATCTCGGTCCATCCCGTAAAATTTTTACCCATATCGTAAATCCATACAGAATCATACCCCGCCATGTTATAGGAAATGGGGTGTATTTTATTCTGTATCTTATTGACCTCGGTCATTTGCGGGCTCGTTTCATACGAAATGTCGGCACATATCACGTTTTTCCATTCTGCCTTTTTCAAAGAGGCTGCATCAAAAGCAAGCATTTTCCTTGCATCAAGTATCTCGCCGCCGAATTGATGAGGACGCCACGAGCCGAATGATTCATAAGCACTCTCGCGCACAGACCATGAATCATCCGTAATAAGGAATGTGTTCCATTCGCCGTTTTTCTGAACTTCCAATTGTGCACGGACGTAAGGCCCGCCATCGACAACACCGGGAAGCCCTTCCCTGTACCATCCTTTTCCTGCCCAAATAACCAAATCGTTTTCTCCTTTTTTCAAAAAAGAAGTAATATCGTAAGTAACCGACAACGAACGTTTGTCAAACTGCGATACTGCCGGTGACAAAACAGCATCGCTTACAGCCTGACCATTCACGTAAACCTCGTGATAGCCTAATGAATTGACATGGATAAAAGCTTTATTTCCTTCTTCATTCCATGAAAAGTTTTTCCAGAACAACGGCTCCTGATTCTTGTTATCCGGCATACCGATATATTGCGCTTTCCAATCTTCCGATGATAATAACCCGACTCCGAAGAAAGCCTTCTCGCTCCATGGGGAAACATCTCCCTGCGCATTCCATACACGAACTTTCCAATAAACGAAAGATTTGGCATGCAACGAACGACCTCCATAGGGAATCCATACAGACTCTGAAGACATTACTTTTCCCGAATTCCAAATATCCGCATCTTCTTCGTTTAACAACGCTTCGTCCGATGCCACCAAAATCTGATAAGCTACTTGCGTATCTCCCTCAACACCCGGTTTAACCATCCAACTGAAATGGGGTTTCGTATTATCTATAGCCAAAGGATTGACTAACATTTCACATTCGGGATTTACGACCTTCAATGCAAAAAGACTCGTACAAGCCGACAATAACAAACAAATACTTAGACATAAAATGCCTGCAACAGATAATTTTTTCATACTATTCCTGTTATAAATCATACTATACGATTAACAACTCAGCGAAAAGCGCTATTTAATAATACGGAAATATCCGTCTTTTCTCGGTTTTGGCTCCGGCAATTCTTTCAGAGAATAACCCAAAGCCAATCCGCCTATTCCCATCAAGCCGTCAGGAAGTCCCCATTGCTTCATCAAGGATTTCCCCTCTTCACTCGCAAACATCTCCCTCTCCCGATGAATCCAACAGCTTGCAAGACCTATGGCATGAGCAGCCAGCATCATATTTTCCATCACACAAGAACCGTCATATATCGGATTATTGGCATCCTCCGGAGCAAAAACCAAAACATACGTAGGCGCATCGTAATAAGGGTTGGATGGCGTTCCCAGAATCCGCGCGTTCATGGCGGCTAATTGTTGCCGCTGAGCCGGATTCTGCACAGCAACAATGTAGGGAGACTGCATGCCCATCGATGTAGGAGCATAGGTACCTGCTTCAAGAACAGCCTGCAATTCCTCATCGGTTATTTGTTCCGTCTTGTAAGAACGACAGCTGCGTCTTGTCTTAATTACATCCAAGAAATTTGTATTCATAAGTTTTTTCTAATTAAGGTTATTAATCTAACAAAGATGATAAAAAAATCTTTTTATATCTCTGCCCAGCCGTTAAAATATGACAAAAGCCGGGAATCTATCAAAACTTCAGAACCTTTTGCAAAAAAGAATCCCACATCCCGAAGAAAAATTCTCGGAATGTGGGAAAAAAGTTCCGCTTCTTTTTATCAATTATTCTCGGGACGAAGTTTGCGAACTACGGCTCCTGTCTGCCACATTTCACTTTCCCGTAACTGACGCAATTCCTCATTCAACTTCTCACGATAGTCCGGTTGTGAATTAGAATCGATAGAACGTTGCGCCTCTTCGCCGCTTGCCACCGACTGATATAACCGTTCAAACACAGGTTTGGTTGCATCATGGAACGGACCCATCCAATCCAATGCACCACGCTGTGCCGTTGTTGAACAATTTGCATACATCCAATCCATACCTTTCGCCGCGAACAATGGCATTAAAGACTGGGTCAATTCCTCTACGGTCTCATTAAATGCTTCAGAAGGCGTATGCCCGTGTTCACGCAAAGTTTCGTATTGTGCCAATAACAATCCCTGAATAGCTCCCATCAACGTACCGCGTTCTCCTGTCAAATCAGAGTAAACTTCGCGTTTGAATGTCGTTTCAAACAAATAACCGGAACCCACGCCGATACCCAAAGCTATTACACGTTCATAGGCACGTCCCGTAGCATCCTGAAATATCGCATACGAAGAATTCAGGCCACGTCCCTCAAGAAACATTGTACGTAACGAAGTTCCCGAACCTTTAGGCGCTACCATAATCACATCGACATCGGCAGGAGGCACGATACCGGTGCGTTCCTTATACGTAATAGCAAAGCCGTGAGAAAAATAAAGAGCCTTTCCTGCTGTCAGATGCTTCTTGATTATCGGCCAACAAGCAATCTGTGCCGCATCGGAAAGCAGCACTTCTATTATCGTGGCTTTCTCACAAGCTTCTTCTATACCAAACAATGTTTCTCCCGGTACCCATCCATCGGCTACCGCTTTCTCATAGGTCTTACCCGGACGTTGTCCCACTATTACATTAAAGCCATTGTCACGCAAATTCAAAGATTGGCCGGGACCTTGTACGCCATATCCTATTACTGCTATTGTTTCATTCTTTAATACTTCACGAGCTTTCTCCAAAGGAAACTCCTCACGCGTCACAACATTTTCTGTAACGCCTCCAAAATTCATTTGTGCCATTTCTAAAACATTTTACACAGTTTACACTGTTTTTATTAAACATTTAATCAAATATTATCTTACTCCGAACAACTACATCTGTTTCGTTTCTTTTAATTTCTATATTGTACGCATCGTTTCCTTCTTCCTCTCTAAGGAAAGTCAGATTGTCGCCGTAAAAACTTTCTGCAACATACGCAATCTCAAAACGCCTGACGGCTTTCTCACAAAGCATATCCAATGGGAACAAATCAAGAATATGCTCGATATATTTAATGCTATTTACATGTCCGTTCAAATCTATATCACTATATTTCACCTGATGTGTACCGACGGGTTCAGGTTTTCCCAACTTTATTCTGCCGGGCTTCCCGATAGGGCATTCCTCATTACAGACGTAATCAGAAATCTTTCCTCCATGCAAAGAAAACAAATCAACGGGTTTTCTTGTATCCATATTAATCATTGCCCATATAGAACGTGCATATCCTATTGCATTTCCGTCTTTATCAAGCAACATAAAGTTCCTGTCGGTAAATAAACGATATACATTTTCTACCCATGTCCGCACCGTAAACTTTTCATAAGCATGCGGTAAATCTTTTAACTCTACTGCCAGTCTTGATAAAACCCATGTATATCGGTTCTCCTGAAGAACAGTCATTCCAAATCCCCTTTCGGCAGCATGCAGACCGGCACAATTCAACAAATGATTTCCTAAGACACCAAGAGTCAGCCGTTCCATCTTATCAACATGAAAAGGTTCGGCAACAAAATCAAAAGAACCAATCTTGTCTTTCATAGAAAACCTCCGCATTATTTCTTAAGAATGTTCCTGCTTATATCTTTCTTCACGATGAGCCAGGTATTCATTCACCCTCTCAAAACAACTGGTAGAAACCGCCACCCTCCCGGAGCGAACGAACTGAAGTATGCAGTTCAATGATTTTAAATCTTGATACAACGAGGTAATCTCATCACTCATTCCGGTCAACGTTACAATGGAAAAGATAGGATTTACTTCAACTATATGCGCACTATGGCGACGAATTACTTTCGAAGCATCCGGTGTAGCTTGAAATTCCGGAGTAGATACCTTATACATTGCCACTTCCTGTTGAAATATTTCAGCATCGGTAAAGTAATGAGCTTGAATGACATCGATTTTCTTTTCTATCTGTCTTACTACTTTTTCTATAATATCCGGTGTTGTCCAACAAGTAATCGTGTATTTATGTACTCCTTTTATTGAAGAGGCTGATACATTTAGGCTTTCAATATTCAGCTGACGCCGTGTAAAGACCGCAGTAACCTGATTTAATAATCCGGCATAATTCTCCGAATGTACGATTATTGTATATAACGTTTTATTTTCCATACTTCCGTTCCCTTTCCTTTAACACTCCAACAACATATCATTTACTGAACTTCCCGGAGGTGTCATCGGCAAGACATTTCCCTCTTCTATCACACAAACCTCCAACAGGAACGCTCCGTTTGTATCCAACATTTCCCGAATGGCATCCTGCAAATCCGCACGTTCCATTACACGACGTGCCGGTATTCCATAAGCTGCAGCGATTTGCATATAATCCGGATTCAGCATCGGAGTGAACGAATAACGCCGCTTAAAGAACATTGCCTGCCATTGTCTTACATTACCCAAATAGTTATTGTTCAACAAAATTAGTTTTACGGGGGCCTTTTGTTCCATAACTGTACCTAACTCCTGCATCGTCATTTGCAGACCTCCATCGCCCATAAATGCACAAACCGTGCGATCAGGGCTTCCAAACGTCGCACCGATTGCTGCAGGCAAACAAAATCCCATAGTCCCCATACCGCCGGAAGTCACCAAACTACGTTTATTCTTAAATCTAAAATAACGGCACGCCATCATCTGATTCTGCCCGACATCTGTAACTAAAATCGCTTCATCATGAGTGGCATCAGCTACTGCATGAACGACTTCTCCCATATTCAGTGGACCTTCTACAGGATAAAGTTCACGACAGACAACCTTATCATATTCCGTTTTCTCGTAACTTTGAAAACTTTCTATCCAGGCAGTATGCTTCTTTTCCCGGACCAATTCTGTAAGCAAAGGCAATGTTTGCTTACAATTACCAAGAACCGGCACATGGACCAGCACGTTCTTTCCAATCTCCGACGGGTCTATATCCAGATGAATAATCTTAGCTTGTTTCGCATAGGTCTCCAGCTTCCCTGTCACACGATCGTCAAAACGCATTCCTACAGCGATTAAAACATCACATTCATTCGTCTTCACATTTGGTCCTAAATTGCCATGCATACCCAACATTCCCTTATTCAACGGATGGTTTGTAGGCAAAGCCGAGAGTCCCAATAAGGTACATCCGCAAGGGATGTCTGCTTTCTCTATAAAATTCATCAGTTCTTTCTGGGCATTTCCAAGCTCTACTCCTTGTCCAACAAGCAAAAAAGGGCGTTCAGATTCATTGATTAATCTCGCAGCTTCCGCTATTGCTTTTGGATCTATTTCGGGATAAGGGTCATAACTCCGTATAAAATCTACATTTGCAGGTGCATATATCGTCATATCAGTCTGAGCATTTTTTGCAAAATCTAATACGACAGGACCAGGCCGTCCGCTCCGTGCTATGTAAAAAGCCCGAGCTACAGCCCATGCAACATCTTCAGCTCTACGTATCTGATAGCTCCACTTCGTAATAGGTTGTGTAATTCCTACAAGGTCTACTTCCTGAAATGCATCTGTTCCCAACAGCCCGGCTCCTACCTGACCTGCAATTACGACTATAGGTGTGCTATCAATCATTGCATCTGCGATGCCCGTTATCGTATTTGTAGCTCCTGGTCCGCTTGTCACAAGACATACTCCAATCTCGCCGGACACACGCGCAAATCCCTGAGCAGCATGCACTGCTCCCTGCTCATGACGCACAAGTATATGATTCAACTTGCCGAGATGATCATATAACGCATCGAAAACCGGCATAATAGCTCCGCCAGGATATCCGAAAATAGTCTTTACTCCATGATATTCCAACGAACGCATCAGCGCCTCGGATCCTGATATTCTTTCTTCACTCATACATTCCCCCTTCTAAAAAAACGGTTCATTCCATTCCTTTCATTAAATAATTCTCACGCCGCCTTTATCAGCCGAACTTACCATGCTGGCATAAGCTTTCAACGCTTTCGAAACATTTCGGTCCCGAGTCAACGGTCGCATCGGACGAGACGCTAATTCTTCATTACTCAATCTCACATTAATACTACGATTCGGTATGTCTATTTCAATGATATCTCCATCAAGTATTTTCCCAATATTTCCGCCAGCTGCCGCTTCCGGTGAGATATGTCCGATACTCAATCCGGAAGTTCCGCCACTGAAACGCCCATCCGTTATCAAAGCGCACTCTTTTCCCAAATGTTTCGATTTAAGATATGATGTGGGATAAAGCATCTCTTGCATACCCGGACCGCCTTTGGGACCTTCATGTGTGATAACAACAACATCACCACTTACCACACTTCCATTTAAGATTCCTTCGCACGCTGCTTCTTGCGAATCGAAAACTTTTGCAGGCCCTGCAAATTTCCAAAGACTTTCATCTACACCGGCTGTCTTTACCACACAGCCATTTTCTGCAATATTTCCTTTCAGGACAGCCAACCCACCGTCTTTCGTATAAGCATGTTCCAAGTCGCGAATACAACCAGACGCCCGGTCTGTATCAAGCTCTCTATAAACATTTTGCTGGGAACCTAGCTTTATATTAAAGACTCCACCCGGTGCGCTGGAATAAATCCGCAAAGCTTCCTCCGAAACATCCGACGTGCAGATATTATACATGCCGATTGCCTCCCCTAAAGTCTTGCCGTCTACCCGCAAAACGTCCGTATCCAACAAGCCACCTTTGGCCAGCTCTCCCAAAATATTTAAAATTCCTCCAGCCCGATTCACGTCTTGCACATGATACTTTTGCGTATTCGGAGCTACTTTACAAAGGCATGGAACCCGACGGGAAAGCATATCTATATCATCCATGCTGAAGTCAACTTCCGCCTCATGCGCTATTGCCAACAAATGCAAAACGGTATTTGTAGATCCTCCCATTGCGATATCCAATGTCATTGCATTCAAGAAAGCCTGACGCGTAGCGATACTTCTTGGCAGCACCCGCTCGTCGCCTTCTTCATAATAACGATATGCATTTTTCACAATCAGGGCAGCTGCATCTTTAAACAAGCGCATCCTGTTAGCATGAGTTGCCAATATTGTTCCGTTTCCGGGCAAAGCAAGACCAAGAGCCTCATTAAGACAATTCATTGAATTGGCCGTAAACATTCCGGAACAGCAGCCACATCCCGGACAAGCATGGCTTTCTATTTCCTCCACATCCTTATCGCTTACCGTAGGATCGGCCGATTGAATCATCGCATCTATCAAGTCCAACTGCTTCCCTTTCCAAGTTCCCGCTTCCATAGGACCGCCGGAAACAAACACGGTCGGTATATTCAATCGCATGGCAGCCATCAACATTCCGGGCGTAATTTTATCGCAATTCGAAATGCAAATCATGGCATCTGCCTTATGAGCATTCACCATATACTCCACACTGTCGGCAATTATGTCACGGGAAGGCAGCGAATACAACATGCCATCATGCCCCATAGCTATTCCATCATCAATGGCTATTGTGTTAAACTCTGCGGCAAAACAACCCAACTTCTCGATTTCCGATTTCACCAACTGCCCTATTTCATGTAAATGCGTGTGTCCCGGTACAAATTGGGTAAACGAATTCACTACAGCAATGACGGGCTTTCCAAACATTTCTCTCTTCATTCCGTTTGCCACCCACAATGCTCTGGCGCCAGCCATGCGGCGTCCTTCCGTACTCATCGAACTACGTAACTGATATTTCATCATCTTTTTCTTATCAATTAAAAAGCCTTTCCCGACATCTGGCGAGAAAGGCTTATACATATATCATTCTATTTTCAATACATACACGAACTTACTCACCTCTTGATGCGATAACCATGACGTGAAACTCTTGCAAGACCAACAAATTAATTCGTGACAACGTAAAAAACATTATTATTTTCTCCCATACATTTATTACATGTGCAAAGGTAAAGGCTTTTTCATAACAAACAAACAAATTGACGTTTTTTTTTGTCAATAATATAAGATTTTCAAAAAAAAATCATTTTTTATTATCACTTTATCATATCAATCTTACCCAAACACCGAATTGACTCTTCCAATAAAACCTTATGTTTTACTGAAAAGCCGCCTACGTTTTTTTTCTAAATTCAGCAAATATCCGTAACTTTGTACCGAAACATTAAAACTATCATTCATTATTATATGGAAAACAAATACATAACTGTCGCATATAAACTGTATGCCATAACCAACGGAACAAAAGAATTGTTAGAAGAAGCCCCCATTGAGCACCCATTTCAGTTCATTTCAGGTATAGGTTATACATTAGATAAATTTGAAAAAGAAATCACAGCTTTAAGCAAAGGCGACAACTTTAATTTTACAATCCCCTGTGCAGATGCCTATGGCGAGCGCGATGAGGATAATGTCCGTCAACTTCCTAAAAGCATGTTTACCACGCCCGATGGCGATTTCGACAAAGAAAACATATTCGAAGGCAATGTGATTATGCTAAGTGATTCGGATGGAAATAACTTCTATGCCAACGTAGGTGAAATAACAGACGATAAAGTTACCGTAGATTTAAACCACCCGCACGCAGGAAAAGATTTAATATTTGAAGGACAAGTTATCGAAATGCGTGAGGCTACAAATAAAGAAGTTGAAGGAATGCTGAATATGATGAGCGGAGAAGGATGCGGATGTAATTGCGGAAGCTGCGGAGGCGGATGCAACGAACACGAACACCACCATCACGAACATGATGGCGATTGCTGCGGAAACGGATGCGGACATTGCCACTGATACAAGTGAATCATGATACTGATAGCAGATAGTGGAGCAACAAAAACCGACTGGTTCTACGGAGATTCCAGCCAAAACGGAATATGGGTGGAGACGATTGGTCTTAACCCGTTCCATATCTGCGAAAAAGATATCAAACAAACCGTCAAAAAAATACTATTACCCCAACTTAAGCATCCGGAACTTTGCACCGATATTTTCTTTTACGGCTCCGGATGCATCCATAACCAGAGGGAATCCATCCGAAACATCCTGCAAGAAACTTTTCCCGAAGCACAAATCTGCCCCGATACCGATTTGACAGGAGCCGCCCGCGCATTATTCGGGAACCAACCCGGAATAGCATGCATACTGGGAACAGGTTCCAATTCCGGGCTGTACGATGGAGAAAAAATTATCGATAATATCCCTCCGTTAGGCTATATCTTAGGGGATGAAGGAAGCGGGGCTTATTTGGGGAAACGCTTTATATCCGACTGCCTAAAGCGCCGTTTCCCGGAAATCATCCTCAAAGAACTGTTAGAAGAACTCCGGATTTCCAGTTCTGACATTCTGGAAAATGTCTATCATAAGCCGAATGCCAACCGATTTCTGGCGCAAATCACACCTTATATATATAAAAGACGTTCCATCCCTGCGGTAAGAACGTTTCTGGAAGACTGTTTTTCGGAATTCTTCCAACGGAATATCATTCCGTACCAAAGCCCATACCCGGTATCATTCGTCGGATCCATTGCCTATTATTTTGAAGATGAGATACGACTTGCCGCTTCAAAATTAAATCTTACCATCGGCAAAATTATACAATACCCGCTTACAGATATCGTAAAATATCATTTAACCCAAATACAACGAAACCAATTTAATAACCATTAAAAACCAACGCTTATGAAAAATTTTCGCATGGAAGCAGCCATTCTTGCTTTCGGATTAATCGTCTTAGGCATATCTCTTCATCACGGTATCGCCATATATGGAGAAAGAGATCGGAGCGTCAGCGTTAAAGGATTAGCAGAAATGGAAGTTCCGGCCGACAAAGTTACGTGGCCGCTCGTCTACAAAAGCTTGGGAAACGACCTGAATGTACTTTACAATGACCTGAAGAAATCCAATCAAACCATCGTTCAATATCTGAAATCGAAAGGAATCTCCGATGAAGAAATCAGCATCAATGCACCAGAAATTATCGATTTAAAAGCAGAACGCTACGTGAGCAATCAAGAAACACCCTACCGATATAATGTAACAAGCGTAATCATTGTAACATCCAACAAGGTAGATCTTGTAAGAACACTGATAAGCGAACAAGGAGAACTGCTGAAACAAGGCATCGCCGTTGCCGGCGGAGACTATCGTTTTAACGTACAATATGAATATACCGGGCTGAACTCTATCAAACCGCAAATGATTGAAGAAGCTACAAAGAACGCCCGAGAGGCAGCCCAAAAATTCGCAAAAGACTCCGACAGCGGGCTTGGAAAAATACGGCACGCCTCACAAGGTCAGTTCAGCATCAGCGACCGTGATGCAAACACTCCCTATATAAAAAAAATACGCGTAGTAACAACCATTGACTATTACCTCGAAGACTAAACAAAACGCCCCGTTCTTTTTATAATATATAGCAAAATATTGCATAGAACAACATGACGTTTTCCCCCAAAGCCCCTGATGTTTTTGCCTATTGACGGAAATATCAGGGGCAAAAACATATAATATCCTCTTAATTCCGACAAAAAAGCCTCCAAACTTTTTCGTATTCAGGATTTTGTTATACCTTTGCAAACGTTTTATATAAACAATATAAAGTCTAACACAATTAGTTATTTTACAAACATTTTATTATTTAATGGAAAACTTGAAAAACGTAGCTCCTATTGAAGATTTCAATTGGGATGCTTATGAAAATGGTGATGCAACTACCAATGTAAGCAAAGAAGAATTAGAACAGGCTTACGAAAAAACGTTGAACAAAGTAAACGACCGTGAAGTTGTTGACGGTACTGTTATCGCAATGAACAAACGCGAAGTGGTAGTCAACATCGGTTACAAATCAGACGGTATCATTCCCTTGAATGAATTCCGCTATACTCCTGATCTGAAAGTCGGCGATACAGTTGAAGTTTATATTGAAAATCAGGAGGACAAAAAAGGTCAGTTAATCCTGTCTCACAAAAAAGCACGCGCAACTCGCTCTTGGGATCGCGTAAATGCAGCCCTCGAAAACGAAGAAATTATCAAGGGTTATATCAAGTGCCGCACGAAAGGCGGTATGATTGTTGACGTATTCGGCATCGAAGCATTCCTTCCGGGTTCACAAATTGACGTGAAACCTATTCGCGACTATGACGTATTCGTTGGCAAAACAATGGAATTCAAAGTTGTAAAAATCAACCAAGAATTTAAAAATGTCGTTGTTTCTCACAAAGCTCTTATCGAAGCAGAACTTGAACAACAGAAAAAAGAAATTATCAGCAAGCTGGAAAAAGGACAAGTACTTGAAGGTACTGTTAAAAATATTACGTCTTACGGTGTATTCATCGACTTGGGCGGTGTAGACGGTTTAATCCATATAACCGACCTTTCATGGGGACGTGTCAGCGATCCTCACGAAGTTGTTTCTTTAGACCAAAAGCTCAATGTCGTAATTTTAGACTTTGATGACGAAAAGAAACGCATCGCTTTAGGATTGAAACAACTCACTCCTCATCCATGGGACGCACTTGATCCTGACTTGAAAGTCGGCGACCACGTAAAAGGAAAAGTTGTTGTAATGGCAGACTATGGCGCATTCATCGAAATAGCTCCGGGCGTAGAAGGCTTGATTCATGTATCAGAAATGTCATGGTCACAACATCTTCGTTCTGCACAAGACTTCATGAAAGTGGGAGATGAAGTAGAAGCTGTTATTCTGACATTGGATCGTGAAGAACGTAAGATGTCATTAGGCATCAAACAACTTAAGCCGGATCCATGGGAAACGATTGAAGAAAAATATCCTATCGGCTCAAAACACGTAGCAAAAGTACGCAACTTTACCAACTTTGGCGTATTCGTTGAAATAGAAGAAGGCGTAGATGGTTTGATACATATCTCAGACTTGTCATGGACGAAAAAGATCAAACATCCTTCTGAATTCACACAAATCGGTGCAGATATCGAAGTACAAGTTTTGGAAATCGATAAGGAAAACCGCCGTTTAAGCTTAGGACATAAACAATTGGAAGAAAATCCTTGGGACGTTTTCGAAACTGTATTTACAGTAGGATCTGTTCATGAAGGAACAATCATCGAAATGTTAGACAAAGGAGCCGTAATTGCATTGCCGTACGGAGTGGAAGGTTTCGCTACACCAAAGCATTTGGTTAAAGAAGATGGAACTCAGGCTCAAGTAGACGAAAAACTGCCTTTCAAAGTCATTGAATTCAACAAAGATGCAAAACGTATAATTCTTTCTCACAGCAGAATCTTTGAAGATGCAGCAAAAGCTGAGGAAAAAGCAGAAAAGAAGGCTGCAAAGAAAGAAAATACGAAGAAAGAAAATGCTCCGATAATTCAGAATCAGGCCGCATCAACGACGTTAGGCGACATTGATGCCCTTGCTGCTCTGAAAGAACAAATGGAAGGTAAGAAATAAAATATTTCGTATGTTATCATAAAGGGATTGTACTTTGTGCAATCCCTTTTTTATTCTATCTTTGCCCATATGGAAAAGTTTGAAATAAACATACTGGGATGCGGTTCAGCTTTACCTACCTTGCGACACCAAGCAACGTCGCAGGTTGTCAATATTCGTGAAAAACTCTTCATGATAGACTGCGGAGAAGGAACACAAGTTCAATTACGCCGTTCCCGATTGAAGTTTACAAGGTTGAATAACATATTCATTTCTCATCTGCATGGAGACCATTGTTTCGGATTAATCGGCCTGATATCTACCTTTGGCATGTTAGAACGAACCGCCGATTTACACCTATATTGTCAGCCGGAACTGGAGAAATTATTGATCCCGCAATTGAACTTTTTCTGTAAAGGCATGCCATATCAGGTAATATTCCATCACATCAATCCTAAAGAACAAAAAGTCATCTATGAAGACCGGTCGGTTTCCATTGAAACAATTCCCTTAGAACACCGAATACCGACATGCGGATTCTTATTCAGAGAGAAGCCCACACCTAATCATATTCTACGGGACATGATTGACTTCTACAATATTCCTTTATGGATGATTAACCGCATAAAAAATGGAGAAGACTTTGTTCTGGAAGATGGAACAATCATACCTAATACCAAACTTACCAAACCTTCCGCCCCTCCCCGCTCCTATGCTTATTGCTCAGATACAGCATACTTTCCCCGTATTACTGAACAAATTAAAAACGCCGACGTATTATTCCACGAAGCGACTTTCGAAGAATCGGATATTTCACGGGCCAAACAAACGCATCATTCCACCGCTAAACAAGCAGCACAAATAGCTTTAGATGCACAAGTGAAACGATTATTAATCGGACATTTCTCGGCCAGATACGAAGATGAAAACAACTTATTGCAAGAGGCAAGAAGCATTTTCCCTCAAACATTCTTAGCAAACGAAAACATGGTGTTCAAACTTTAACATTAAACCTTACGGGAAAACATCTATCTAATATCAATAAGATTAATAAATGATGAAGACTTTTAATGAGAAAGAGATTATATTGCAGCTTCAAGATCCTGAACTACAACGGCAAGCCTTCGAAAAAGTTGTAAAAACATATAGCGAACAGCTATATTGGCAGATAAGAAGACTGGTACTTTCTCACGATGATGCCAACGATTTACTGCAAAATACGTTTTTAAACGCCTGGAAAAATTTGGAATATTTCCGCGGCGATGCCAAACTTTCCACGTGGCTTTACCGCATTGCATTAAATGAATGTCTCTGCTTCCTGAACAAACAACGTGCGCACAACAAAATATCTCTCGACAATGAAGAGGGAACCACAATATATAAATTGGAAAGCGACTCCTATTTTGACGGCGATGAAGCACGGCTCCTTTTCGAAAAAGCGATTCAAACCCTGCCGGAAAAACAACGCATCATCTTCAATCTGAAATACTTTCAAGAAATGAAATACGAAGAAATCTCTGCAATTTTAGGAACAAGTGTAGGTGCTCTGAAAGCCTCTTATCACCATGCAGTCAAGAAAATTGAAGAATTTTTACAGCAACACGATTAAACCTTTCCCAAAAAGAAACATCTAAAAATAAAGAAAAACGACCAGCTATGAAGGAAGAAAAAGAATTACTTGAAAAATTTGGAAGAAAAAATCCGTTCAATGTTCCCGAAGGATATTTCGAGAATTTTACGGAGAATATGATGAAGCAGCTTCCGGAAAAAGAATATCCTGCTGTCGGAAAGATCACCATGTGGGAGCGTGTCAAGCCATGGCTCTATATGGCTGCTATGTTTTGCGGATTAATGTTTGGCATCCGTGTACTTGTTCATGAAAAAGATATTGCACAAAATACAACAAACACTGATGTCTCTTCGGATTTACCCGATGAATACATTGATCCGATTATCAATCAAAGTCTGATGGATGACTATACGTTATATCAATATCTGAGCGATGCAGATTTCAACATTTACCGTTAAACACTATAACCAAATGAGAAATATATCTTGTATTATTACACTGCTCTTTGCAATATGTATAAGCACACAGGCACAAAGACCCCGGCTTACGAAAGATGAATTCCGCACTAAACAAGAAGAATTCATCACTAAAAAAGCCGGATTAACCCAAAAAGAAGCAGCAAAGTTCTTTCCCTTATACTTTGAATTGCAAGAAAAAAAACGAGAATGCAATAAAAAAGCCTGGCAACAAATAAGACGGGCAAAAGAAAACAAGCTGAGCGAAAAGGAATACAGCGAAGTGGTAGAAGATATCATCAAAGCCCGTATCGAATCAGACAAGCTCGACTTGGAATACCTTTATAAATACAAAGAATTTCTTTCTCCGAAGAAGATATTTGAATTGCAAGATGCAGAGATGATGTTCCACAGGGAATTATTAAAGCCACATAGGCGACCTTAAAAAAAGGGTTGGCAATAACCATAAAACAAGAGCGGCTTTTTAGAGAAAGAGCCGCTTCTTTATTTTTCCAAGCTATCAAAAGTT
Organism: uncultured Bacteroides sp.; assembly: GCA_949285025.1. GTDB lineage: Bacteria > Bacteroidota > Bacteroidia > Bacteroidales > Bacteroidaceae > Phocaeicola. Next base: position 16,282 of record CASDXG010000079.1, on the reverse strand, counting down.
TTTCCCGGAAAATCTCCAACTATTCATCCAACCATGCAGACAAAATATTTTTTATCTCATTTTGCGTGAACTTATCAAACGAAGCTATTCGGGTAGAATGATTACCTTCGGGCAATACATAAACATGTATTTGTCTTTTATTCTTCAGCCATGTCAGCCCGGAAGCCGTCCATGGATCATATTCTCCATATATACAAATCATCTTAAAATCACTTTTCTTCAGAAAATCCACCACCCGCTCATACAACGAAGAATCGAATTTCAACTCTGACAATTCTGCAGGAAGCATCACCCTACGCAAATAATCATCTGCCGTTTCAATATCAAGATATTTCCGGAACGGCCTGATATCGTACCCGTAATATCCAATCTCCTTAGCAGCCTGAACGTTGAAAGCCAAGTAAGGACTCTGCACTGAAAAGTAGGCAGGCTCGCTAATACTCAACAAATGTTCAAACCATGTTTCGTCAGAATCTGTTTTCAATGGGATGCCGGACATAGACATTTTCCATTGCCAGAAAGCGAATGCATACTCAAGTACGCAATAATCATACACCTCACGCAGCGGGATCCGGAAAATATATCCTCTCTTTTTACAATAGTCTTCGAACGGTCCCATTAAATTATCCTTGCGTTTCAACAACTCAAGCTGTGCGTCTTTCACTTCTTTACGGTTTCGTCGGGTTGAAACTTTCCCCGCTATAAACGGTTCATGCCTTCCGTCTTCCAAAGCCCGATTGAGAGGAGCTACATAAGGAACCGAGACATCCACATCATCCGGATAGAACGTTCTGTAAAATATAGTTTCCTGTCCTCCCTTACTTATACCGGTAGAAATCCATTTCCCGACATATATTTCTCCAAAAAGCCGACAGATGCGATGCAAATCATTCGTTGAATTTTCAACAGTCAGGTACGACCAATCACATGATTCCGGCATTGATTCCCCAAAGAAACGGTGCTCCACAAAAATCAAATTTGCCTGCAACAGCAATGAAAGTTCTTCTTTGTAATTGGCATTCAACGCATAATCGGCATCATAACCTTCCGTTACAAGTACGGTAGGACGGTCTTCTCCCACATGAGCAACAATAATACGTTGCTCAAAATATCCGGCTTCCGGATGATGCAGATCCAGCGGTTGCTTCAAAGAAACCAGATATTTGTGCCTATAAGCCACACTCTCCAATGAATCGACTTTCGTAACGCCTGATAATTTCCCCAGACGGTTATAAATATCGTCTCCAACATTTACCGCCGACAGTGCCGCAACCGAAAGTAATCCCAAATACAATATTGCAAAAAGGACTCTGATATGCGATAAAACGCCATGCGAGAATCTTCCGCTGTCCATCATTCTTTTCTCCCGTTAAAGCCCCTTTTCTTTCGCCTCGTTCCAAATGGCATCCATTTCCGGCAATGTCATATCCGAAAGATTCCGACCTTGCTTTATGGTATGTTCCTCCAGATAATTGAAACGGCGAATGAACTTCTGGTTTGTACGCTCCAATGCATTGTCGGGATTAATCTTATAAAGACGTGCAGCATTTATCAGACTAAACATCACATCTCCAAACTCCGCTTCAGCTTTATCCTTATCCATCGACGCCACTTCACTCTCAAATTCAGAAATTTCCTCTTTTACCTTCGTCCAAACCTGCTCGCGCTCTTCCCAGTCAAAGCCGACATTTCTTGCTTTATCCTGAATGCGATAAGCTTTAATCAGCGCAGGCAAAGCATCGGGAACCCCGCTCAATACAGATTTATTCCCGTCTTTTTCCTTCAGCTTTATCTGTTCCCAATTCTCGGAAACAGCCTCAGCGGTAGAGGCTTTCACCTCACCAAACACATGAGGATGGCGGAATATCAACTTATCACATAGTTTGTCACATACATCCTTTATGTCAAATTCATCCGTTTCACTGCCTATTTTGGCATAAAAAACAACGTGAAGCAACACATCGCCTAATTCCTTGCAAATGTTTTTTGCGTCACTTTTCATCAAAGCATCACTCAGTTCATATACCTCTTCTATCGTATTGGCACGCAAACTCTCATTTGTTTGTTTCCTATCCCAAGGGCATTTCACACGAAGCTCGTCAAGAATGTCGAGCAAACGCCCGAATGCCTCCATCTGTTCTTGTCTGGTATGTTTCATAATTTTGTTTTCTTTTTCGCAAAAGTAGAGAAAAGCACTGAAAAAATACGGGAAAAAGCCAAAAGAATACGGCCGGATTTACAAAAAACATCCCGACGTTTCTCACGAAAAGACGGGATGTAAAAACTAATATACTATTAAAAAACTATTTTATTTATCTTTTACTTTTCCTCCTCCTATGGTACGCCATACCAAAGAGCTGAAAGCAGCGCCAACAAAAGGAGCCACTATAAATAACCAAAGTTGAGCAAGAGCTTGTCCGCCTTCCATCAAGGCCGGACCGATACTGCGGGCAGGATTAACAGAAGTTCCCGTTATGGGAATGCAAACGATATGAATCAGTACAAGTGACAAACCGATGGCCAGACCTGCAAAATTGCCGGCTCCGCGTTTTTCATCGGTACTTCCCAACACAACCAATACAAAGATAAACGTAAAAAACGCTTCGGCAATAAATGCCTGAACTGTTTCTCCCGGATCAAACGTATTGGCTCCGGTCATTGTCGGTCCCGAATGTCCGCCCGTAGAAACCAGTAAAAGCAATATCAGCGAACCGATGATTGCACCGATAATCTGGAAAATCATATAACCAACGGCATCACGGTTTGTCATCTTCCCCGAAAGCCATACGCCTAAAGTTATAGCCGGATTAATATGACATCCCGAGATATTGCCTATCGTATAGGCCATTGCCACGACCGACAAGCCGAAAGCCAAAGCAACTCCCAGCGTTCCTACACCGGCACTTACCTCGCCCGCTGCATTGCCGGCGAAGACGGCGCTACCACATCCCATCAGGACAAGAATCATTGTCCCGATCATTTCTGCTAAATACTTTCTCATATGATTCCTTTTTTAAACATTGATCTCTCATTATTGATTTCAGCATTCTGGCGGAATCAACTTTGCGAAATATACACAATTCTTTTGTAAAAACAAAATATAATGGATATCTTTGAGAAAAAAGAATAAATTTTTTTGCCAAACATTGAAAAAAACATGAAACGGGTTCTGCTTCTTTTATCATTCCTATCAGCCTTCTTTTCCCATCTATTCCCCCAAAACGATCATCTGCAACCTGAATATCCCGGGAAATATGGCTATGCTTTCTACGACTCCATCATCGGAATTTATTTTAACGAACCTTTCGATATACGCTTTATTGCAGCACCTTCTTGGGGACACATTTCCGCTTTTTCCTTAGAGAATGAAAACAGACGATATTTATTAAAGACATGTACAATTCCGTATACCGGACAAGACACAAGAAAGACCGGCTTCTGCTGCATTGAACTGGAAGCAACATATTACCGTTCACTGAAAGTGTTGATAAAAACGGCATTAAAACATGTAGACTTTACGGAAGAGGATAATACCGTATTAGACGGAATACGATATTATTTTTCCGCGCCCAACGAACGGAACAATCTGAAAATCGGCGTGACACATTCGCCAAAAGATTCTTCACTCATGCAACGCCTGTCCTTATTATGCGATACAATATCCATGGCACAAGACGTCGTCGAGTTGCCGGAGATAAAACATTTAAACAACTTAACGCAGGAAATAAAGCGATATGCCGAACAATATGCTCTATATCATAAGCAATACAAAAGCAGGGGACTGTATAACCTGACTCCTGAATACTATAAAAATAAAGCAGACACCCCGCCATGTTTCAAACAATGTAACAACTTAACGGAACATGCCGTGCAACAAATACAATACCCTGACAGCCTTCTCCGAACAGACACGTGGGGAGAAGCAATCTGTTTAGCCCTTATTGACAGTGCCGGAACGATGCATTTTCTCAACTGTACAGCCTCACATCCGTTATTCTATCAGGAAGCCTGCCGAATCGTAAAAGGAATGAGGGAATGGGAACCGGCCATAAAAAACGGAAAAGCCGTAAATTGCGACATTGTTATTTTCATTCCTTTCAATCCTGAAAGGTATCGCAAACAATTATACAAGAAATAATTCCACACAAAAATACGCCGGGTTAAATCCGGTACCCCACACAAAAAGGCAGTGTTGACGCGAAACGAATCACATCAACACTGCCTTTTACACTTGAAAATCCTTGCTTACTTCAGTTTAACAAACAATTCTCCTTCTACTTCGCTCGTCTCTACTTTATCCTCGCGAAGTAACCAACCTAAGCCAAGGAAAAGATCTTTATCTACAATTTTTGTAGCCTTCTTAATTTGTTTTTGGGTCATTCCTTCTGTTCCGTTCAAGGCTTCCCAAATCTTTCCGGCGGTAACGCCTGCTTTTTCTTTCAACATAATTTTAAAATTTAAGTCTCAGTTATTTTATTTGAACTCAACAAATAATCCAACCTTTTTCACGCACAAATGTAATCAAAAAAAAAAAGATTAGAAAACAGAAAAAGGAAAAAAGTTTGGTTCACGCCATAAAAAGTCAATAATTTATTACAATTTTTTTTCATCTTCCAGATAATTCCCCCAAATAGTGGCTGCCAACTCTATCATTTTTACACAAGGACGTTTTGCATAATACTGCGAAGTCCGTTCTTCCGGCATCGACACAATAGGTTCTTTAGAAGATAATCCCAACAAGTCTCTGCAGCGCAATGTCCCCGTTTTTTCCTTAAACTTCTCGGCAAGTTGCTGAACCAATGCATAATTTGCAGCCTTCCCTGCCCTATCTTTTCCGTCGATGGCACATTTTTCAAACCCGGCCAATAAAAACATGCCGCAGGCTGCCCCGCAAGTCTCTCTCATTCTTCCGATGCCTCCGCCGAATGACGCAGACATGTGCAATGCCTGTTCTTGCGTAAAGCCATACATATCTGCATACGCTAAAACCACAGATTGAGAACAATTATATCCCTCCTTAAAAAAAGCGACCGCTTTATCTATACGTTCTTCTTTAGTCATTTTTCAACACATTATTAATTGGATTCCCGTTAATATAAGCTTTTAAATTTTCAATTACCTGTTTCATCAGACGAATACGCGCCTCCCTTGTAGCCCACGCAATATGAGGCGTTATAAAACAGTTCGTCAACTTCAGCAAAGGATTATCCGGCTGCGGTGGTTCCGAAGAAAGAACATCCAATCCGGCAGCCAGCAGTTTATGTTCTTTCAGTGCCGTTGCCAACGCGTTTTCATCGATAAGTCCTCCTCTTCCCGTATTGATAAGTATTGCATCGGACTTCATCAAAGACAAACGGGAACCGTTAACCATCTCCTTTGTTTCCGCATTCAACGGGCAATGCAGACTCACCACATCACAAAGAGCAAACAGATCATTCAGTTCACACTTCCTGACGCCTTCCGGCAAATCCCGTTGCTGCTTACTTGTATAAACGTAGACTTCCATACCGAAACTTCCTGCAATTCTTGCTGTAGCCTGCCCGGTATGTCCGAAACCTACGATACCTATCTTCTTACCGGCCAGTTCAATCAACGATGTATCCCAATATGAAAAGTCCGACTGACCACACCATTTCCCGAAACGCACCTCATCGGAATAATGCCCTACCCTCTGAGTTATATTCAAAAGATGAGCAAAAACCATTTGAGCCACAGAATCAGTGCTGTAAGCCGGCACGTTAGTTACAACAAGTCCCCGCTGTTTCGCTGCAGAAAGATCTACCACATTATAACCGGTTGCTAATACACCTATATACTTTAATAGCGGCAGATTATCAATCGCGTTCCTGTCGATTACAGTCTTGTTAGTCAATAAAACTTCAGCATTCCTTGACCTTTCAAGCACATCTTCTGGTGCTGTTCGATCATAAACCGTCAATTCACCAAAGTTTAAAAGTTCATTCCATGATAAATCTCCCGGATTCAATGTAAATCCATCTAATACAACGATTCTCATTCGTTCCTCCTATTCTTTAAATCGGTCTCCCCACAAGCGGACCATACGCTCCTTCAGTTTATCCTCCGAAGGGTTCTCCTGCGCATGCCATAAGCGCCTCTGTTTAATTTCATCGGGAAGAAACTGCTGATTCACAAAGTGACCTTTATAATCATGCGCATATTTATAATCTTTTCCATAACCTAAATCCCTCATCAACTTAGTCGGTGCATTCCGCAAATGCAGAGGAACCGGAAGATTTCCTGTTTCACCAACCACCGACAAAGCCTTGGCAATCCCCTCATACGCAGAGTTACTTTTCGGACTTGTTGCCAGATATACGGTCACTTCCGCCAAAGGAATCCTTCCTTCCGGCCAGCCGATTTTCATCACGGCATCGAAAGCCGCATTTGCCAACAACAGCGCATTCGGATTAGCCAATCCTATATCTTCTGCAGCAGAAATAAGTAGACGGCGTGCAATAAATGCCGGATCCTCTCCGCCTTCTACCATACGCGCAAGCCAATACAAAGCAGCATCCGGGTCACTCCCGCGAATCGATTTAATAAAAGCCGAGATAATATCATAATGCATTTCGCCATCCTTATCATAAGCCAACGGATTTTGTTGCAAACGTTCCACCACTTTCTCATCTGTAAGAACGACAGGAGTTTCATTGTCTGCCTCCACTACCAATTCCAGAATATTAAGCAACTTACGAGCATCCCCTCCGGAATATCGAATAATGGCGTCCGTTTCTTTCAACACAACCTGTCTCTCTTTCAACAAAGCATCGGAAGATATCGCCCGATGAAGCAGTTCCAATAAATCTGCTTTATCCAACGACTTTAGTACATAAAGCTGACAACGCGACAATAACGGACGTATAACTTCAAAAGAAGGATTTTCAGTTGTCGCACCGATAAGCGTAACAACCCCCGTTTCTACCGCACCCAGCAAAGAGTCTTGCTGCGACTTACTGAAACGATGTATCTCATCAATAAACAAAATAGGGCTTTGCTGTGAAAAGAAACGACTACCCCGCGCTTTATCTATTACGTCACGTACTTCTTTAACCCCCGAAGTAACCGCACTTAAAGTATAAAACGGCACTTCCAGCTTATTAGCTATAATTTGCGCTAAAGTAGTTTTTCCTACTCCCGGAGGGCCCCACAATATAAATGAAGATATGCGACCTGCGTCTATCATTTTACGTAAAACCGATCCTTCACCCACCAAATGTTTCTGACCAACATAGTCATCTAAAACATGTGGACGCATTCTTTCTGCCAAAGGTTGTGCCATAATTTTTATATTTTATGCAAGCAAAAATAAATAATTCCCAAGAAAAAGGCTTGGATTTTCCCGATAAATCCAATAAAAGACCGTAACTTTTCAGCATAAATAACTTGATGATTTAAAACAGACAATGAAATCTTTTAGAGGAAACATATAGACAAATAAAAAAGGCGCTTTTCACAAAGAGCCTTTTTCTAAGTTTCCAATAGGTATTAGTTTTTCTGTTAAGGTAAAAAGATTGTTTTCAGGATAACGTCACAAACATACAACATTTTTTTACATGAGCAATGAAAAAAAAACATGTTATAAAACATACTTTTAAAAAAATTCCATTCTTTTCTTTATATTTTACGTAAATCTCCTGTCTTTTTACCGGTTTCGAATATACAAAATTTCACCAAAAGTTTCTAAAAAGACCGAGATGTTTTTACAGAAACATTCCGATATTTTCTTCCAAAGGCCGGGACATTCTGTTATTTACACCTAGTTATATACAAACATTCCAAAAGATTGATTACTTTTGCATATTGAAGAAAAAAACGGATACATCATGACAAAAATGAACATAGAAGAAAGCCAGGAAAAGAAAAGCCTGAACTTTATAGAACAAATCGTAGAAAAAGACCTCAAAGAAGGAAAGAACGGAGGACGAATACAGACCCGTTTCCCGCCGGAACCGAACGGATATTTACACATCGGACATGCCAAAGCTATCTGTATGGATTTCGGTTTGGCACAACGGTACGGCGGAGTATGCAACTTACGCTTCGACGATACCAACCCGACAAAAGAAGACATTGAATACGTAGAAGCCATTAAAGAAGACATAAAGTGGTTAGGTTTCCAATGGGGGGAAGAATTTTATGCATCCGATTATTTCCAGCAATTATGGGATTTTGCCATACGTCTGATAAAAGAGGGGAAAGCCTACGTAGACGAACAAAGCGCAGAGGAAATTGCCAGACAAAAAGGAACTCCTACACAACCGGGCACAGAAAGCCCTTATCGCAACCGCCCTGTTGAGGAAAGCCTGGCACTGTTCAACAAGATGAACAGCGGAGAGATAGAAGAAGGGAAGATGGTTTTACGCGCCAAGATAGATATGGCCAATCCAAACATGCATTTCCGTGACCCGATTATTTACCGTGTAGTAAAAACTCCTCACCACCGTACCGGTGAAAAATGGAAAGCATACCCCATGTATGACTTCGCACACGGACAAAGTGATTACTTTGAAGGAGTCACCCATTCGTTGTGCACGTTAGAATTCGTGGTACACCGTCCACTGTATAATCTATTCATCGATTGGGTAAAAGAAGGTAAAGATCTTGACGACAACCGTCCCCACCAGTATGAATTCAACAAACTTAATCTCAGCTACACGCTGATGAGTAAACGAAACCTGCTGATATTGGTAAAAGAAGGCTTGGTTGATGGCTGGGACGACCCGAGAATGCCGACTCTATGCGCTTTCCGCCGTCGCGGGTACTCACCCGAATCTATCAGAAACTTTATTGATAAAATCGGATATACGACCTACGATGCCTTAAACGATTTTGCCCTTCTCGAAAGTGCCGTACGCGAAGATCTTAACGCACGTTCCACACGCGTTTCTGCTGTTTTAAACCCGGTAAAACTTATTTTGACCAATTATCCGGAAGGGAAAGTTGAAGAATTGGAAGCTGTCAATAACCCTGAAGATCCCAATTCTCCCAAACACATTATCGAATTCAGCAGAGAACTTTGGATGGAACATGACGATTTTATGGAAGAAGCTCCCAAGAAATATTTCCGCATGACTCCGGGACAAGAAGTAAGATTAAAGAACGCATACATTGTAAAATGCACCGGATGCAAGAAAGACGATAACGGAAACATTATAGAAGTTTATGCAGAATATGATCCGAAGACCAAAAGCGGCATGCCGGATGCTAACCGGAAAGTAAAAGGAACATTACACTGGGTAAGCTGCAACCACTGCCTGAAAGCAGAAGTACGCCTATACGACCGACTCTGGAAAGAAGAAAATCCGCGCGATACTATGGCGGCCATCCGCGAAGAAAAAAACTGTTCTCCGCTGGAAGCAATGAAAGAAATGCTGAATCCCGATTCACTGAAAATCCTGAAAGAATGCTATGTGGAAAAATTTCTTTCCGAAGCCCGACCTTACGATTACCTTCAGTTCCAACGAATCGGTTATTTCAATGTGGACAAAGACAGCACTCCTGACCATCTTATATTCAATAGAACTGTTTCTTTAAAGGATACATGGAATAAGATTAACAAGTAAATTCTAAAAATATAATTGAGCAAAATAATCGAAGATACCGCAAGTTACGGCACAGAAGCCACATGTGGTCTCTTCGATTATCTTTTCTCTTCTTAAAATTCCGCCTTATTTATCACTGAAAACATACCAATATGAAAAATAATCTCCCATCATCTTTCAGGACACCGGCTTTCAATGAATTATTAAAAAGATTTGAAGCCATGATACAAAAGCACGTTTCTGTTTATTTCGACAGCAATGAAATTATCGCATTGGCCGAATATTATGCAGGAAAAGGGCGAATAAACATGTCAGAACAAGCCATTGATTATGGTATGACATTGTATCCTGATAATTTAGACATTCTGTTATATAAATGTCATAACCTGACTGCACGAGGAAAATTATCCGAAGCCCATGTCCTACTCGACTCAATCCCCGATCAAAACGACAGAGAGGTCACTCTCATGCGTGCAAGGGTCCTACTGGGAGAACAAGAGAAAAAACAAGCAGAGGACATTTTGACCGGACTATACAGTCAAGAACAAGACATCGATACACTACTTGATATTGCAGATCTTTACATGGATGCCAACCTGAATAAAGAGGCTTATAACTGGCTACTAAAAGCATATGCTATTGACCCTGACGATACAGATGTGTTGGAATCTTTCATTGATTATCATTTTTCTTTCGGCGATTTTCAGAAAGCAACCGTATTTCTTAATAAATTACTCGACAAGAATCCATACGAACTTGAGCACTGGCTTGATCTGACAAAAGCATATTTGCAACTGGGCAACATTGAAAAAGCGACAGAAGCAATAGACTTTGCTCTGACTATCGACAATCAATCTACAGAAGCACTCGAACTTAAGGGTCATTGCCTCATGTATCAGGGGAAATACGAGGAGACATGTCAACTATTCTCCCGCATCGAACAAATGGTAACAGACAAGTCTCGCATACGACGTATTCTGTTAAACTGCTACCTTGTATGCATGGATTTTCAGAAAGCTCTAACTTACTGCAATCTTTTAATTCAGGAACAAGGCTTGCTAAATACGGAACTTTCAGATTTTTTCCAAAAGCGTGCCAAATGTTATCTGTTTCTTGATAACATAGAACAATGTAAATCTGATATCGAAACCAGTTTGCTATATAACGAACAAAACGACGAATCATACCTCACAAAGGGAGAAATGCTCTTAAGCATAGAAAAAAAGGCAGAAGCAGAACAGGCTTTCTCTGAAGCCCAAAAGTATACTTTCGATTCAGGAGAGACAACCCTTAGAATTGCCCGTGCTTATTTCCAATGGAATTATTTAGAAGAAGCACTTCAAACATACACATACGTCGAACAGAATTTCCCGGAAAAAATGGAAAACGACTACTATTTCATGGCCTTTTGCTACTATGTCTTGGGCGAAGAAAAGAAAATGTTTAAATATTTAGTGAAAGGGGCTGTCAATTATCCCGCTACATTAACAAGCAATCTCGGCATACCATCAAGCGAGACCGAACAAGAGTTCCTTAAACTGGCAGAAACCATTTCAAAACAAATACAAGAAGGATCTATTGACCCAACGCCTTACATCTGAAAAAACGACAGGTTATTTGCTTACTTTTTCCGAGAGCTTTTCCAGAAAATATACGATAAAAAATCCGACTAATGCCAGAAGTATTGTTTCAAATATATAACAGTCCGGGAAAATATTCACCTCGACCAGCGGTTTAACAACCCCGTGTGAATCGGTATATGTCTCAACTACTTTTTTCCATGGCCATACCTTATTCAACGAACCAAGCATAAAACCTGTAAGCACAGCCAGCGTCATATTGCGAAAATGCTTCAACGCATACGACAACAAACGGGAAAAGGAGGTGATTCCGATGAAAGCGCCTGCTGCAAACGTCAGGAGAACCTGCAAATTCAATGTATTTACAGCTTCCATTATAAAGAAATATTTTCCCAAAAGAAGCAATATAAAACTACCGGAAATACCCGGAAGAATCATTGCACAAATAGCAATCATTCCGCAGAAGAATATAAAAAACAGATTCGTAGGTGTAGACACAGGCGTTGCGACAGTTACATAATATGCGACAGCTGCGCCGATAATAAAGCCAAGAATTATTTTCCAGTTGCGCTCTTTAATGTCTTTTCCTACAAACCATGTCGAGGCTAATACCAAACCGAAAAAGAATGCCCAGACCAAAACGGGATAATCTGTCAGTAATAATGTTATGAGTTTTGCCAAAGAAAATATGCTGATAGCAATACCGGCCAAAAGAAAAAATAAAAAATTGCCGTTAATGGCTTTCCAAAAGCTCAAGAACTTACCGGTAAAAAGCAACTTCAGACTATCCTTTCCTATACTTTTTATTGAATCAATCAACTCATCGTATATACCGACCACAAAGGCTATTGTTCCTCCCGAAACTCCGGGTACGACATCGGCCGCGCCCATTCCTATTCCTTTTAAAGTCAAAAGAAGATATTCTTTTAAACTTCTTTTTCTTGCAAATTCCATAACTATCGTCCTAAAAAGCTTTTAATTTTATCCATAAAGCTGCAATCATTCCGAAAATTCTCTAATACGTTGTTCTTCATTAAGCCTGCAAATCAGCAAAATATCGTTTTTCTCCGCCACAATATATCCGTCAAGACCCTGCACAACAACCCGATGTTCCTGCGTAGTATGAATAATGCAATTTCTCGTTTCGTAGGTTCTTATGTTATCTCCCACACAGGCATTATTATGAGCGTCCTTTTCCAGTGTTTCATGCAATGAGCCCCATGTACCCAAATCACTCCATCCAAATGATGCAGGAAATACATATATTTCTTCGGCTTTCTCCATGATGGCATAATCTATTGAGATATTTTCGCACATCGGAAACAATTCTTTTATCATCTCATCCTCTTTATCCGTATAAAAATGCGGAAAGATTCTCTCGAATATTTCAGCCATCGAAGGTTGGTATACACGAATCGCATTGACAATTGTACTCACATTCCAGATAAAAATCCCGGCATTCCAGAAATAATTATTCTTCATCAGATAGCGCTTAGCCGTCTCCAAATCCGGTTTCTCCCGGAAAGCATCCACACGGAATATTTCCTTATTGGTAGGACAAGACATTGATAAATCAGCTTCAATATACCCATATCCTGTTTCAGGGCGCGTGGCTTTCATTCCTAACGTCACAATGGCATCTGAATCGGAAGTAAACTTCATCGCCGATTCTACGACACGTTCAAATTCATATACATCCATCACGATGTGATCGCTTGCCGTTATTACGATATTCGCTTTAGGATATTTAGCCTTAATTTTCCAGCTTGCATAAGCAATACAAGGCGCTGTATTCCGACGGCAAGGCTCTAATAAAATCCGTTCTTCCGAAATTTCCGGCAACTGTTCCTTCACCAGTTTTGCATACTTCGCAGAAGTCACTATCCAGATATTATCAGGAAGACAAAGATTACGGAAACGTTCTACCGTCAATTGCAGCAATGTTTTACCGCATCCCAATACATCTATAAATTGTTTTGGGAGACATTCTGTACTCATCGGCCAGAAACGGCTTCCAATTCCTCCCGCCATTATTACAACATGATTATTACTTTGAATCATATCTCTTTATTTCTTTAATCTTAATATGCAAAGATAATTATTTATAATTAACGCCAACTGTTCTTCTCACAATAACATAGTCTACGGAATTGTCATTTGTTTCAGTTCTTCATACGTACCATTAAACACGTTCAAATCAACATGTTCATCAATACCCGGAAGAGTTCCCACGTCTGTATGCTGCCAAAATTTCCAGTTGCCTTGATATTTCACCGAATCCACATAATAATGGGCAATCCAATACGGATACGAGTTGAAAACGGAATCATTCAAATAATCCATTTTAAACTTATATGATGCATACAAGATTGGCTTCACTTTATAATGACGCTCCACTTTATCTAACCATATTTTCAGATCTCTGCGCATCTTGGCCACATTACTCCCTTTGGTTTCTATATCCAATACAGGAGGAAGATCACCGGGTTCTAACTTTACATTACGGATAAAAAAATCAGCTTGCCTCGATGCATCCGTACGAGGATTATAAAAATGATATGCTCCTCTCACAAATCCATAACGACGAGCTTGCGCAAAATTCCGTTTAAAAGACTCATCATTGAAATCCCCACCTTCGGATGCTTTCATAAAGACAAAGTAAATGGGATATAAAGAGTTCCGGGCTGTTTTCAATTCTTCCCAATTAACATTCCCCTGATGATGGGAGATATCAATTCCATGAACCTGATAGCCCTCAGGTAAACATACGCCATATGCTTTATGGCCTTTACCTATTTTCCAACGATAAGCATAAGGTTGAATAAAAAGATAATAAAATCCGGAAAGAAGAGCCACCGCAAACAGGAGCATCAATGCATAACGCAACCACGTACAAACAAGCTGTTTCCGCGACAAGGATTCTGCACTCTTATCGTTTTTCCCCGATTGTCTTGCCCGAAGTGCCTGCCTTTTGTTTGAAACGCCTGCATGTTTCCGTGTCTTTATCGGATTCTTTTTATCAGATTCCGGCGCCTTTCTTACCATAACACTATCTTCTTTACCGCCATTAAAACATCATCCTGAACATAACAAGCCGTCTTTTCTGATAAAAGCCTGCCACATCCAGGATGATATTGCCTATTTTTCTAAATAATTTTTACTTAGCTTGTTCCAACTGCAAGGTCTTTGTCGGCTGATCGCATACTTCTGTAGGACCGAAATACTGAATCGGACCCGGATAAACATAAGCTGTTTCCTTTGCCCAAACGGCACGTTTTGATGCAAATTCCTTGAATGGAGCACCATCCAGTTTCACCAAAGCTTTCTGGATAACGGGTTTCATTTCGCCATGACGGCGTTCCATATTCATCATCATTGTAATAGGTACACCACCGGCAACCCATTCAGCAGCAGGAGCCGTTGTATTCTTTACAGAAGACATATAGCCAGTCTTTCCATTAGCTATCAACATTGATGCTGTATAGCCTAAGGAATAACAATAGTCTGCATCGAAATTTGAGGGAGCTGCACAACGCCCTTCATATCCGAAGAAGTGATGTTGCGCCGCAAATTTACCGACATACTTTCCTTCTTTCTTCCATGCAGCCAATTTTGTTGCTACCATTTCAGAAAGGAGCTTTTCTGTTTCAATCAAAGACACCTGCACGTTTCCATGAGGATCACGGTCTAAAGACAACTGACGTGCCACGCCTTCCGGCAAGGATGCATAGATTGCCGAGTTAGCCGGCGAGAGTTTGCTGATAATATATTCGCGCTGTTTAGAACGTTCGATGCTGTTAAATTCATCACCATTCTGTGCCAAAAAGTCATTCAATTCAGCAATCAGGCTCTTCATTGCCGGGATAAACTCAATAAGTCCTTCAGGAATCAGCACTGTTCCAAAGTTATTTCCATCCGCAGCACGGTCGGCTACAACCTGAGCAATATAAGTAACTACATCATCCAACGACATGTTTTTAGCTTCCACTTCTTCGGAAATGATACAAACGTTCGGCTGAACCTGCAAAGCACATTCCAATGCGATATGAGAAGCAGAACGTCCCATCAGTTTAATAAAGTGCCAATACTTACGAGCCGAATTACAGTCTCTTTCGATGTTCCCGATAACTTCAGCATAAGTTTTGCAGGCCGTATCAAATCCGAATGAGGTTTCTATCATATCATTCTTCAAATCGCCATCAATTGTTTTAGGACATCCGATAACCTGAATGCCATAATTCTTTGCCGCATAATACTCGGCCAATACGCAAGCATTGGTATTTGAGTCATCACCACCGATAATAACTACGGCTTTAATTCCCAGTTCTTTCAGTATTTCATAACCTTTTTCAAACTGATCTTCTTTCTCCAGTTTCGTACGTCCCGAACCGATTATATCAAAACCTCCCGTGTTACGATATTCATCAATGATATCGGCTGTCAGTTCTATATATTTATGATCAACCAAACCGCCCGGGCCCAAAATAAATCCGTAAAGTCTATTTTCCGGATTCAATTTCTTGATTCCGTCAAACAGACCTGAAATCACATTATGTCCACCCGGTGCTTGTCCGCCAGACAAGATTACGCCCACATTCATCGGAGCGTATGATTTTGCTTTACCCTCTACAAATTTCACCAACGGCATTCCGTATGTGTTAGGAAACAATTGCTTGATAGCTTCCTGATCGGCAACAGATTGTGTAGGTTCACCTTCTTGCACTTCTACGAAGCCCTGCAATGCTTTAGGCAATTTCGGCTGATAAGCAGCTCTTGCAATTTGTAATGCACTTTTTGTCATAATCGTATTTATTATATATATATCAATAATGTATCATAAATTCATCTCCGCAAATTTCGTGTTTTTTCCGGAAATATAAAAAAAACTCCCCGACTTTCTTTGCAAAACGTCCAAAGCTTTTTAAAGAAAAACGCTGGCTCTTTCATCGGAAAAGCCTGTATGTTTTCCCAACAAACGCTGCCACATATCATAAACGCTGAAATGTCTAAATAGGAACGCAACGTTTTAGTGTTAACGGCTTCATGCCCAAACCATGAAAAACACTGCGGAGGTCGTCTAACGGCGGGGGCGCAAAGCCCCCTGGAGTGTCCGACAGCAATACAAAAAACAAGAAAGGG
>CASDXG010000078.1 GCA_949285025.1 uncultured Bacteroides sp. | reverse complement strand
CCCTTTCTTGTTTTTTGTATTGCTGTCGGACACTCCAGGGGGCTTTGCGCCCCCGCCGTTAGACGACCTCCGCAGTGTTTTTCATGGTTTGGGCATGAAGCCGTTAACACTAAAACGTTGCGTTCCTATTTAGACATTTCATTTCTTTCAAAAAGATTGCCGTGTTTTATTCCGTTAATCGGGATGTTTTATGGGAAAGAATGTGAGGAAGTTGATAAAGGATGCCGATAATATGTGAGGTATTATTTGTGTGTGAAGAAGAAATGCGCTAATTTTGTACGTATATATTAATGTGTGTGCGATTAAATGGTGGCGTTAAAGACCAGAGATAAACTTGTTGATGTTGCTCGTCAACTCTTTGCAAAGAAAGGAGTGGAGGACACGACGATGAACGATATTGCTGTTGCTTCGAAGAAAGGACGGCGCACATTGTATACTTATTTTAAGAGTAAAGAGCAAATTTATCTGGCTGTTGTAGAATCGGAATTGGAAAGACTTCTGGATGCAATGGAAAAAGTTGCAGAAGAGTCGATATCTCCCGACAAAAAGATTCTGGAATTGATAAACGCCCATTTGGATATAATTAAAATGGCTGTGTATCGGAATGGAACGTTGAGGGCTGATTTTTTTCGGGATATATGGAGGGTGGAAGCTATACGTAAGCATTTCGATACAAAAGAAATCGAACTGTTCCGTATGATTTTGCAGGAAGGGAAAGAAATGGGGCTATTCGATATCGATAATGTTGAGATTACAGCCGATATTTTGCATTATTGTATTAAAGGAATCGAAGTGCCATACATACGCGGACAAATCGGTGAAGATTTGGATGACGCCACAGGTTGGCGTTATGTGGCGAAGATTGTTTATGGTGCTTTGGGCGTGAAGAAAGAAAGATAATCAATTTTTAAATAAAGAACAATTATGGGATTATTAACAGGAAAGACAGCGATAGTAACCGGTGCTGCGCGTGGTATTGGAAAAGCAATCGCATTGAAGTTTGCGTCGGAAGGCGCAAATGTGGCATTTACTGATTTGGTTATTGATGAGAATGGTAAGAATACCGAGAACGAAATCGCGGCATATGGTGTGAAAGCTAAGGGTTATGCTTCGAATGCGGCAAGTTTTGAAGAAACAGCCAAAGTAGTAGAGCAGATAAAAGAAGACTTCGGAACGATTGATATTCTGGTAAATAATGCCGGAATTACGAAGGATGGCTTGATGATGCGTATGAGCGAAGCTCAGTGGGATGCGGTTTTAAATGTAAACTTGAAATCGGCCTTTAATTTTATTCATGCTTGTACTCCGATTATGATGCGTCAGAAAAGCGGTAATATTATTAATATGGCTTCAGTGGTAGGCGTGCATGGCAATGCCGGACAATGTAATTATTCGGCATCAAAGGCCGGCCTGATAGGACTTGCCAAATCCATTGCTCAGGAATTAGGTTCGCGTGGTATTCGTGCAAATGCCATTGCTCCGGGATTTATCATTACGGAAATGACTGCAAAACTTTCTGATGAAGTGAAAGAAGAATGGAATAAACGTATTCCGTTGCGGCGCGGTGGTACTCCGGAAGATGTGGCAAATATTGCATTGTTCTTGGCGTCCGATCTGTCTTCTTACGTATCCGGTCAGGTGATACAGGTAGATGGCGGAATGAATATGTAAAAAAGAATTTTAGAGTTTAAACGAGGAAATTGATAGAAACCGGAGGCGGTATGGGCCGTTTTCGGTTTCTGTCTTTCAGTTTTTATGTGTTTATGACTGTTGTTTACGAGGATAATCACATTATTGTGGTGAATAAAGCTCCTTCGGAGATTGTGCAGGGAGATAAGACGGGTGATGAGGCTTTACCAGAAACGATAAAACGTTATCTGAAAGAGAAGTATTCGAAGCCCGGAAATGTCTTCTTGGGGGTGGTACATCGTTTGGACCGTCCTGTAAGCGGACTGGTCGTTTTTGCCAAGACAAGTAAGGCTTTGGCGCGGTTGAATGAGATGTTTCGTTCCGGAGATGTGAAAAAATCCTATTTGGCATTGGTGAAAAATCTTCCAAAAGAACCCGAAGGAGAGTTGATTCATTATCTTGTGCGTAATGAGAAGCAGAATAAATCGTACGCATATGACAAGGAAGTTCCTCATTCCAAAAAGGCCGTTTTGCATTATAAACTGATAGCTCGTTCGGATAATTACGGTTTGTTGGAAGTAGATTTGAAGACAGGTCGTCATCATCAAATCCGTTGTCAGCTTGCGAAGATAGGATGTCCTATAAAAGGAGATTTGAAGTATGGTTTCCCACGTTCCAATCCGGATGGAAGTATAAGCCTGCATGCACGGAAAATCTGCTTTATACATCCGGTTTCTAAAGAAAAACTTGAGCTGATAGCTCCTGTTCCGGAAGACAACCTGTGGAAGAGTTTTTGCTTGGATAAATAAAAAAGAGAACGCTGTCACAGCGTTCTCTTTTGTTTAACACATAGGCATCTTCTTTTTTAGTCAAGAGGTCTTCTTTCTTTATACTTGATAAACCTCTCGTTCTTATTTTATGGGTTGGGTTATAGTCTGTTTAATTTTTGTGTTATGTCAATACTCTTATGCGTTTTTTATCTGTTCTTTTTTTACATAAATGGTAATGCAACATCTGTGCCAAAGGCATGTTTGGCGGTAACTTGTTGGAATAAAGCGGTATAATGTGCTTGGCCTGTGAATGTAATCCTGTGGATATTGTGGAATATTTATGGGGAAGTGTAGAGAAATTCCACATACTTATGGTTCGATGTTGTAGAGCTTTAGTTTGTTATACAGTGTCTTTCTGTCTACTCCCAGTAATTTTGCGGCTTGACTTTTGTTGTTGTTTGTCTGTTGTAATGCGTTTAAAATCCGTTTTTTCTCGGTTGCTTCATCATGTAAGGTAAGAGATTCCGAAGTGTTTTCCGTCTGTTTACAGATTTCTTCTCCCAGTTCTTTGGGTGTAATGAATTCGCCTTGTGCCAGGAGTGTGGCGCGTTTTACTATATTTTTCAGTTGTCGGAGATTCCCCGGCCATGCATATCTCTGTAGAGCTGTGCTGGCTTCCATGTCGAAACCTGTCAGATTTCGTCCCAGTTCACGGTTAGCCATGTCAAGGAAAAAGTTGGCAAACAGCAGCACATCTTCCGGTCTTTCTTTTAAGGATGGCATATGAAGAGTGAATTCATTGATGCGGTGATATAAATCTTCCCGGAAGGTTCCTTTTTTTATTGCTTCAGTCAGATTCTCATTTGTAGCACTTATCAGTCGGATGTCTACTGCGATTTCTTTATTTGAGCCGATTGGACGGATGTGTCTTTCCTGTAAAGCCCGTAAAAGCTGTACTTGTACTTCGTAGCTTAAATTACCGATTTCATCCAAGAAAAGAGTTCCTCCATTAGCTTCTTCAAAGGCTCCGGTCTTATCATTCAGGGCTCCGGTAAAAGAACCTTTCACATGTCCGAAGAATTCAGAGGCAGCTAATTCCTTTGGAATCGAGCCACAGTCAATAGCAACAAACGGCTTTCCGGCACGTTTGCTTAGTTCATGGATGCGGTGGGCGACGTATTCTTTTCCGGTTCCGCTGGCTCCATTGATAAGTACGGACATCTGAGTGGGAGCAACCAGTTGTACATAATTATACAGTTGACGGGCTGTTTCGCTTTCTCCTTCGATAAATTGAAGAGATTCGTCTTTTGTCTTTTGGGGTTCATCAGGAGCCGGAGTTGTTTTTTGCCGGATATTCTCCTGGATTTTTTTCAACAGTTCGTCCGGTTGTACCGGTTTGGTGATATAATCGCCAGCTCCATGTTTCATAGCTTGTACCGCAGATTGAATTTCTGCGTAGCTTGTCATGATAATGAAAGGGGTTTGATTGTTCTGTTTGCGTAGTTCCGTAAGCAAATGAATTCCGTCTTGGTCGGGAAGTCGAAGGTCGGACAGTATCAGATTGTAGTTGTGTCCGCTCAGAAACTTTCGGGCTCGTGCGGCGTTTCCTGCAGTATCTACTTCAAATCCCTTCTTTCTCAACCATGTTTTCAGCATGGTTGAGAATGTTAAATCATCTTCTACAATAAGTATTGACGGATTCATTTTCTATGAGAATAAAAAACTTCTGATACAAAGATAGGAGATTTCTATGATTCGGATGGGAAAATTTTTAAGTTTTTTGCTTGTCGGATAATTTCATTTATGCAGGTAATAACTTTGGGTATAATACCGGCAATTTCATCGGGTATTTCCGTGCTTTCTCTTAAAGATTCCAGCTTTTGCAGTAGAGGAACGACATCAACTGCGTGAATCATAATAAATGTAGGAAGCATTTTATGAGAAACGGATGCGATATCGTGCATATTGTTTTCTTTTAATGCCTGCTGGATTCGTTGCAGGTTTTTTTCTGTTTCCTGTATGAATATTCCGATAATTTCTTTGGCTGCGGCAGTATCATTACCGGAGAATGCTGTAAGTTGGGAAAAATCATAACCGTCTTTTCCGGAAAAGACCTTGTTCTTTTCTTCAGTTTCCTTTGGGGATTCAGATGAAACGTTCCGTTCTTTTCCTTTAAGGATTTGCAGTAAGTCAGATTGGTTGAAAGGCTTGTAGAGGCATCCTGCAAATTTTTTCTGTATAAAATCGGTTTCATTAAGATCGTTTCGTGCAGTGATGGCGATAACCGGAATCGTTCGTGCTTGCGCTATACCGGCATGCCGTAAGGCCTGAAGCAGGTCAAAACCATTCATACCCGGCATTTGTATGTCGGTAAACAGCAGATCGAATGGCTCTGTTCTCAGCAATTCAAATAATTCTTCCGGCGTTACGCAAGAACGGATTGTAAGATTTCTTCCATTAGGAAGCGAGCGTAGCATCGCTTCTGTCAGGTTCAATTGTATACGGTCGTCGTCGATTAGTAGGATTCGTAAATGGCTTTGCGGTTCTTCCCGCTCTGCGTTTTCGTCTATCTGGCGTATGTTTGCAGGATGTAGCGGAATGGAGATACGGAATGTGCTGCCTTTTCCCGGCGCACTTTCTATGTTGATGTTTCCATTTAGAAGTTCTGTTAGCTTTCGTGTAATGGATAATCCTAATCCGAATCCTTCTTTGCCTTGTGCGCTTCTTAAGCGGGTAAACTCTTGGAAAATCTCTTTCTGTTCTTCTTCACTCATGCCGCATCCGGTATCCGAAACGCTGAAAGTGAGTATTCCTTCCCGGTATGATGTATGTATTGTAATGTTCCCCTTTGCAGTGAATTTCAAAGCATTGCTTAACAAGTTCTCAACTATTTGGCGGATGCGGAAAGGATCTCCCTCAAGTAATTGCTTGCGTCGCAAATTATTTTCGAGAGTCAAGTTAAGATCTTTTTTTTCTGCCAGCGGAAGAAAGCCGTTATAAATATCCTGGAACAGTTCGTAAGGATTGAATGCTATCGGATTCAGATCCATCTTTCCGGCTTCTAACCGATGATAATCAAGCAAAGAGGTGACTAATTTCAGTAAATGCTGCGCGGAACTTTTCATGTTGCTTAAATAGAACTGCTGTCGTTTGTCGTGAATCAATCGCATTAGCAGATCAATATATCCTATGATGGACCCGGTAGGCGCTTTGATGTCATGAGTAATGGTGAGCATGAGTTTCTCTCGTGTGGCGAGTAAATTTTCTGCATACGATTTGGATTTTTCCAGTTCACGGCGGTAATGATTGCTGCGTGTCAGGTCTTTCCATATGATGATAAAGAAAATCAGAATTACAAGAATGGCCATTATGGCGATAATGGCTATGGTACGTGCAGCCTGTTCACGAATTGTTTTTTCTTTTTGCAGTTTTTCCTGCATGTTTTTTTGCTCGTCTTTCTCTATTGTTTCCAGCAGCTGGCTGACTCGAGTACCAAGCTTTCCTCCTGCAGTTCTAAGACGTGTTATGCGTTTGTTCAGGACGCGTTGTTGTTCTTGTCGTGTTTGAGACACACGTTGCTGTATGTTATTTATAATTCCGGCGAGAGTGTCAACCGCATTGTATGCCTCTTCTATGGTGTCGGAATAGATTTCTTGTACAACATTGCTGACTTGAGTGGAATCGGATTCCTCCGGCGAGAACACATCTGCCAGGCGCTTAAAGAACCCTTTCGGCTTATGATACACTGTATATGAATTATGATGTGTGACTACTTTTTTGCGCACTTTCAGATTTTTTAGGACAGAATCTTGTTGGGCAATCAGGCTGTCTATTTGCGTTTGAAATAATTCATCGGCAGGATGAATGCGTAATCCTTCGAGTACTAACAGCATGTTTCTTTCTTTTTCTCTTAGCAGTGTGCGTATCGTGTCGAGTCGTAGCTGTTGAATCGTGTCGGAGAGCAGAAGTTGCAGTGAGTCGACAGAGTTGCTTACAACCTTCATTGCTTTCTTATAAGTATTGTATTCTTGTAAGTTTCCTGTCCGTAGAGTTTGGCCGATAACTTCAGCCTGATATAGCTGACTGACGATCTTATGGGTCGTTTTCCGGCGTTGGTTTATGATTTCTTCCGTTTCATTGGAGGAGGTGAGTATCGTCATTTGCTGATAAATATATCCGACTGCTGTGAAAAGCAGGCATATCAGTATCAGATATCCGAAAGCAATTTTTGAGGAAGTAGAAAGCATAATATCAGATATTAGAAGCTGTTTTATATCGGAAGCGCAGATAGTACATGATACCGGCGCTACTTAGTCCGAACGGGAATGCCATCCATATTCCGGTTAAGCCTCCGTCAAGTATGAAGCCGAAAAGGTAACCGGCAGGAAGTGATATAATGAAGTAAGCAATAAATGCAAATAGCATCATTGGTTGAACATCGGCAATTCCGCGTAAAGCGTTGGCAAAATTAATTTGTAACCCGTCGCCGAACTGATAAATCAGAAATGGAATAATTACTTGCGGAATCATCGCTGCGACAGCATCATCGTCTGTGAACCATCCTCCGATATGGTTTCGTAATAAAAATATAGGGATTGCAGTACATACGGCCATTATAAGTATGATATGGAAGCCGATGTTTGCGGTAAGACGTACGTTCTTGATATCGTTTTGTCCGTAGAAATTACTGATACGTACAGAGACAGCTGCTCCCATTCCATAATATATCATGAAGCAAACCTGCGATATGACAATCATAATTTGGAAGGTTGCCAGTTCGGTGCTTCCCAACCATCCTACCATAATGACACTGAGACTGAATGAAGCTGTCTCCATTCCCATTTGAAGAGCTATCGGCCAACCTAATTTATTCAGCTGTTTCAGGTCAGGCTTATTGATGGTTCCATTCCGGAATCCCTGCCTGTAAATAGAATATCTGTCGGTGTAAAAGAAGATAATGAGGTAGGCAATTACCATAAATACGCGTGAAACCATTGTGGATATTCCTGCACCTAATAATCCGAATTCCGGCATTCCCAACTTACCGTAAATAAGAATATAGTTTCCAAGAATATTAAGAAGATTCCCGGTCAACAGGATCCACATTGAAACTTTTGTGTCCGTTATGCCATCGGTAAACTGTTTGAATCCGTTAAACCAGAGGACAAACGGAAGAGAAATCAGTAAGACCAGAAAGTAAGGACGCATGTGTGGCAACAGTTCTTCCGGCTGTCCCAATCGGTGAATATTCAGGTAAAGCATCAGCATGACCAGACATACAATGGCGGCAAGTATCGTGTTTGCTGCCAAACTATTCTTTAACATTTTTCCGGCCTCCTTGTGTTTGTTTTGGCCGAACAGTTTGCCTATGACAGGAGTAAGGCCGTAAGCGAAACCTGTACTGAATATAATGGCAAGGTTGAACATGTTGTTTACAAATCCGGCTGCGGCAAGTTCGGTAGAACTGTGATGTCCTACCATCAGGGTGTCGGCAAATCCTAAGATGATTACGCCGGTTTGCCCGATGACAATGGGGAGCCCTAATTGCAAGAGATGTCGGTAATGTGATGAGTTCATTGGGCTGCTTTATAGTAAAGGATGTTACAGTTTTCAGGAACAAAGACTTGGTTGGCTGTATCTTGTATGTCTTTTGCTGTGACAGAACGATATCTTTCAACTTCGAGATTGATATCTTCGGCTTTCCCCAACAATTCGAAATAAGCCAAGTTTGCGGCGATATTCAGATAATTGAGGTTATTGAATATTTGTTCACTCTCGTATTTGTTTTTTACTTTTTCCAATTCGTCATCCGAAACAAGGGCGTCTTTTAGTTTGAACAATTCGTTCCATACATAAGTTTCTGCTGAAGATAAAGAGATTCCTTCAGCAGGTTTTCCTGTAATAAACAAGAGACCTTCATCGATGCTTCCCGATATGTATGCATCTATGGTGGAGAAAATCTTTAGCTCTTGTACCAGATAGCGGTTGAAACGTGAGGAACGTCCGTTTGAAAGGATGTCGGTTATAAGGTCACAGTGATAGTATTCCGGGCGGAAACGATTATACATGTGAAAGGCCATATATAAGACATCTACCGGAACATTGCGTTCTACGGTCTGCCGGCGGAGCGATGTTTGCGCTTTTTCTTTTGGCAGATCTCTTTTCTTTACCTTGCGGGAAGGGATGGGGGCGAACCATTTTGTGGCAAGGCGTATGGTCTCTTCGAATGAGATATGCCCGGTAACCGCAAGAATGGCATTGTTGGGTGCATAAAATCGATAGAAGAAATCTTTGACCTCTTCTATGGTCGCGTTACTGATATGGCTGATATCCTTACCTATTGTTGGCCAGCGGTACGGATGTGTTTCGTAAGCCATTTCCCTGAGCAAATGCGATGCATCGCCATAAGGCTGGTTCAAATTGCGTTGTTTGAACTCTTCTATAACTACATTTTTCTGTATGTCTAAGCTCCTTTGATTAAAATCAAGGGAAAGCATACGGTCGCTTTCTAACCAGAAAGCTGTTTCTGCGTTCTGATAAGGCAGGGTTATATAGTAATTTGTAATATCGTTATTTGTCCAGGCATTGTTTTCTCCTCCCGCATTTTGTACCGGAGTATCATAGTCGGGAATGTGGACAGATCCTCCGAACATCAGGTGTTCAAAGAGGTGAGCAAAGCCCGTATGTCCGGATTCTTCGTCACGTGCTCCTACATCATACAGCAGATTCAGGCAGACCATTTTCGTTGTCTTGTCTTCTGAATGCACAATGCGTAGTCCGTTGGGCAGGATATGGCGGTTGACATGTATCATAAGTTATTCTTTTATGACGGTGGCTTTTAATATGCGGATATCATTTTCCGGTCGGTCTGCACGGTTCGTTTTTGCTGTGTTTATCTTTTCCACTGTCTCCATTCCGTCCACAACTTCCCCGAAAACAGTATATGAACCGTCTAAATGTGGAGTACCTCCTATTGTAGTATATGCCTGCTTTTGTGCTTCGCTGAACGTTATTCCGGGAGATTCTTCGACTTGTTTGCGTGCTTGTGCTTCAAGAGTATCTTGTAAAGCCAGCAGTCCTTTTTGGTCGTTGGCTTTTCTCATTTTGTAAATCTCTTTCATGTGTTTGCGTGCTAACGTGTCGAATACGGCACTTAACCGGGCTTCTTTCATCTCGCTTTCCAATGAAATGAGTTGAGGCTCGCTAAATACAGTTCCGGTTACGATGTAAAATTGGTATCCGGATGAGGCTCTTTCAGGATTAATGTTATCGTTTTGACGTGCAGCTGCCAGTGCGCCTTTTTTATGGAACAGGTTCTGTTTGATCTCGGCCGGTATTTTATGTTCGCCGGTAGCGTCACCTAATCGGGTATTCGGCAGGGCGTTTTTGCTTTTAGGATCGCCTGCTTGGATCATAAAATCTTTGATTACCCGGTGAAACAAGGTGCTGTCGTATGTACCTTCTTTCACCTGTTTTATGAAATTATCCCGGTGTTTGGGTGTCTCATTATACAGCTTTACGATAATATCTCCTGATGTCGTTTCAATACGAACGATTGGTTCATTTCCTTCTTTCATATAGATTTTGTTTTTGTAATTGCCTGAACATGCCATTAGGATGCAGACAATTGCGGTTAGTAAAACGGATATTTTTTTCATATTGCCTGTATTTATGTTGCAAAAGTACGAAAAAGTAAGGTATTTTTCAGGACATTTTTTTCTTCTGCCGTTAGACAATGGGTAAAATTCCATTAAAACGGATAGCCGATAGCGAAGTGTATTCCCATACCGTCTTTGAATTTTGGAATATTATAATAGCCGGTTTTGCCTGTTTCGTAAGGAACATGTAAAGCCACACCCCAGTCAAGACGGAGTACAAGAAACGATAAGTCGTAGCGGATACCCAGTCCGGTTCCAAGAGCGATGCTGTCGAAAAATTTATTTAAATCGAATTCTGCTTCAGGGCGTGCTTCATCCTTTCTTAAAAGCCATACATTTCCTGCATCAAGGAACAGTGCTCCGTTCAGATTTCCTCCGAGAAAATTGGAAAAGATTCGGAATCGGTATTCCAGATTTGCTTCAAATTTAATGTCGCCTGTCTCATCTACATAAGAATATGTGGAGTTCTCTGCCGGATGGAAACGTCCCGGTCCGATGGAACGGACTGTGAAAGCTCTGATACTGTTGGCGCCTCCTACATAAAACTGTTCGTTGTAAGGGGCGATTGTTTTATTTCCGTAAGCCCATACAATACCTCCCATCAGGCGGCTTGCTATCTGGTGTTTGTCATTAAAGGCATAAAGATGACGGACTTCGGTGGTATATTTTAAGAATTGGGCGAAGGGATTGCCCAGTAATTTCTTGTTTTTATCCTTGAAACTCTTGCCGAAAGCGGCGTAAATGAGCGATGTCACGTTCCCGGCAGATGTGACGGAATTTTCCCACCATAAGCGGTTTCGTTTCTTTTTCCAACTATTATCATACGTAAACGTGTAAGTGATTGATGGAATGAACTGGTCATCTAAACTATGAAATAACATTGGATTGGCTGAAGCAATGGAATCGAATGTCTCAGTGCGGTGCTGAAGCATGTTGAAAGCCAAGTGCAAAGGTGTTACGGTATGCTTCATACTTCTTGAAGGCTGGAAGCTATAAGCTACGGTTCCTCCGAAAGACAGCATCTTGAAATAGCGGGCACGGTTTATCTGCTCGACATAGATTTTAAAATTCGTTTGAGAGGGGAAACGGAACGGGTCGATTCTGTCCCGTAGCCAAGGCAATACAATGCGTGGAAAATCTAAAGAAAGGGCTGCACCTAACTCGTAAGAGTTCATAACGGAACTCTCTCCGTCGACGGTAGAGCTTGTTTGCCATTCGTAAGAGCCCTTTAGTTCCAGATTCAAAGAAGCCCCCATTCTCATGAAATTCTTGCGTGACAGATTGAAGATGGCTCCCGGTCCGGTTTGCTTGGTGCTTTTGGTTGTTACATTTAATTCCAATTCGCTGTCATAAGGCAGGTCAAATGTTGCATTAACTTTTACATCAAGTGTGTCTTTTCCTTTGGGGATATATTGAAATTCGCTGAACTTGAACACACCCAGCCGCGCCAAAGCTTCTTGAGTATAGTCTTGTCTTGTTTGCGAATAAAGTTCTCCTTTCCGGTATAAGAAGCGTTTCCGGAGCACATTATAGCGTATTCCCGGCTTTTCTCCGGCAAAGTAGATTGTAAAGTTCGGCTTTTTGAGAGAGTCCGACGGTTGTTCTCCGTTATATCCTGTAAGATATATCGAGGTATGCCCGATGTGATATGTGCGCAATGCTTCAGGCGGGACGTTCTTTTGCGGTAAGATTTTCAGATATACATGGCCGGGATTAATGAGCGTGTCGGCAAGAAACGTAATCAGATCATTGCGGTAATAATAATAGCCGTTGTCGCGAAATAAATCGACAAGGCGTTGGCGTTCGCGGTTTAATTGAGTTACATCGAATTGATCGCCCGGATGTATGATTCGTTTGTCAAAAGTGGCTTTAATCAGGCTGTCGCCCTTTGTCGAGAAACCTTCGTAGGAAATAGAGTCTAAGAAGAAAGGTTTTCCCATGTCGATGTTATAACTTATTTTGATGGCTCTCGGGTTTTTGGTACTGTCAACCTGATATGTTACTTTTCCGTTGAAGTAACCGTAGTCATGGAGCAGGTTGCTTGCAACCTTTACACGCGTGTCGGGATTTACTGTGGACAGTAAAACCGGGTCGGCTGCCAGCTTGTTGAAGATCCATCGTCCGAATCCTTTCTCATATCGTTCGAAGCGGTTGTATATCCACAACCCGAATGGAAGCGGAAACCGTTTCTTTGAACTTCCGAAAAACGAGTTGTTTGGAGGTATGCTGATGGCAGCTTCTACCTCTTCCATTGTATTCTTTCCGTTTTCGCTTGGGTCGTTATTTTTAATGTTGATGTCCTTGATGCCGGTATACAGAACTTCTCCTTCGGGAAGATGCTTGGTCGTCGAGCAGGATTCCGTTATCGCCAGAAAAAAAGGAAGGCAGAAAATAATATAAAGAATGCGATGTTTCATGTCACTTGTCGGTTTGTTTTTCAGAAACGTTTGCGGCTTTTCTTCTGTTTCTGAAGATAAATAGTTCACCCAGTTTGCTTACTTTTTTCCGAAGAACGATACCGGCTCCGGTTTCGGTTACTTCGCCGTCGAGAATGCTCTCGTAGTTTTTCTCGTGAAATAGTTTTATGTAACGTGTCCCGCTGTTGTCAAGTCGGTATTCCAACGAGATGTTGTCGATGAAAGATTCATCGTTTTGTACTTCATTTCCCGTAGAGATTTTCCCGCCGATGACTACGCGTACTCTGTTATTCCAGAAACGTTTGGCAAATTGGAAGTTATAATCGGTACGTTCAGTCCCGGCTTCTTTTTCGCCTGTCGTTTCCATCCCAAAATTTATGTCGATGGTTTTCAGAGCACTTCCTGCAATATTGTTTATTTCGCTTTGTAAAAATGAATTCAATGCGCTGTTGGCATCGAAACCTTTCCCGGATGTGTTTCCTTCGACCATATACATTCCGGTGACAAGCATGGTGACGGCTAATTTATTTCTTTCCTCTGCCGACATGGAAGCCAGTTCATTCTGTATGCTTCCGTCGTCGGGTGCTTCTAATGTAAAGGTAAATCCAAGATTCTCCAACCTGTTGGTCAGGTTGACTCCTACGTCGAAATTTACCATGCGTGAGCTTTCTTCATTTTGAGCAACGGATGCTCTCATGCGTTCCGATGCCTTGATGTTTAAGGAAGGATTCATGAGGTTGCCTGTCCATTCGATATAACTTCCGTTCCGGATGTGGAATGTTTTCAAGGGGATGATGGGCATTTCGTATTTCATTTCACCGCTCATTAGTGAATAACGCCCGTTTAGCAGCATATTTCCGTCAGGTTTGTATTGAAAAGAGAGGTCTCCTCCGCCTTCTAACAGGATATAGTTGCTGCCATTCTCGTTTAAGTCTACCCGGCATTGTACGGCTTCATCGATGTGTAACGTGAGCAGCATGTCTAATCCTCCGAGTGCAATGGTGGGTAATTCGTGTTTTATATTGGAGATTGTATCGTTGAAGTCAACAAAAGTTACGGTTTCATTCAGCCGGTCATCGACCGTGAGCGGAGAATCCTTCAGTATATATGTAAAATTGCTGCTTCCCAATATGTTGGCGTTCCCTCTCATCATAAGCGATTCGGGTGTGCCTTTTAGTGTAGAATTAAGGTCGATATATAATTTCCCGTAAACAATAGCCTCTTTGGTGCGTCTTGCATTTAGCACTTCGAAGTTATAAGCATTCATTTTTAAATCGAGGTTTATGGCAGACATATCGGTTATATTGATGTCTCCGTCGACAATAAATGGAGATTTCCCTTGTGTGGCTATTTCAAATTTATCGAATTTCAGAGTGTTGTTTTCTATCTTTATAGGGCGGTTGTCGATGTGTAATGAAAGAGAGGCTTGCGGTATATTTACAGATGTGCTGTCCAAACGGAGCTCTCCATTTAATAAAGGAGAGTCTGCAATGCCTGATATTTGGATGTTCCCGTCAAGATCTCCGGATAATGTCGCCATTTTATCCGGGATAAACGCATTGGCAATGTTTAGCGGGAGGTGATGTACGGATAGATTTCCGGTGATGCTGTCTTTTTCTTCTTCGTTGGCGTGTGCTGAAGAATATTCTCCGTTTATGGAAACAACCTCTTTACCTTCGTGAGATACGAAGGCATCAACGAAGAAGTTGTGTTTGTTTTCTGTAAGATATGCGCAACTCATAGCCCAGTTGCCTAAAGGGGTATGATTATAAGTCAGTTTATTTACGTTTGTTTCTAAGGTAAAAAACGGTTGTTCGTCCTTTTGTATGTAATGAACTTCTGCATCAATAATGCCGGCGATATTGGGCATGTATGGAATAATCCGTTTAAGTTCAGCGATATCTATCCGGTTTAAGTTCAATGTAATGTCTTGTTGTGCAGTAGAATCGGCGACGGAATATAAATACAATCCGCAGTTTTGTTCATCATACAGGCTTATATCTGTCAGGATACGGCCGTCTTTTTGCAGAAACAGGTAATTGTCTTTGTTGACTTTAAACGGCCGATAGATTAAAGTCGGTTCTTCCGGGATAAGATGAAGGTTGATTCCTTCTTCTTGGAACGTGAAGTTACAGCCGATTTTTGCTCCTGTTTCTTTTTTCCCGTTCAGATATTCAAGCAATATCTGGGCATTATTTGTTGCAATGAATCCTTCAGATAAAATATTGAACGCTTCTTGTTGGCGGTTATTTGGAGCAATAATGCTACTGTAGAAGTCTATTTTTGTGGAATCCTGTCGTGCATTGAATGAAATTGTATCAATGAGGATGTCTTGGGTTTCCAGTCTTTGCAACAGGATGTCTGTTTTTAGTCCGTCGTCGGCCGATGATGTCAGGTTGAAAGCCGCTTGGGTGTAATAAACCTGTTCATTGGAAAGGAAGCTTCCTATGAGGTTATCTTTCCCTATGGATAAAGAGAAATGTGCATCCGGCAATAGGGCTTTGACGGCTTTATGGTTAATGTTTTGTTTTTCTATCTGATATTGTAGGAGTGAAGATAACCGTCCTGTCTTGTCGATAAACTCGTTTAATCCGTTTTCTGTACTGAATTTACATTCTAAATCTCCTGTTTGAATGAGGCTTCTGATAGAGTCTTTGGAGGTGTGTATGCGGATGTCTATGTCTTTTGCCGGAATGTCATGCTCCTTGTTTTGGAGATTTATTTTGCTGAGAACGGCATGGATATGATGATCTTCCTGCATGTCCGAATGGATTTGCATATCGATTTCCTGCGAAATGTTGAACGGAAAATCTGTCAGATATAGTTCTTGCAGTTTAAGTTCTTCGATTGATGAGTGAAGTGTAGCTTGAATTTGTTTTTTTTCTATGCGTCCGTTAATGTCTGCATCGATATTCATTGCCGGATCATTGACGTATATTTGTGATGAAAGATTGGATTCTTGCAATGATGCATTGAGGTCGATGTCGGAAAATAAATGTTTTCCGTATTGTAGGCTGTCGAGATTTATTTTGGTCTGTAACGTTGTTTGTGGAGAAAAGACATCGAGTCCTTGTCCTTTTGCCGATAGAGAAGCTGAAATGGCAAATAAAGAATCTTTTGGGAAAAACGGATGCATATCCCAATGGTCAATGAGGATTTCTGAAGAGTAGGCCGTGTCCTGCAGATTGTATTCGGCTGTCAGGTCTATGTGCCCTGTTCCGTGCGAGAAATGGATGTCAGTTTTAACCAATCCGCTGTCGAGTTTTGCTTGTCCGTTAAGTGTCAATTGGGGAGGGATTGCAAAACTTTTCGTCAGGCGGTTGATAAAAGAGAGGTCACCGGTCTCCATGTTTATATTCAGGTCGGCATTGCGTTTCAGACTGTCCAACGGGTTTTCTATCCTTCCGTCAGCTTGTAGTCGGAAGGCGTCCGGCATGGAGATGTTTAAGGCTGTAAGATTCAGCCTTTGTAAATTTCCGTCTATTCCGGAACGGATGCTGATTGGCACAGACGGGAAATCTTGTTTTTGTATAGAGAAGCTGTCCGGTAAGAAACGGAATAAGTCGTTCTTTCCAATATCTGCTTTGATGCGTGTATTAAGATTTTCGTTCCCTGTTCTGGTGAGTGCGTTAAAATTGACCAAAGAGTACAGGTCAAAAGAAGAATCGGTAGTGTTTAGTTTGAAAAAAGGAACAGATACTGTTTCTGATCCGACGATACATTTTCCTTGCGCCGATTCGATTTCTAAGCCTGAACGCTCTTTCATGTTCAACGTTTGTAATATTGCATGGATGCTGTCGCGGCCGTAATATGCAGAATCGATGGCTAAATTTAATTTTTCGATGCTGATATGTGTCGGGTCGAATCCTTGTGTTTGTATCGGTTTGTCTGAGTTGTTGAATTTGATTGCGCTTCCCGACAGTCTGATTTGTTCCATGCCGTAGGAGGCTTGTTGCAGATTGACAAGCCCGTTGTTTAAGAAAGCTTCTTGGATATAAAAGCGGGAATCGATTGTATCAAGCGGAAGCGTTAAGTCAAATGATACATTCTGTATACCGGCTTTCAGCAGTTTTATTTCCCAACGGATAGGTGTGCTGGCTGTTGTGTCGGCGGCGGTTGTGTCATTTATGCACAATGAAAGATGTGTGTCTTTTAATGCAATCTGGTCGACAACGGCGGTTTCCTTGTCTAAGGCTACATTATTTGCTGAAATGAACAGCTCTCCTAAATTCCCGTTTAGGCTTATTCCCTCTATTAAATTGCCGGAGTTTAAATGAATGTTTTTTAGATTTAATCCGTTTAATTCAACTTTCTTTTTTAAAAGTGGAGAGAGTTTGAGCTTTGCCGTCAATTCATCGGCACAAAGAATCGTATCATTTTGTTCGGCAACGTATATGTTCCGGATGCTTAAATCAAAAGGGAAAGCCAACGATACGCGTTCTATTCTTATGTCCATGCCGGTCATATCAGAAACGTATCGTGCCGCTTTACTTACCATGAACTGTTGTATCGGAGGTAAGTATATCAGGATGCACAGCAAGATAAATAGAATAATTGGAGAAGAAAAGATGGCTCCTCCCCATATTATATATTTTCTTTTCATTGTGGCTAACGTTATTTTATGCGAATGTACGAATTAAACCGCGATAAATATATTTTCTTTTCCAAGTATTTTATGGCAAGTGTATTATTTTTTACTTTTGCATAGTTACTAATTTTAAGTTGAGAATTATGAAACCAACACTATTTGTTTTAGCGGCAGGTATGGGAAGCCGTTACGGAGGATTGAAACAATTGGACGGATTAGGCCCGAGCGGTGAAACGATTATGGACTATTCTATTTTTGATGCAATTCGGGCAGGTTTTGGAAAGCTTGTTTTTGTTATCCGTAAAGATTTCGAAAAAGATTTCAGAGAAAAGATAATCAGCAAATATGAGAACCATATTCCTGTAGAAGTCGTATTCCAGTCTGTAGATAAACTTCCGGATGGATTTGTGTGTCCGTCGGAACGTGTAAAGCCTTGGGGGACGAATCATGCGGTGCTGATGGGGAAAGATGTGATTAAAGAACCGTTTGCTGTGATTAATGCAGACGATTTCTATGGAAGAGACAGTTTCGCTGTTTTGGGTAAATACTTGTCGGAATTGCCTGAGAATGCGAAGAATGAATACTGCATGGTTGGGTTCCGTGTGGGGAATACACTGTCGGAAAGTGGAACTGTTGCTCGCGGAATTTGTTCGACCAATGCGGAACAACATCTTGTATCGGTGGTAGAACGGACAGAGATTATGCGTATAAATGGAACGGTTTGTTACAAGGACGAGAAAGGTGAATGGGTACCGGTGGATGATAATACGCCGGTGTCTATGAATATGTGGGGCTTTACTCCCGATTATTTCCGCTATTCAGAGGATTATTTTATCTCATTCTTGAAAGAACAGATAAACAACATTAAGGCGGAGTTTTTTATTCCTTTGCTGGTGAATAAGCTGATTAATGATAAGACAGCTACCGTTAAAGTTCTTGATACGACGTCGAAATGGTTTGGTGTGACTTACGCTGCCGACCGACAAGGTGTAGTCGATAAGATTCAAGCGTTGGTGGATGCCGGCGAATATCCTGCGAAGTTATTTTGAATAGAGCAGGTGTTTGGGTAAGGGAGAATTGCCGGATTCGGGTAATTCTCCCTTATCTTTTTGTGAAGATGACAGATACTTTTATTTAAAACATCGGGAACTTTTTGGGGATACAACGTTTCCTTTCTCGGAAAGAATGCGGTGTTTGGAATATTGGCCTGGCGGAATTTCCTGAGGGGAATAAAGAAAAAAATATCAGCTTATCATTTTAGATAAGCTGATATCTGATGTTGTGCGCTTGATAGGACTCGAACCTACACGTCTCTCGACACCAGATCCTAAGTCTGGCGCGGCTACCAATTACGCCACAAGCGCATGTCTTTTAGAAAGACCTTTTAGTCTTTGCGGTGCAAAGATAGGGTGATTTATTGAAAACGCCAAATATTTCCTTTTAATTCTTCAAAATGTCGCAGGCAGTTTCTATGATAGTATCTTTCCCTCGTTCGATGTCTTCGCTTGTCATGTTCACCTTCTTGTCCGGGTCGATTCCGAATTCTATTTGATTCATTTCCGGGTCAAACATGGGGCTTGCCGAGAAGCGTACCGACCATCCATTGGGGATTTCCGAGCTGAATGGCAGGCCGGAGCCTCCACCTGTCTTGTCTCCTATGATTGTTACTGAGGGGAGTTGCTTCATGCTGTTTACGAAATCGTTTGTGGCACTGAAGGCGCGTCGGTTCGTTAATACCGCAACTTTCTTCTGCCAGCGCACGCCTTTTGATGGTTCTAAATAGATGGGGTGGGGAGAAGAAAACTCGTTGTGACCGGGACCGGTCTTATGTTTTATGTAGCCAATCAGTATTTTTTCGTTGGTGAAACGCGATGCTAATTTTTTTGCTGTGGTTAAGTTCCCGCCTCCATTGTTGCGTACATCGATGATGAGGCCGTCGCAACATTCCAGTTCTTTTAATGTCTGATCTAAATTGCCGTCTCCTATTCCATTGGAGAAGCTTGAACAGTAGATATATCCGATGTTGTTTTCGAGAATCTGATAAGTCAGACCGGAAGTGTTGATGTAATCTTTTTTCAGATAATTGCTCTGGATGCTGTCGCTGAAATTGCGCGGATAGTTGTCGAACCAGGCACGATATTGTGAAGTTCCGTAGGCGCTGCTTAAGTTAACATGCCCGTCATGCAGTTCATTAAGCATGTCTGATAAGACCTCGAACAGTTCTTTTGAATTCATTAATTGTGTAATTCTTTTCGAATATGTGGCATGTATTTTGTCCCAGTCCAGCCCGTATTCTTCTTTTTTATACTCTAAAAAGCAGTATTGTTCGTCGATTATTTTCCAAAGTGCTTCGAAATTGTCTTGTGGTGTTTCTCCCGAAATATCAGCCCGAATGCAGGAACTTTGTCCGATGCTGAAAGCAACGGTTACGCTGAAACAGATTATGTAGAGTAATTTTTTCATAAATTAAAAAGGATTGTTGGCTATGGGTAGGCTGATTTTTCTTTTTCCTTTCAGTAAGTAGAGGTTTTTTACAAAGCCAATCATGAAGTCGTGCGAATAAGCATGGCTTTTTAAATTGTTGACTTTTGCCTGCTGAATATCACAGACATACCCGATTCGTATGATAGACTGCTTTATGGGAAAGTCTAAAGTAACCATTTGTCGGATGGAGGGAGCGTTGTGTAAGGAAGTAAACAATACGTGGTTTCCTTTATTTTTCAGTGAAAATATTTCGTAATAAGACTCGCCATACTCCGGAGAGAACATGATGTTCAGCAAAGGGAAATTGGCTTGATAGCGGAGGATAAAAGGACAGTTTCGGATGTTGAACTTATAAACCAGCATTCCTGACCCGCCGAATCCGCCATAAGCTTTGGCTTGCGCAGGATTGTTCGAGTTTCTTTCGTTATAGACAGCGCCGCCGTTTAACTCGAACATCGGTCCGAATAAAAGTTTTAATTGGTCATTCAACAGAAATTGATAGTGTAATGTATAGCTCCAATTGACAAGACCGGCATAAGAGGTTGCCGATTTTGCCGGATTTTTTGTGTGTGAGGCGTTGATTTGAAAAATATTTTGTGCAGAAACATGTCCGTCCATTAAACGGGTCATCCTGATACGCTCGTGCATGATCCGAATGCTTTGGCCGGTATATTCCAGAGGAGAAAGATATGTTTCGAAAACGTTTGCGTGCCCTGCTCCGAATGTTGTGGCATGTACCACGTAATGTGTAGACTTTAAGCTGTCTTTCTGTGCGTAAATGCATGGGAAAACAGTCAGGAAAGTCAGGCAGGTGGCCAGTGCGTATTTTATGAACTTTTTCATTTAAAACAGGTTCATTTGTCCGTTTTCTTCGGGTTGTGTCAGATAATCGTTTATATCTTCTGTCTCATTTGTTTCGGTTTCTTTTGTTTCCGGCATGCGTGTGGGTTCTAATTCCTCAATACGTGCTACGGAGAATGTTGTCAGTCGCTTTCCTTTTGCCTTGAAGCTTTTTATTCCGATAAAGTCGTTTGCCTCGATAATTAACGGGTCTCGGAAACTGTCATTTCCGCCAAATATAATCTGCAATCGCGGATATGCCTGGCATGACAACAGAATGAGTTGGCTTTGTTTATTCTCTCCAAGGAAATTTTGTCGCCGTGTTGTCTTCTCAAAGCAGAACCTTTTCAGGTAAGGATAATTCTGTTGATCGGCGTCATGAAGGGCGGCAGTCCACACTTTTGCTTCGTCGAATTTTTCAATAAGCAGTATTCCTTGTTCATAATGATTGTTTAAATCAAAATCGGTTGTGTAGAATTCTCCGTCATTTTTTACGATTAAAATACTTTCTCCGCTTTGGAATTCTCCAAGGTATTTCCCACGTCCATCATAGTTAAGGCGCAGGACATCTGCATCAAACCACACCTTGCGTCCTCCCAAGGTTGAGCCTCCCCGGTGCTTCAGACTGATTTTGTGTACATCATATTTGGTGAGTAAATTTCCCATAGACTGGCGTCCTTTGATGTTAATGGCACTGAAGTCTTTTTCGAATACCAGTTTCTTGATGCGTGGATTGGGGCGCAGGCTGATTTTAATGGTCTCGGCTTCGCCGTTAGAGTTTGCCGTAAAATAAACGATACGTGAGCCGGGAGCACCTTGTGTAATGTCATATTCCCGGTCTCGGATCATGGAAGTTATGTTAAACCGCTTGATGTAGTAGAAACCTTCCTTGCCGTCGCGGTATATGACGTTGTAAATAGTTCGTTTGTCATTCTTCTTAAATACGTTGACATAAAGAATATTTTTCCCGACAAAAATCTTATCGGAGATGCGGACAATCTTGTATTTCCCGTCTTTATAAAAGATAATCACATCGTCTATGTCGGAGCAATTGCATACAAACTCGTCTTTTTTCAATCCGGTTCCTATAAATCCTTCTTCTCGGTTGATATAAAGTTTTTCATTCGCTTCTACAACCTTTGTGGCGATAATTGTATCGAAATTGCGTATTTCGGTTCGGCGAGGATAGTCCTTTCCGTATTTTTCTTTGATACGACGATACCATTCTATTGTATATTCGGTGATATGTGCCAGATGGTTCTCTATTTCGTTTATGTCGCTTTTCAGTCGTGCGATGTTTTCATCGGCCTTGTCTTTGTTGAATTTCAGGATACGTGCCATTTTGATTTCCATCAGCTTCAGGATGTCATCTTTCGTAACTTCTCTGACAAACTGTGGATAAAATGGCGTAAGCCGTTCATCTATATGTTTGCAGGCCGCATCCATGTTTTCTGCCTGTTCGAATTGTTTGTCTTTATAGATGCGTTCTTCGATGAAGATACGTTCCAATGTGGCAAAGTGAAGCGTTTCAAGTGTCTCGTCACGTTGGATGTTCAGTTCCTGACGGAGTAGGTTTAAAGTGTTGTCAGCGGACTTTTTCAATACATCGCTTACCGTGAGGAAGTGTGGCTTTTTATGGTCGATAACGCAACAGTTGGGCGAAACATTTATTTCGCAGTCGGTGAAAGCATAAAGCGCATCTAAGGTCTTATCCGATGAAACTCCGGGAGCCAGATGGATGAGGATTTCTACTTTTCCGGCGGTATTATCGTCTACTTTCCGTACTTTAATCTTTCCCTTTTCGATGGCTTTCAGTATTGATTCGATAAGGGAAGATGTTGTCTTCCCGTATGGAATCTCGCTGATGCATAAAGTCTTGTTGTCGATTTTTGAGATTTTTGCTCTTATGCGTACCATTCCTCCGCGTTCTCCGTCGTTATAACGCGATACATCGATGGCGCCCCCTGTCTGGAAGTCGGGGTAAAGTTGAAATGGTTCGTTGTGGAGATAAGCAATGGCAGCATCACATAATTCGTTGAAGTTGTGAGGAAGAATCTTTGACGAGAGTCCTACGGCGATACCTTCTACGCCTTGCGCCAGCAGTAATGGAAATTTTACGGGCAGTGTGACCGGTTCTCTGTTGCGTCCGTCGTAGGAAGCCTGCCATTCGGTTGTTTTGGGATTGAATACCACTTCAAGTGCGAATTTCGATAATCTTGCCTCAATATATCGGGGAGCTGCAGCACTGTCGCCGGTCAGGATGTTACCCCAGTTCCCCTGACAGTCGATAAGCAGCTCTTTTTGTCCCAATTGCACCAAGGCGTCTCCTATGGAAGCATCCCCGTGTGGATGAAACTGCATAGTGTGTCCTACAATGTTTGCCACTTTGTTATAACGGCCGTCATCCAGTCTTTTCATGGAATGCAGGATACGTCTTTGTACGGGTTTCAGCCCATCGTTAATGTGAGGAACTGCTCTTTCTAATATTACATACGAGGCATAATCTAAAAACCAGTTCTCGTACATGCCGCTCAGTTGGTGCTTTATCGCATCATCGGTATTATCTGCGGGCTTATATTCCGAATGTTCTTCATTCGAATTCGTCGGGGTATTATTTATCTCAAAGGTATCTTCACTCATATATACGACTATCCATCTTAACAACTGTACAAAAATAAGAAAAATAAGTTTAGGTCAAAAATCTGGGGATGTAAAGTTGTTTTATAAAGAGAGCGCATGTAGCCTTTTGAGACCGGCCGGCAGGTCCGGATATATTCCGTCTGTTTGCAGAGGAAGGGTGCAGAGTCCGTTTTTGCTTTATGACCGGGAATAATAAAGACATCCCGGCATGTTTCATGAGATGTCGGGATGTTCTGGTGAAAAGAATGCGTTCTTTTAGAAAGACAAGGTGATCTTATTGCGTTCAGGCCGCAAGGTAAATATCAGGCTTCTTCCGGCTTGCCGGTTGTCAACAATCGCTCCTTCTTCTACTTTTATGGAATAATTGAATCCTCTGTAAGAAGAGACGATGCTTTTTCCGGCGAGATACTTGAACGGAAGTTCTGCTTCGGGAGCCGTCATAAGGCATAATTCCCATGTATAGATGTGCCTGCCCGGTTTGCATTTTACTTCCATTTTGTTTTCTGTAAAGGTAATTTCCAGTTTAGCGCTCTTGTCGGCGAACGACCATTTTACCGTCAGTTCTTCTGTTCCTTTCTCGCTTATCTCTGGAATTCCCCCTTTAGCTTCGTGCCTTTGGCCTTTCCAGTCAATGTAGAACAGCCGTAATCCTGCTGTATAGTTCTGGGTGCTCCACATACATCCGTCGACTAATGGCAGAGTGGTATAGATACATTGGTTGGAACGTCCGGCCTTTGTCAGATATTCCGATTGCATCTTTTCGTCAAATTTATGAATGTCACGGATACGGAACGCGGAACCTTCCCACAAAAGGTTTGCCCGGTAGTGGCGACTGTTATACCATACAGTTCTCTTTTCGCTTTGGCGTACATCGTCCATTGTGACGACTGCAGTCGGAGGAGTTACCGTAAAATTCTTTTTGAACCAGGCTCCAGATTCTCCCAATGTCTCTACGCGAATTTTTCCTGATTGAGACAGTTCCTGTAAAATGGGTATTTGTATTTCCAAGCCTTTCTTCATGGCTTCCCATGTGAATGAGTTTTCTTGTCCGGCTTGTACGTAGGCAAAGGAGAGACACGGTTCGTTGAACATGCTTTTAAAAAAGTAATCAATCCACTTTTTGTTCCCGCCGGCATCGCCATATACCGGTTCGAGTGAGATTACAGATTGCGTAGTTCCACCGATTCCGGCCTCATACTGGTAAATAGGGTCGCTTCCCAGCATACGGAATATGGGGACATTTATTTGTCCTTCTTCCGTTTGTGCAGGCATATAGGCGTTTTGTTTGCTGGGATAGTATGCCTGGTTCCAGTAGCCTCCCCATAGCGTATACCCGTCTGTGCCGATTTGATCTTTGCAATTGCATGAGGCGGTGATGTGATATTTTTCGTACATGTAATTTAATGTATGGGCATCGATGAACCAAGACCCGACGGATGCAGGATATTTTCCGAAAACAGATTTGAACTTTTCCATATAAACATCTACGAGTTTCTCCCGTTCTTGCGGAGTGTATCCTGTGGCGAATCCTACATCGGCATGCCAGTCCCAAGGATAGCGGCCTCGCCATTTCAATCCGGCCGCTTCGACATGCGGTTGGGTTATTTCCCACCAGGCACCGACTTCTGAGCCTTCGTACAGCCCGTTTTTCATAAGTTCCTGATAACATGGCATGATAAGGGCATCGTATTGCAGGAGAAAAGTTCCTTTCAAACGGTGTTGTTTAAGTTGGTTGGCCTGTTGTTTGGTGGTGTTGAATAGGACTTCTTCTGTGATTTCTGCCGAGCGAGGCTCAATGGCGCGTACGAAATTGACAATGTTTACGATGCGTGGTGCATCGTTTTTCTCATTGTTTTTTGCCCGTAACGCCGACATTGGTGCGAGACATATCGAGATTACTATGAATATAAAGATTTTAATGACTCTCATTTCCGTAATATTTTTATCAATTAAAAGCACGGACTGCTCAATGGTTCATAAGGGGTTGAAGCCTTTATGAAGATGTGCAGCCCGTGCTTCTTAAATGTTATTCCAGATTGTTTACTTTAAAAGTTCCATTCTGAACGCATATTCGTACGTGTGATTACGCTTGATTTCATATTTAGGACGCGGGCCGGGACCGCAGCTGGCATTACCTAATCCGCGTTGGATGCAGTCAAGATTCAGCACAATATCGTCTCTGTGGATTTCATCAAGGTTATGTCCGTATTCGATTTCCCACAGATCTTTGTCTGTATAATGCAATGCAGAGAAGTCAAGTATGCCTTCTGCTGTAATCTTTAATCCTTTGCCTTGTGCATCGGTTAGGCTTAACCAGCGGGTGTCGCAACGTTCTCCCATTGATTGTGCGCGGACATAATATTCGCGCATCTGTTCAACTGTCGTTTTATATAGGCCGATATATGCTGCATTCTTACGGTCCTGATAGTTTTCTATCGGGCCGCGTCCGTACCATGTCAGGTTTTCCAGTCTCGGGCTCAGCATTGTTTGCAGAGAGAGACGGGGAAGTCTGAATTTTTCATCGGTTTGGAATGATGCTTTTACATCGACCGTTCCATTGCTGTAAACCGTATAATCGATTTTTTGAACGACAGTGTTGCCTTGAGCTTTCGTCTCGATTTCTGTATGAATTGTAGCAATGTTTTTCGTTTCATTGAGAGACCAGTCGAATGCTTTCAGTGTCGATTCGCTGTCGAACCACGTACGTTTATCGTTATCGATGGAGCGATATAAGTTTATACTCGGCCCTTCTCTGTGATGCAATAAGTTTCCATCGGCAGTACGAAGTTCGATCATTTGTCCGTTTTTCGTATTGAATGTGACTTTTGCATCCGTTCCGAACAGGTGAAGACATTCATTCTGGTCGATAAATACGCGGGCAAATGCTTTATCCGAGCGAACTTCCGGGAGTGTATTTTCTACTTCTTTTAAAGCGAATTGTTCGGAAGCTATTTCATGACCTGCTTTTGCCCAGTTGCAATCGTTCTTGAGTCGGATGCTGAAATTGACGTAATATTCACCTTCTCCGTTCGTATAATTATCGGTAGGAACGGAAATTGTGCAACGCTCCATCGGCTTACAGTCGGGAAGGGCGATAACTCTTTCTCCGACAATTTTCCCGTCCTTCAAAATGGAATAGTGTAATTCAAACTCATTTAAGTTGGTAAAATTATAGCGGTTCTCCAACTCGTAAGTGTTATTATCGTTTTTCTTGAATCGAATGAACTGATACACTTTCTTTACTTCCACCATCTTTGGAGTAATACGGCGGTCGGGTGTAGTCAGACCGTTGCAGCAGAAATTGTAATCGTTAGGAGTATCGCCGAAACTTCCGCCGAAATAGTAATGATTTTCCGGTTCTCCCTGCATGTTGATACCTTGATCTACCCAGTCCCAGATGCAGCCGCCGATCATACGGTCTGAGTGATTTTCGATGTAATCCCAGTATTCTTCTAAGTTGCCTACGGCGTTACCCATCGCATGAGCATACTCGCAAAGGAAGAAAGGTTTCTGACGATTGGCCTTATCGTACTCAATCATCGATTCGATAGACGGGTACATGCGTGAGTCAATATCGGCAGCATCATTCATGCTTTCATAGTGGATAGGGCGTGTAGTATCAATTGCTTTGGCTGCTTTATACTCAGCCACAATGTTACATCCGCCGCTGGATTCATTACCCATTGACCAGAAAACGACAGAAGGATGGTTTTTGTCTCGTTCAACAACGCGTACCATACGGTCTACGTATGCTGTTTCCCATTCAGGATTATTCGTTATGGAACCGTTTCCATGAGCTTCCTGGTCGGCTTCATCCATGACGTATAGTCCGAAATAATCGAACATTGCATACATTCTCGGGTCATTGGGGTAGTGACTCGTACGGATAATATTCATATTGTGTTGCTTGAATAACAGAACATCCTGTATCATTGTTTCTACCGGAACGGCTTTTCCATATTTGGGATGGATGTCGTGTCGGTTAGCTCCTTTAAACATTACCAACTGATTGTTGATATATACCTTGTTGTTATTTATCTCAATTTTTCGGAAACCGAACTTTTGAGTTGTTGCTTCGAGCACTTCTTTCTTATCGTTCAGCAGCTCGATGTTGACAGTATATAAGTATGGTTTTTCAGCGCTCCACAAGTGAGGATTATTTATCGTGCACTTTCCTGTGACGTCGATTTCTGTTTTTGAACCGATAGCTCCGCTTTCAGTTGTGAAGGTGTTGACTTCTTTTCCATCAGCGTCTATAACAGTTACGCGTACGGCTGCATTCTTTACGCTGCTTCCGTGATTGTTTAAAGAACTTACAACGTTAAGAGTTGCTTTGTTTAATGACGGAGTCAGGTCGGAAGTGAGGAATAAGTCGCGTAATTGAAGCTTGGGAGTTGCTACTAAATATACATCGCGATGTATACCGCTTAGGCGGAACATATCCTGATCTTCGATATAACTTCCGTCAGACCAACGGTAAACTTCTACAGCGACGGTATTTGTTTTACCCGGTTTTGCATATTTTGTGATATTAAAGCGGGCATCATTGTTTGCACCTTGACTGTAACCTACTTTCTTTCCATTCACCCAAAGGTACATTGCACTGTAAACTCCGTTGAAGTGGATGAAGATCTCTTTCCCTTTCCAATCGGACGGAATCTGGAAATCGCGGCGGTAAGAACCTACGGGATTCGGCTCTTGTCGTGATGTATATCCCCGTTGTCCTTGTATGAAAGGAGGGTTGTTTCTGAACGGGTGTGTAATGTTTGTATAAATAGGTGTGCCATATCCTAACATTTCCCAGTTTGAAGGGACCGGTATTTCGTCCCATTCAGACACGTCGTAGCTTGTCTTATAGAAATCTTCCGGGCGTTCAGACGGTTGTTTTGCCCAATGGAATTTCCAGGTACCGCTTAACAGTTGGTAGCGTGAGGAGTTTGTTTTCTCCCATGGGGTAGAATATGTTGGGTCATTTTTCATCTCTTCTACGCTGGAGAACGGGATGAATGTCGCATTTCCCGGTTCCTTATTGATTCCTACGATGTGAGGATTTTCCCAATCGTTGTCGCTTTCTGTTTTAATGGGCTCGCTTGCTATAACAACATCGCTTTCTACCAATACCCATTGCTGGCTTTCTTTTCCTGCATCAGCTTTGAGTTGATAGACCAGTTCTCCTACTGCTCCGGAGAGAGGAAAGCCTAAATTGAATCCGCTTCTTACACTGGTTATGGTATAGTTCCCGTTATTCAGTTTCGTAAATTTCCATTGTTGATTGGGATTCTTGGGGTCGCTATCCCATTGCAAGATGGGACATTCTCTGTCGGCAAGGTTTGCATTGTCTACATTCTGCTCGGTGAACGGACTGTATATCATGTAAGATCCGTTATCGCAGGGAATAATCTGCCATACTTGAGATTCTTTCTTTTCGATACGTTTCGATATGTAGATTCCCGATCCTGCGCGCATACTGCCTTGATTATCGAGAGCCAATCCCGAAACTGTTCTGATTTCGTAATTTTGTCCTTGCTTAATGTCTTGTGCATGCACTAAAGATATTGTGCATAAGGCAAGGATAAATGTTCCGATTTTTTTCAGTTTTAGCATATTCATATTGGTTTTAAGTAATTAAATTAATTATCAGCATTAGCGGACGGAATGAGACGGATA
Organism: uncultured Bacteroides sp.; assembly: GCA_949285025.1. Lineage (GTDB taxonomy): Bacteria > Bacteroidota > Bacteroidia > Bacteroidales > Bacteroidaceae > Phocaeicola. The sequence goes on along the minus strand of CASDXG010000078.1, from coordinate 8,183 downwards.
CAGTCAAATCCTGCCAGGTATTTTACTCCGACAGCTTTCGGATTTGTCCCTTTCCATACGATTTTCAGTCGCAATTTTCCGTTTTGCGGAGTAAAAGTCCCTAAATGAATAGGAGCAGCAGGAATAACATTCGGGTGATAGCCGTCCCAGTTTTTCTTGACTAATCGGTCGTTTATATAGAAATCAAGGGTAGCATAATCGTTAGCCATCGTATTGTATAAAATAATTTGTCGGGGTGTTTTCTCTAATTTGTCGAAAGAAAATTCGATAAAGTCGCCGGGCTTTCCGTCAAAACATAACAGATGTTTAGCTTTGCTCCACCGATGTTCTATATATTCCGTCATGTCTTGTTCTCTGACATGTAAGCCCTCTGATTTAGATGAGTATTTTAATGTTTCAAATTCGATGGCGTCTGGAATTTTATACTTGGCGGGATCTTCCGGAGCCGGGAGTAATTTTTCCCGGAGTTTGTCGGTTCCTGATGTTCCGTATGCTTGTGAATTATAGTCTCCGTACCAATATATTGTAGTGGAGTAATCGGCATATCCTTTGTTCCATCCCAGCATTTCAATGTCGAATTTCAGACTTTTATTGAATGGAATTCCGTCAAGGATGCGGGTTCTGAAGAAGGTGTTATATCCATGCGAACTGTTCAGATCGGCACGAGGCGCGCCGCCGAACGGCGTATGAAAGGGAATTACCGGTGCCCATGAACTGTTATAGTAGTCTTCTGTTCCCGTTCCGAAGTGTGAAGGAAAGCTGTCTTCATCGACCCATATCTTTTCATCTCCTTCGCCATACCATCGTGGAGCATGATTAAAAAGAGTAAGAACATCGCCCATATACAAGCCCTTTCCTTTGATTGTTGCAAAATTCCAGGTTACGCATTGCGCATCTTCTGTCGGATTGTTATGGATGTAGATGTGATTTTGTTGTTTCCACGATGCATGAAAATAAAGTGATTGAGTGTCCCATTTCGTAGGGATTGTGCGAACGCGCAGGCTGATTTCAGCCGGAGATTCGGACTGGTTTTTTATTGTCAACTTGCCTTCTTCGCGATAAGGCATAGGCCATCGGCTGATGATTTGCCCTTTCCCATTGGAAGATAAGAACCAACTTTCTACGGATGGTGCTCCCATTCCTCCTCCTGAAAAATCGCCTAAAGGTACCCATATGGTTTGCTTTTTGTCGAAACTTGCCGTCAAGAGAAGCTGGCGCATGAGTTGTGCATATGTGCTGCTGTCGGGATATTGTACGTTGAATTCAATTTGTCGAATACATTGTTCTCCATTGGGGAGGGAAAGTTGCAGTGAATCTCCGGGAAGGAGTTTCGCCGCTTTTTCAGAAAGTTCGCCTGTTTGTAGAAATGACGGATGAAGTAACGTCTGGTTTACTTCCGCGATTTTCTTGGCTGCTCGCTTTACTTTATCCAAAGAAAAAGTTTCGATAGTTGTTCCTGCCGGGTATTTCCGGTAGTTTATGTGATAATATTTTGGAGTAGGCTGAACACCTTTTTCATCTTCAAATGTGATTTTACAACTTTTCCCGTAGGGAATAGGTAAAAAAGAAGTATTGCCTCCTTTCCCCTCCGGAGAATAACTTGTATGAGCCTGGACGAGTCCTTTGCCGACACCGGGAAGATTTGCTTTCATTAAGTCGTACGCCGGAATGACCCATCGTGGCATTTCCTCTCCATCGAAGTAGAATCTCCATGTACCTCGTGTGTCGAGTGTGGTAATCCAAATGCGGATTATTACACCGGGCCCTTGTTCATCGAACATAACTTTTTCTATGCGTTTCCCGATTGTATCCGTTCGGATGCATCCGAATCCGTCGTTGTTGGCAAACCAGCCCGGCTGTTGTGGTGAAACTGATGCGCGGTCGTAACTGCTTGCTTGCAGACAGATAAAAGGAGGATCGGGGAAACGTGTGACATCTGTGGGAGAAGTCATTTCCTCCAGTAAAGATTCGAACGTGATCTGATGCGTATGACAGGACGTAAGGAATAGCATAATCCCTGCTATGAACGCTATGAAGTACGAGAAAAGACGAATTTGATGTTTCATGTTGTTCAGATAAAACAGAAATTACCAAATAGAGTCAACAGAGAATACTTCGAGATTTTTTACCGTAATGTTGTTTCCCCAAAAATGGAAGCCTTCCTTGTTGCTTGTATCCGGACGCCGTTCCATAGAGTAGGAATAAAGCCCTCCGTCGATAAAGACCTCAATGCTTGTGCGGTCTATGTAGATGTCTGCTGAGAGTTCCATGCTTGTCGGATCCTGTGGAGAATAGAATCTGCCGTTCAACATTGTGTTATTCATGTCGTATCCAATCATTCTTTGGCCGAAAAGATTGAAGCCTGCATCGGTGGCGTGCGAAAGCTTTATGGTAGTTTTAATGCGCAGGCAGTCTGCATCATAGTATTCTTTCATCAGTTTGTTGGCTTCATCTGAAGTGAGATTATTCCATTTTTTTTGCGGATGAAACAGTTGTTCGCATTCTTTTATGGGCGTACTGACAAGGCGGATGCCGTCTTTGGTCGTTTTAAGTTTCAGTTCTGTCGGGAGAAGATACATTCCGTTGAATGGCATGCCCGAGTGACTGATGCGTCCCCATCCTATTTGTATTCTTCTTCCTTCGGGTTGGTTGTTGAATGTCTGTGCGGCGTAGATAGAGCCTGTCGCATAAACATGTTTACCCGATTCCGGAGTAAAGACTCTTCCATCGAATTGTCCGATCATATATGTGCCGGAAGCTCCGTACATCACCCATTTCTTGTTGTTGGGGTTGTCATCGACTGCCAGCTCGAATAATTCGGGACATTCCCAAAATCCTGTAATGTGGCTGCGGTAAGTCCAGTCTTTTAAGTTCTCGGATGTATAGATGCTGTGTCCGTCACGTTCGTTTAAAACGAGAACCCATTCGTTATTCAGTTCGTAACGGAATACCTTCGGGTCGCGAGTATCGTTCGTGTTCCATAATTTTTTTGAGTCTATTATCGGATTTTTCTCGTATTTGGTGAACGTGCGCCCCTTGTCCAAACTGTAAGCGATACCTTGTGCTTGACGGTCACTCCGGGCATAAGTGAAAGCAGCGACCATGGGCTTTATTCCGTCTTTCCCGAATCCGGAAGTGTTTTTGTCGTCAATGACAGCCGAGCCGGAGAAGATAGTTCCTAACTTATCCGGGCACAAAGCATCGGGAAGCTCTTCCCAATGAATGAGATCCTTGCTGACTGCATGTCCCCAATGCATGTTTTCCCATTCCCGTTCATACGGATTGTGTTGGTAGAATAAATGGTATTCTCCATCGTAATATACCAGTCCGTTCGGATCATTTACCCATCCTCTGCGGGTAGTGAAGTGAAACTGCGGGCGGTTCTTTTCTTTGTAAAGACTGTCTTGTCCCGCGAATTCATCTGACTGATAAATGCTTTTCAGTCCGGTTTTGTCGCCGTTATAGCTGATTTTAACTGTTTTCCCTTTTAAATGAGAGACATCCTTGAATACCCAATAATCGGCCTTTTCGGGAGCTAAACGTATATTTACGGTTAGATCAGGCTCATCTTCCGTTTCGAATGTCATTTGATGCCTGTCGGTTTGATGTGATATGGGGAAATTCAGATATTGTTTAGTGATTTTAAATACAATGTCTTCTGCTTGAGAAGGTGTACAGAAAAGAGTGAGTGTGCTTGCAAAAAAAAATGCCTTTTTAAAAGTGTTCATGTTTCTTTATGGTGTTTTTAATGGTTGGATTTATAAATACCTTTGTCACAAAGGTAAAAAAGATATTTATAAAAACAGGCTTGTTTCAGGAAAAAAATAAGGAACTTTGTGTGAAAACAATGAAATGTTTTGTGTAAAGGAATTCGAAGAATCATTTTGTTTGTTGAGTTCTTTTTTCTTTATACATTTGTATGTCTATTAGAAGTTGGAAATCTTTTATCATCAATCTGTCAACTAAATAAAAAAAGTGTATGAGAGGGAAAAATTATTTATCGCCGCATTGTCTTCGATATGCGTGGCTTGTCAATCTGTTACTTCGCCTTTTGGAGGAGGGGATGCAGACAGAAGAGAAGGTGTGACGCGCCTGTGATGGGGTGGAGCTCGTGGAATACATTTGGCGTCAATATTAATGAGGATATTATTAAGGCTCAGGCTGATGCGATGGTGGAGTTAGGCTTTAAAGAAGCCGGATATTCTTATATTAATATTGATGACGGTTTTTTCGGATGGCGCGATTCCGTTACGGGTAAAATGACTTATGATGCAAAGCTGTTCCCGTCGGGAATGCGTGCAATGGCCGACTATATTCATTCAAAAGGTTTAAAGGCCGGCATCTATTCGGACGCGGGAGTCAGTTCTTGTCATTCGATCTCCGATCCGACTTGTCCCGGTGTGCAAGGAGGACTTTATGGTTATGATTTATTGGATGCCAAGCTTTATTTTGATGAATGGGATTTTGATTTTATAAAGATAGATTATTGCGGTGGCTCGCAATTGGGATTGGATGAAAAGAAACGTTACCGTGAAATATATGAAGCGATTCGGCAGACAGATAAGAACGAGCGTGTGTCGATGAATATCTGTCGGTGGGATTTTCCCGGCACATGGGCGAAAGAAATTGCAGCATCGTGGCGTATCAGCGGAGATATCCGTTTGGACTGGAATTCCATTAAGTATGTCATTGAAAAAAACATGTATCTTTCAGCTTATGCGGGCGAAGGCCATTATAATGATATGGATATGTTGGAAATCGGTCGCGGGCTTCCTCTGAATGAAGAGGAGGTGCATTTTGGCATGTGGTGCATCATGAGTTCTCCTTTATTGATAGGCTGTGATATGACAACGATACCGGAATCTTCGAAAAAACTGATGCAGAATGAGGAACTGATTGCAATTAATCAAGACTGTTTGGGCTTGCAGGCATATGTCGCTTTGCATGAGAATGAAGGATATGTATTCGTAAAAGATATTGAAACTTTGCATGGAACGACCCGTGCTGTGGCATTGTATAATCCGACAGATACGGTTTGTGCATTCAATGTTCCGCTTGAGAGACTTGAACTGGGCGGGCAGGTGAAAGTACGCGATTTGATTGCCCGGCAGGATTGTGGTGCTGTTTCCGGAAATTTGGCCTATACATTACCGGCAAGAAGCATTAAGGTATTGCGCTTAGATGCTGAAAAACGGTTGGATGCAACGCTATATGAAGCAGAATGGGCCTATTTGCCTTGCTTTAGTGCTATTGATATCCGTAAATTTGCCCGTTATGATTATGCCGGAACATTGTCGGGAAAGGCAAAGGTCGGCTTCTTGGGTGCTCAACCGGAAAACTATGCAGAGTGGAAAAACGTGTATAGTTCTGATGGGGGAAACTATGACTTGGTATTGACTTATGTCAGTGAAAGGAAACGTTCAATGTATATTGATGTGAACGGAGTGCGCACGAATCTGAAGAATTTAGATTCCGGTTCTTTTGACACGCCTGCAGATGTTACGGTATCTGTCTCGTTGAAACCGGGATACAATACGGTTCGAATGGGATGTGATTATAATTGGGCGCCTGATATTGATAAGTTTGTTTTGAAAAAGAAATAGATTGCCCGGACATAAGCCCGGGTCGTTGATCGGCAGATTTCGATGAGAACGGATTAATACTGTGTATCGTTTGCGTGAACAGGATGGTCTGTTCTCATCTTTTTTAATATTCCTATGGTCAGAGGAACCGCCAGAATAAATGAACACAAATCGGATACGGCCTGGCATATTTCTACACCTTTCAGCCCGAGAAATGTAGGTAGTAGCAGAATGAACGGAATGAAAAACAAGCCTTGCCGGGCAGATGACAGGATGATTGCCCGCATCGGTTGGCGGATTGTTTGAAGCATCATGTTGCAAAGGATAACCCATGTGCCTAAAGGCAGCGTGATTAATTGCCAGCGAAGGGCTTGTGCTCCGATTTCAATGACGAGAGGATCCTCTTTTCGGAACCAGGAAACTATTTCAGGAGCGTAAATGTATCCGATGATGGAGCAAAGTGAAAGGAAAATAACGCCGGATTTGACACAGAACCAGAATCCGTTTCGTACACGAGTATATAAGCCGGCTCCGAAGTTAAACCCGCATACAGGTTGGAAACCTTGTCCGAATCCGATGACAAACGAGTTGATGAACATGCAGATTCTTGAGACAATAGACATCCCGGCAATGGCGGCGTCTCCATATTTCCCTGCGGCAATATTCAGTAGGATTGTAGCGGTACTGGCTAATCCTTGCCGGCATAATGAGGGACTTCCGCCGAATATAATTTCTTTTAATAGCATTGGGCTCCATGAAAAGTTGCGGAAACGGATGCGTATATTCGTTCCCTTGTGATCCATGATGAGTAAAATAATGAAACTACATACCTGACTTATGGTCGTTGACCATGCGGCTCCGGCTATACCCATTTCGAAAACAAAAATTAATATCGGCGCAAGTCCGATGTTTAATAACGCTCCTATACTGATTCCGACCATAGCATATATGGCATTCCCCTGAAACCTCATCTGATTATTCAGCACCAGAGAGGATGACATGAAAGGGGCTCCCAATAGGATAATGCTTAAATAAGTTTCTGTGTAAGGCAGAATCGTTGGAGTGGAACCGAGTAAAATGCAGATGGGAGTGAGGAATAAATGTACGATAATGGCAATCACTATCCCGATGGTAAAGGCGTAAAAGAATCCGGTAGACGCCATCTTTTCGGCATTCGCATAATCTTGCGCCCCGAGTTTACGGGATATGTAATTGCCCGAACCGTGTCCGAAAAAAAAACCGAAGGCCTGAATGATGGCCATGACAGAGAAAGAAATGCCTACTGCCGCTGTTGATTGGGTGTTTATTTTCCCGACAAAGTATGTATCAGCCATGACATAAAACGAGGTGATAAGCATGCTTATGATGGTAGGAACAGCCAAAGAACCGATTAGTTTAGGAACCGAAGCCGTAGTCATTAGTATATATTTATCTCTAGCCATGAGAAATAAATGGATTAGTGACGATTTATCTATACGTTTGTTATGACGTTTTGCATATAAAAAGCGACACAAAAGTATGAAAAAAAAGATGTCTTTTGCCTTTTATGTTCTTGAAAGGCATTGAACGCTAAGATAAATTAATAATTCCTATCACCTTTTTTTATTTATAAATCCCTATCTTTGTGCCCTATTAAATAAGAAATTAAGTAAAAACAAACAGATAAAAGAAATGGCACAAGAAGACGTTTTTAAAAAATTAGTCTCACATTGTAAGGAATATGGCTTTGTTTTTCCTTCAAGCGATATCTATGATGGACTCGGAGCCGTGTATGATTATGGTCAGATGGGGGTAGAGTTGAAGAACAATATTAAGCAATATTGGTGGCAAAGTATGGTACTTTTACATGAAAATATTGTGGGAATTGATTCGGCAATCTTCATGCATCCGTTGATATGGAAAGCATCCGGTCATGTAGATGCTTTCAATGACCCTTTGATAGATAATCGTGATTCAAAAAAACGTTACCGTGCGGATGTCTTGATAGAAGACCAGATTGCCAAATATGATGAGAAGATAAACAAGGAAGTGGCCAAGGCCGCAAAAAAATATGGTGACGCTTTTGATGAAAAACAGTTCCGTTCGACAAACGCCCGTGTGTTGGAGCATCAGGCGAAACGGGATGCTTTGCATGAACGTTACTCGAAAGCAATGAATGCAAACGACTTGAATGAACTAAGACAAATCATTCTTGATGAAGAAATCGTGTGTCCTATTTCCGGAACGAAGAACTGGACTGAGGTACGTCAATTCAATCTTATGTTTACAACAGAGATGGGTTCTACGGCAGATGGCGCGATGAAAGTGTATCTTCGTCCCGAAACGGCGCAAGGTATATTCGTAAATTATTTGAATGTTCAGAAGACAGGAAGGATGAAGATTCCTTTTGGTATAGCCCAGATAGGGAAGGCTTTCCGTAATGAGATCGTAGCCCGTCAGTTTATCTTCCGCATGCGCGAGTTTGAACAAATGGAAATGCAGTTCTTTGTAAAACCGGGAACCGAATTAGAGTGGTTCAATACTTGGAAACAGACTCGTTTAAAATGGCACAAGGCATTGGGATTCGGTGATGATCATTACCGTTTCCATGATCATGAGAAA
>CASDXG010000077.1 GCA_949285025.1 uncultured Bacteroides sp. | reverse complement strand
CACAAAGGAGAAGTGGAAGAATGCGCTCCAATGAAAGAGGGAAAAATCTGTTATCAGGATGATGTCGAGGTCGAAGCGTCCAAATTGGAGATATTCAACGCGATCAAGGTGTGGGCAAAAGACAATTACGGGAAAGACGTATTCCTGTCCAACATGAATTCCGATAAGAAAAAAGGGACGATTTACTTCAGCTCGAAAGTTGAGATGCTACTTTCCGATACGGATAAGACTATCATCAAGTATAAAGTAAATATCACCTGTTTCGACAATCGTTATAAGGTCGAGGCTAGCGATATCGCATATCAATACGACCCGCTGGCGGACAAGAAATTCAAGACCTATAAAGCGGAGGATGTCATCGCAAATAACGGGAAAAGCAATAAAATAACGTGAGTTCGAAATAATTCAAAACATCATAAGTTGCCCGTCTTTGACAAAACAAATATCAATGGTGGGCTTCTTTTCAAAGAAGCAGTATGCAGCTATGGCAGAGAGCGAGTTGGCAATAAAGTTGTTAAAGGAACGATGTCTGGAGTGTTCAATTTGCGCGATATTCTTCAACTCATCATTGACAGTCTCTACCAAGGCGCGTTTTCTGAGCAGGATTTTGTCCGCTACGCTCATCAGGGAGTTCTTCATGTTATTCTTCACTTTGGTTATCAGTTGTATGCCATCAAGAAAGAGATTCTCGAACAGGGCTTGCCCGATATATCCCTTGTCAGCACAGAGTTTACCCTTTATGTTCCGCAAGAACCTTTTCTGTTTCAAAGGCTCACGGTCGTCTACGTTCCCTGGCGTGAACATGAAATTGAGAATCTCGCCCTTGTCATTGATAATCAGATGCAGCTTGAAGCCGAAGAACCATCCCATGGAACATTTCCCGCGCTCTGCGAGACCCTTAAAAGTCTTGTGAGTCAATATGCGCTGATTCCGGCATACACGCAGTGGCGTGGAATCCACAAAGCTGATGCCGGTACAAGTACCCAACAAGACTTCCTTGATGAAAATGGCCAGCTGTAACAGGACTTCCTTTTCTAATTCCACAAAACGGTTATAGGACACACGTCTGGGAAAGAGATGTGTCAAATGTTTACAGACATATTCTTGGTAATAATGCTTGAAACACCTGAAACCTCCCGAATGAAACAGGATCAGGATGACCATGATTTCCGCGTCGCTCATCCGGTTCGGCTTATTTCGATGCTTATGATTCTTGTCTTCCATCATATACTTTTCCTGTACTTTGGCAAATTCTTTGCAAAAATCATCCGCCATACAATAAATCTCCGTAATTTTAACCTCTGAGAACATAGTGATAATCGCTTAAATGTTATAATTGGACACTATAAAATTAATGTTTTGCCGCTATGTTCCTAATTTTCAAACGATTTTTTAAATTCTTATATCGAACTCACGTTATTTATATATGGGGAAATTTGCGGAACAACAGACAGTTCAGCAAGAGACGAAAGGTCAGTCTAGAATACATTGCGTTCATAAAGGAGGACGGAAATCTATCGACATGACTGTGATTACGTTTGATGCTGTTAATTAATGCTTAGTTTACTTAAGCTCACAGGATTGCCTCTTCTCTCTCAAACCATTGAGAAATAGACAATAATGTAAAAGGCAGGCCGTAAAGGTCTGCCCTTTACGCACTAAAATCGACGATGTTTTCGAAAAAAATAGAGGAGTGCACGAAGGTGGAGCCAGCTCATACGCGAAAAAAGACGTTTATTCGTCATCCGCTGGTAATCATGGTGGAAAGCGAACTGAGGGAGATAAAAAACTTTCCACCCGGCGCGGTGGGCACGGAGGCAATAATCGGCATCTTCTGGACCGTAGAAAATCCGGTTGTCCAACAAACCTATCTC
>CASDXG010000076.1 GCA_949285025.1 uncultured Bacteroides sp. | reverse complement strand
CGGTTTGACATTTTCAAGGCGGATGTCAAAGGTCAGGTGGTATTTTGTATTGGATTTCATCTTCGGAAGCCACTGGGTCACGCTCCGGCGTTCCTTTCCGTCATTCCGGATGCGGAGCGACTGGCCGCCGTTCCGGAAAATGAGTTGCTCTCACGGGGCCGGACGGCGCATGAGCCGTATCGCCGCATGCACCAATCTTTCGGTGGAAGAGTGTGACTCAGCGATGAGTGGTATCGTTTGTGAGCGATGGAAACCTTATCGGAAATACGGAAAGAACAAAGGGTATTTGGATCTTTCCGAGGCTCCGCAGGCATATAAATCTATTGAGGATGTCATTGATTCCGAACGTGATCTGGTGACTCCGCTGGTACGCCTTATGCCGCTTGCGGTGTTGAAAGGCTGAAGCATTAAAGCAACATTCCCGATTGTCATTCAGCATTGAGGGGCAGTCGGGATTTTTCTTTTGCAAAAACAGCGGCAATTTCGGTACGATTAAAATATATTCCAATTACAATCATGCCGCTAATTGTTTAATTTGCGGCGGATTTCGATACTCCAATGTATTTCTGTGTCATCTGGAAGAATTTCAAGAAGTCCTTTTAGCGTTTGGAGGTGCTTCAGAAAAACACCATTAGTTATGCAACGCGCACGATATCCGGTACACAGACGTTCATGGATATAGCAAAAATTGATTTCATGAATGCAATGTTTCAGTTTCGATACATTGGGGGCATCATCATTTTTTTCCCATTCTGCTATTGCGCCACAATCAGTAAAATATCGGCGTAATATACCCAGTTTTTTCCCGAATTGAAACAATTCATCATCTCTCATCGGATCATTGTGTGTGGCATTGGGTGGCTGATCTTCTAAATCGCACCAAGATTCCGACTTTTCATCATAATATTGGAATTTGAATATAACGCTCTTATGTTCCTCGAAATAGGGAAGGTAAAAGAGTAAATCTTCAAGCATCCGGCGAATTTTTCCTAACGGGACTTCCAGTTCCTCTATTTTATCAATGATATATTTCATAAATAACAATTCTCCTTAAATGATCGTTTTAGAGAAGAAACTAAAAAAGAGAAAGCATGAAATAAACGACAAGCATTACGAGACAGACGACGGCGACAACTACAATGCACGATTTGATTCCCTCTACAATGTTTAGTCCCGTGTCATAATCTGGTTCCATTTCGTCAGGTTCCTCCGGAATCAAATCGTAAAAAGAGTCATTACCCTTATGACCTTTGTATTCTGCACGGAAACCTATGGCTCTCAAAATCCTGTTCATTGCATCGAAACCGCAAGCCCCGTCCACCTGTACTACGTTTCCGGGGCAGTAACATTTGTTGCTTCGCTTTTGTTCCTCATCATAAAAAGACAGCCCGAAAAACTTGTGCGAGTCAAGGCGTTTTATATCTTCCGAAAAGGCAACCCTTATCCATTCGCCGAGGCAAACACCCGCATAGTCTACGCTTAAGTAATCTCTCTTATTTACAAACCGTACAGCGGGTGTTCCGTTTACATACAGTACATATACTGGATGATAATCTGGACGAGTATAACCGCTGTGAAAACGCAAAAGGGTAACTTCCGTCTTAGATATGCTTACCGGACTTACATATTCAAAGGGCATACCGCCTCACTTTCTATGTATTATCAGTACACAATAATATACCATGTAACTTGTTTGTTTCAATCGAAGTTATTCAGTCTTGAAATGTATGATACAAAAACAACGTTGCTTTTTAGTGAAAAATGGTTATCAAGTGTCGCAGTTAAACAAGAAAACGAGTTTATGATGATATTCAAGGAGTTACAAAGAAGGACCAAGTCCTTCTCCAAAAAGAGAAAACGGAGACGGAGAGACGTTTTCGGTGGATTTTAACGGTTTTTCGAGGGATGCAGAGACTGGCGCAAAACCGCAAAACGTTGC
>CASDXG010000075.1 GCA_949285025.1 uncultured Bacteroides sp. | reverse complement strand
CATTTGACTGTAATAATCGAATTGTAAAGGCAACTTTTGTTCCATGCTCCCAAGTAGGAAAGGGCAATAAATATCTAACAACGAAAGATAGCATCTGACGATGCTCCTTTCTAACCATTGATAATTATTATACGATGAAGACGAAGTTAAAATATCCGATATTCAGTTTTTCCACCAAAGGCAACATGATATACGTGTTCCGCACGGAGAAATTGTACACAACGACCAATACCGAGTTGTTAAAGAAGCGGAAAAACTATATCGTAGTGGATGCAACGGGGACGAAATATGTTGAAACGGGAGCGCATAAAGTGAAATGGCAAGGGATATTCGGGTATTTTACCGGAATGCAGGGGCGTGTGATTTCCATTGAATACGAGTACAAGGACAACCCCGAACCGTTCCCGCTGCAAAAGCTGCAAGAACTGATAACGGAGCGATACCCCAAGACACGGTGGTTCAAGGAAGAAAGCTGGGAAAGCGTGGACGAGTTCCGGCAGGCGATTTTCGCCTGCAAGACCTTTGAGGAAGTGGCGGACATACTGATGCCACGACCGCAGACAGCAGGTGAACGCATAAAAAAATGGTTTCATCCCACCCGGAAAGAACTCAAATTCAGGATAGGCTTCATCGTATTTCTCATCCTATACCTGTTGGCGTGTTACTGGATATTTGGCTTGGAATCGTAAAAACAAGGAGGGAAAAGGATACATCATTATTTATTAAGCATGATGAAATTATTGGAGAAATATTACAATATAAATTATTACTGCACTTATAAGCTGCTGTTCTTCATTTTCGAGAGGATGCTAAACCCTTTCTATTGGCTAAGCCTCTCGAAATGGGACAACCGCTATATAAAACGGGGCATTTCGATGGCTCAGAAACAAGAAGCAGCCGAAATGCATAAAGGCATCAATGGTTCTATCATAATTTGGTCGACTAACACCCCATGCATCATCAGCTTTTGGATGCTCTGTCTTGTCTGCCTTGCCTGCATCAAGATTTTCAGGGTGGAATTATTGAGTGTTTTGGATATGATTGTCGGGAACATCTTCCTCTGTATTTTGTGTTTCGCAATCATCGTGCTGTTCTTGTATTATGCCAATCGTATATTCCTGTTCAAGCACGACAAGTACAGGAAGTATTTCGCCGAGTTCGATAAAAAGAAAAAGTATCTGCTCTATTACAGCATCTATGTTGTTTCCCTGATTGTCCAACTGGCGACTTTTTATCTGTTGCTTAGCAGCGCATGACGAAATAGTGAAATAATATTTGCCGTGAACACAATTTTTCCCTACCGTGCGGCATTTCCGGCGGAAAGCGGAACAACCGGACAGGGGCAACCGGTTATCTTTGTGCCATCATTGTGCGATAAAAAGACATTTGCTTATGAAAACAGATTTCATAGAACTGTTGTCCGGTATCGTCCCGGCAGGTTTGGAACAGGCCGTCACCGCCCTGTGCGGAGAAGTGAAAGGGCTGTTGAATGCCCGCACTCCGAAGCGTTACCTCACACTGGAACCCTATGCGCGGAATACAAGGTTATGCCACTATCTCCTTGACGTGCTGACAAGACAG
>CASDXG010000074.1 GCA_949285025.1 uncultured Bacteroides sp. | reverse complement strand
GCGGATCACCAAAAGAAAAGCCAAAAGGCGACAACAAAACGACAAGTCCTACAAAATCAACATTTTGTGGGACTTGCCGTTTTATATATCTTACGTCCATGATTTACAGTAAAATATGCCTAAAACAAGAATATCCATTCTGTCGAATGTTCAAGAATATGCGACAGACAAGCGAAAAACAAACTGTTTTTCACTTGATTTTCTCATAAATGGCCGTTAAAACAGCCAGCCGTGTGCTCTTACCGGCTTTAAATGCGGAAAGACTTACACCACTCTTTTTCTTCCAGGCAGACAAAGTGACTGCATCGACAGGCTCTTGCAAACGAGCCTCCCATTCAGGAAGATATCCCCGTAACCCGAGCCACTGAACAATCGCAAAATAAGGACTATCATAGCGTACATCCTTATAATACATCAATGTTGCCTTTTGATTAAGCAACTCGCCCTGCAACTGATCAATATCTACATTCTGAACTTTTACTTTTTCATCAATCGCTAATGCAGAAGCGATGCCGGCAGCCTGCCCCATGGCCATCCAGCAAGGTTCCATTCGAAGGGTAGAAAAACCTATATGTGAACCGGAAACCGGAACAGGCAGCAATAAATTGTCAACCTCTTTCGGGACAATCACTCCATAAGGAACGGTATAGACGGCCGACGGATAACTAAGGAAACCATCTAAATGAACACGTCCTTTTTCACGTTTTCTCACAGCATGCGAATCCAGAGCATAATGACTGGCTGTAATACTACTCGCGTGAATCGGTGGACGAGCTCCTAATGTTACCGGCAGTGCATCATGAGCAGTAAAGAAATAAACGCCCTCGAAACGACGCCCCTCACGCACGTAAACTTGACGAGGAAAGTGGTCATTATCCACATATTCGTCTTTTGCCAAGCCCCATTCTCGAGTTGCTTTACGAAAATGTTCAGGTAGTTCCGGATCATTTTGTGCGAACCAGAAGAGTCCCTCCGTATATTCACGCAAACGTTTTGCAAAGTTATCCCGCCACTCCCATGAGGACGTAGGCCAAGCCCAATTCTCTTCCGGTAAGTCGGTCGACACGAAGACTCCATGCTGATTATTCGCGTCGGTCTTGTGATTCGGGACATGAACAATGTTTGTTATCTTGAATATTCCCCACTTATCACCCGGCAATTTCGTTGGATTCCCGGCCTCAATATGTTTACGATTCTCCATCAACATAGAATCTGTAACGTATTGCATAGCTGCATCCGTATTACGACCGGTCCAAACATCTTCAATAATAGAAGCATATTCTTCGCGATTGTAATGGGAAGGTTTCCGGAATGCGACACGGTTCTTCGGGTCATTTGTCAGACAAAGACGGTAATTATACGACTGAACGGCATTATCACCTTGAAATGTACTACCGTCTCCTTCCTTTCCTCTCCAATATTTATAGACACGACCCGCGCCAGGTTCTCCAAATTCATCCGCCCCTTCACGACCGACACGAAACGGAACACCTGCTGCAGCACCCAAATCGCCTTCATACGTGGCATCCAGAAAAATGGAACCTGTGTACATCTCCCGCTCGCCTGTTCCCCGATTTAGAACATGAATTGCGTCAATACTTCCATCGTGCATGACAATATTTTCAGGGTCAGAATCAAACTGACGCATTGTAAGGACTGTAATTTTGTCCTGTTGTTCATCCAGCATTTGCTGAAAGACAAGCGCTCCCACAGACGGTTCAAAGTGATATCCGTTGCTGCACATCTTCACTTGTTCCGAATTAGCCCCATAAGTCTTAATATAATACTGCTTGATTCGATCTACAAATTCGCGAAACAATCCGGTAGTAGCATCACGTGTTGCAATATCTGTCGCACCAAGTCCATTGGCTGGTAATCCACCGACATAACCTGTCCGCTCAAGTATTACAGAAGTTTTTCCCATGCGTGCTGCAGAAATTGCAGCCATAATACCACCGGGATTTCCACCTACAATCACAAGGTCATATGACTTTTGTGCAAACAACCCGCTACAGCTCAACCAAAGCAGGCACATCAGGATTTTTTTATTCGCCATTTCTGATTATTTTTTATTTAAATCTCCACGATATTGCGGATATACTTCGTCCAACAAATATAATATATTACAACATCAGATGCAAAGAAATAATGAATAATCCCCCGACAGATGCTCTTTCATAAAACCGGAAGGAAGAAAAAGCATCGTATTCAAAGTTCTCATTCCTCCTGTTCTTTGTATAAAAAGAACAATACATTCCGACAAAAACAATTCAGTCTTCCGGACAACAGGCCGCCATCTTTTCCTTATACAGACGGGAAATCAGCGAACATGCCGTAGCCAATGACATACGTCCTGTATTGATCATTAAATCGTATTTATGCGGATCTCCCCACCGTTCATTCGTATAATGCCGGTAATGACTGATGCGCAAGCGATTTGTCTGAAGCACCTCTTCACGCACTACATCGGGATTTATGTGATATTCTTCCACACACCTCCGGCAGGCATCCTCCAAATCAGTATAACAGAAAACCTTTATAATAGAAGATGGCTTTCTGTCTTTTAAAATATAATCGGCACACCTGCCGATAATCACACACGACTCTTCCGATGCAATTTTACGTATCACACGGCTTTGAGCCACAAACAATGCATCGGCCGATGACAGACTTCTTTCGATCGGAGCCTCATAATCCTGCAAAATAATATTCAGCAAATAGTTAGACGATACTTTCTGTTCATTGTCCGTAACGTATTTTTCCGGAAAACATCCTTCCTTTGCCACCATTGAAATCAGTTCTTTATCGTAAAACTTAATGCCCAGTTCTTTTGCAAGCATCTGCCCCAACAGACGCCCTCCGCTCCCGTATTCGCGGGCTATCGTAATGACAACCGGATAATTTTTCCCTTTCTCCTCCTCCGTCTGAGGATGCGATACATTCAGCCAGCGGTCAAATATCCGCCAATACGGATACAGAAAATGAGAAATAGGCCCCACTATCAAAGCGGCAATAACGGTTCCTTCCCGAACACCTTCCACCGCCGACATGAAACACAAAGACAATATACAGGATATTAAAACCAGCGTAACATCGAAACAAACCTTCACGAGACCAAACTCTTTACGGACGGATTTTGAGATAATCTGCACCAGATATTCACCGGTCACCATCGCTACATTGGCCTTAACCTCCAGACTTATCCCTAAAGCTAAAATGAAACATCCCGCTAAAAGCATCAATATCTGCGCAAAATAAAAAGTAGGATTCAGCCACCCGATAAGGTAATGCATAGACACATCTATAAAGGCTCCGAAGCAAAGAGTGACAGGAATCTGACTCAATAACTCGTAACGTTTCTCGATTATTTCCTTTTTTGTCATCAGAACCATTTCAAGTACGATGAAAAACATATTCATAATAATCGTATAAGTTCCCATTGTTCCTGGCGTAAACAGACTTAAAACATACGGAACACTGGAAATGGGGGACGTTCCCAACAAGGCTTTTGTTATAACTGCAATGCTGAAAGCATTGACTAGAACCGAACAAAAAAACAATAAATACCGCCGTAACAATTCTTTTTTACTCATCATTTTCTCTAAAATATCATGCAAAGATAGCAATTTCGAGCCATCGTTGTCACAACTGTATACCGATACTTAGCGACCTTAACATAATCGTTTTCTTAAAGACACGCGACTAAATGTTTCCATGTTAACAGAAAGCAATAACACGAGACAATACTGAATCAGAAATTACCTGCCGGAACGATAACATTCCTCATCGAAACCTGTAACAAAACCGTTTCCCGATTTATTCAACAAGAATCCGGAAGCATAATAATTGTTCGTAAGTTCTATCCGCTTTCCCCGAATACCCAATTTTGCATAACAGTAATCTTTAACAGAGCCTGCCAACCTCTGTGCAAAATATGACGTACAGATATGCGCTTCTCCTCCGCGTACATCGATGCCGCACATGCCGGAACGCGAGAAATTAGCCTGACGAAAATTTACAACGCCATTGTTTACTATTGCGCCAAACACTGGGCTCCCCCAAAATGCACTATTATATAATGTCAGCCTTGCATCGGGATGTATTCCCGGCGTTTCGGCTTCTTTTCCCATAAGGACGTAAGCCCTGACAGGCTCATCGGGTATTTCTGTATTGACCAGCTCGGAATTGATTGCCACAATATCCGTATTCCTGTCTGCATCTTCCACAAACAAAGAGTAGGTACATCCGTCGGAACCATGCCCGATAATGGTCATCTTCCCCGGATAACGCCCTGTTACGCTATCCTTCAAAAAGTGTATTCCATACACAGAACCGTACACAAAGTTATTGAAGATTGTCTGTCCTTTTACATCGGCAAACTTAAGAGCGCTGCAATTCGACTGCACGAACCTCATCATAGAAACCGCAGGATATCCTTGTTTCCCTTCCGGCAATCGTGCACTATAATGCGGATTAAACTGCATATTGCGGATAAATCCTCCTTCGGCTCCGCCGCCAACCCATATACCTGCCCGCAATAAAACACCGCCAAGATAGTCAACATAATGTCCGCTTGTATCGAACGATGCAAGATCAACTCCCTTGTCTCCTATCGCAATGGTCACGTTAATGACATAGACATTCCGGCCTTGCCCTTGTATAAGAAAAGGTGTTTTTCTCGGGTTTTTCTCGTCAAATCCATCGGAAACAATATTCAGCTGCGCCAATGTAATCCCTCTTATACCGGCATTTTCCGCAAGTTGTATGAGAGAAGCCCCGCTTTCTCCTTCCGCACCGCCATCATATTCGGTAAAAATGGCTGTACCGCCTCCCTGCGTATGATGTTGTACATCCCACGAACCTCTTAATTCGACTCCCGAAGGAATCCTGACGGGATGATTCACCAAATATCGTCCTGCCGGCAAATAAAGCGTACCTCCTCCCTCAGATTTTATGGCATCAAGTGCAGATTGCAATTCGGATGATATATCCTTCTGCGGACGATTATTGTTAAGCCCTGTCGCTTTTTCCAAATCAGCCCGCATAATCCGGCCAGAAAGAGGTCTTGGGTGTACTGCTATATCCGTTTTTATTTTCTGAGGTATCGGCTCAAACAGATATTTTTTCTTCCGCGTTATTTCTATCGTGGCCGAAGAACTGAAATCGTCCACCTGCAGCTTACGATTAAAACCTGAGTTTACAGACTTCAACAGATGCGTATTTCTGCCAAGATAAACATGCCCTTTCTTCTGCTTGAAACGGCATTGGGACAATAAAACATTTCCGTTGTTTATCCGGAGTGCGTACTCATCATACCAATCGAATGCACAACTCTCAAACGAAATGACCCCGCCTTGCCCGTCGCTTACCACAGTCCCGCCGAAATTCACACCATTAAACTGTACTGAAGTCTTAAAATCTTCAGAAAAATACACTGCATGATTCCCATTTTCCGCCTCGAACGACGAATTGGAAATAAGCAATCCGTATGGATTGACATCTTCAACATACAATCCGTCTTTGCAGTCTCTTACGTGTACTTCATATAATTGAGCATTAGGAGCGTCGGAAAATCCCGGTTCACGCCCTATCCACATTCCTGTTTTATAACCCGATACCTGCAGAAAAGAAATGTATTCCCAGTCGGAGCGATGCATGCAGAATCCCATGCCATACGCCCTTGTGTAAGATGACAATTCTTCGACTTTCGGTGTGCCTGCAAGCCCCGACTCCGCCCAATATTTCGGACTTACCGCTACATTCTCAATACGACCTATATCGGTACACACATGAATTTCTATGCCTTTATTCAAGGCTGTTATATAACTGTCGAGAAGATAATGCAATTCGCTCGGCGCCGAATAAAAGCCGTTATACGAGTTTACCAATGTAACATGCTCAATCGTCGCACAATCTCCCTGCGCCTGATATAAAGTCCATGGATACGGCTTGACGTTTTCAACATCCTGTTCCGGATACCAGATGGAAAGGTTTGTTACACCTGTTGAGGCATTCATCTCTATAAACCTGTCGGCAATGCTCGTATAAGTTGTACGCAATGCGTTTCCTGCCTGTCCGTCATTCCACCAACTTTCAATGTTCCCATCACAATTGGGTGAGTTTTCTCCTACTCTCACTTCAAGAATCGTGCCTAAAACCTTCCCGTTATTTTTCTCCGGATCTGCCCAGTCTCCCCGCAACTGGACACCGGGATGAAGACGCAAAACATACGCATACTGAAATACCTTACGCTCCTCTTTTCCCCCAGTTCTCACCCGCACCTGTTTGTTTCCCGTCTGCGTACTGTGAAACTCATAGTTGCCGGCCGGTATATACACCACGCCTCCCCCACTCTGATATGCGGCATCTATCGCAGCCTGAAAAGCAGCCCTGTTATCAAATCCCGGTTCCGCTTTAGCCCCGAACCTCGAATCGGTTACCACAAAATCGGATACAACCCAGTCTTTCGTGGGATAAAGCGTAGGAATACTTTCCCGAAAATCACCATTCATTCCCCCTTGTGTACAAAAGACATCAAAAGGCAACAAGAAAAGCATCAACATAACCACACACATTCTCATTGAGAAAACCAGCATATCCGGAGATTTTCCATCTCCAAGAGCGTTTAAGTTACTTTGATTCATAGTATCTATTTTTTTAATGTGACATTTTTTGAAACGAGAAGCATCTGTATTTCCGCCAAACAGCCAACAGATAAACGCAAAAAGACTCAAGACCTTTTAACCGTAAAAATAAAACAAATTCAAGGCATTAACAAAGCCTGCAAAGAAAAAGGAACGGTTCGCACATAAAAAAGCAGAAAAAGCCAAAGGAAAACGATGCAATATTTACGAAAAAGACGCCGAACCTCTCCACAAAAGGCAGGCAAAGTTTCATCAAAACTTCCCGGCGATTTGTTAAAATATTCACCATCCTTCAAAAGTAACAATTCAGCATAGAACCATGAACATTTCATTAAAATATCATCTTTACAACAAACTTTTTCCGCTAATTTATTATTTCCTGTATAAAAAGCCACTTTTTATTCCAAACACAGAACGATTAATTTTGCTACAATGAAAGCAATATTATAATTTTGAATCCAAATTGACAGCAATTAAGATATAAATATATAACTAAAGACATCCAATCAATGAAAAAGATTACTTTAGGAAAGAAAGATATTACTCGAGATATTTTACAAGAACACAGCAGTCTTTACAATCCAAACAACGAACATGATGCCTGCGGCGTAGGCATGATTGTCAATATTCATGGAAACAAATCGCATGAACTTGTAGATGCTGCCCTGAAAGTTCTGGAAAATATGAAACATCGCGGCGCCGAAGGAGCCGACAACAAAACCGGGGATGGAGCCGGAATAATGCTGCAAATTCCTCATGAATTCATATTGTTACAAGGAATACCTGTTCCCGAAAAAGGGAAATATGGCACAGGATTAGTTTTTTTGCCTAAAGCCGAAAAGGAACAAGCCGCAATCTTACAAATCATCATAGAGGAAATTGAAAAAGAAGGATTGTCTTTAATGCATCTGCGTTCCGTCCCCGTCAACTCATCCATATTGGGAAAAAGTGCATCAGAAACGGAACCGGATATTAAACAAATATTCATTACCGGTGCAACAGATGCCGACAAATTCGAACGTACACTTTATATCATACGCAAAAAGATAGAGAAACGTGTCACTCACAAAGACTTTTATATCGTTTCCCTTTCAAGCAAAACCATTATATATAAAGGTATGCTCTCTTCCGTACAAGTGCGCGAATACTTTTGCGACCTGACACAACCTTACTTCACCAGCGGGTTAGCCATCGTACATTCACGCTTCAGTACAAACACTTTTCCTACATGGAGCCTTGCACAACCCTTCCGCTTATTGGCGCATAACGGAGAAATCAATACCATAAGAGGCAATCGAGGGTGGATGGAAGCAAGGGAAAGCGTACTTTCTTCTCCGCAGCTCGGCAACATAAAGGAAATACGTCCCATCTTACAGCCCAATATGAGTGACAGCGCTTCTTTCGATAATGTGCTGGAATATTTCATCATGTCGGGATTAAGCCTGCCGCATGCTATGGCAATGCTCGTACCGGAGTCATTTAATGACAGAAATCCTATCAGTGAAGATCTGAAGGCTTTCTATGAATATCACTCCATTCTCATGGAACCATGGGACGGTCCTGCTACACTTTTATTTAGCGACGGTCGCTATGCAGGCGGTATGCTTGACCGAAACGGACTGCGTCCGGCACGATACCTGATTACCAAAAACGACATGGTTGTTGTGGCAAGTGAAGCCGGAGTAATTCATTTCGATCCGGAAAACATTAAAGAAAAAGGAAGATTACAACCCGGAAAAATCTTATTAATCGATACACAAGAAGGACGTATTTACTATGACAATGAGCTAAAAGAACAATTGGCTTCCACCCTGCCCTACCGACAATGGCTTACAAACAACCGCATTGAACTGGATAAACTCAAAAGCGGACGAAAAGTAGAAAACGCACTTCCCGACTATAACCGCAAGTTGTATGCTTTCGGATTTACCCGAGAAGATATCGAACGCATCATTATACCGATGTGCATAAGCGGTTCCGAACCTACGGCTTCCATGGGCAACGATACCCCGCTTGCCGTTCTATCGGAAAAGCCACAACTTCTTTTCAATTATTTCCGCCAGCAGTTTGCACAAGTAACCAATCCCCCCATCGACCCGATTCGGGAAGAATTGGTCATGTCACTTACTGAATACATAGGAGCTGTAGGCAACAACATCTTACATCCTGATGAAAGTCATTGCAAGATGGTTCGTCTGCCTCATCCTATCTTAACCAACACGCAACTGGATATTCTCTGCAATATACGCTATAAGGGCTTTAAAACTGAAAAATTACCCATGTTATTCGACATAACTGAAGGCGAAAGCGGATTGCGGAAAGCCCTGACATCACTTTGCAAACAAGCAGAAGATTCGGTTACAAACGGGGTAAATTACATCATTTTGTCCGACAGAGACATCGACGCAACCCACGCAGCCATTCCTTCTTTGCTCGCTGTAAGTGCCGTACATCACCACCTTATCGCCGTACAAAAACGCGTTCAAACGGCATTGATTGTGGAAAGTGGGGAAATCCGCGAGGTCATGCATGCCGCCTTACTGTTAGGTTACGGTGCAAGCGCCATCAATCCCTACATGGCTTTTGCCGTATTAAACGATTTAGTAACGCGAGATGAGATACAAATGAGCTACGAGAATGCCGAGAAAAACTACATCAAAGCCATCTGCAAAGGCTTATATAAAATAATGAGCAAGATGGGCATCAGTACGATTCGCTCTTATCGCGGGGCAAAAATATTTGAAGCCATCGGCTTGGACAAGGAATTACTGAAGAATTACTTCGGCACCCCGTCGTCATCTATCGGAGGTGCCCGACTGAAAGAAATAGCAAAAGACTACATAACATTCCATGATAATGGCTACTTGCCCGAAGAAATCGACACGCTTTTGCCTTACATCGGACAGTTCTCATACCGGAAAGACGGAGAGAAACACGCATGGAATCCCGAGACAATCAGTACACTTCAACTGGCTACCCGCTTGGGAAGTTATGAGAAATTCAAGGAGTTTACTGCAAAAGTCGACAAAAAAGAGAGTCCCATATTCCTGCGGGATTTCTTCCGATTCAAGAAAAATCCCATCGACATCGAGAAAGTAGAGCCTGTGGAAGACATCGTTAAGCACTTCGTAACAGGAGCTATTTCTTTTGGAGCGATAAGTAAAGAGGCACACGAAGCGTTGGCTTTGGCCATGAATAAGCTTGGAACGCGCAGCAATACGGGAGAAGGCGGCGAAGATTCGGCACGGTTTCACGAAAAATATCAGGGCGTTTCTCTGTGCAGCAAGACAAAACAAGTTGCATCAGGGCGTTTCGGCGTGACAACGGAATACTTAGTTAATGCTGAAGAAATACAAATAAAGGTGGCACAAGGCGCGAAACCCGGAGAAGGAGGCCAGCTTCCCGGATTCAAAGTCGACGAGGTGATAGCCCGTACACGCCATTCCATTCCGGGCATCTCGCTGATATCTCCTCCACCGCACCACGATATTTATTCCATAGAAGACCTTGCCCAACTTATTTTCGACCTTAAAAACGTCAACCCGAAAGCCAAAATCAGCGTAAAGCTGGTGGCAGAAAGCGGAGTGGGAACCATTGCTGCCGGCGTAGCAAAGGCAAAAGCCGATTTAATTGTCATTTCAGGTGCCGAAGGAGGAACCGGCGCTTCTCCGATATCATCCATGCGTTACGCCGGTATTTCACCTGAAATCGGATTAAGCGAGACGCAACAAACATTAGTCTTAAACGGTCTGCGCGGACAAGTTCGCCTTCAAACCGACGGACAGCTCAAGACTGGTCACGATATTATCAGCATGGCTTTGCTGGGAGCCGAAGAATTTGCATTCGGAACAACGGCGCTTATCGTTCTGGGTTGCGTAATGATGCGTAAATGTCATGCCAATACTTGTCCGGTAGGCGTAGCGACACAGGACTCAAAACTTCGGGAACATTTCCGGGGAAAGTCGGAATATTTGGTCAACTATTTCCGCTTCCTTGCACAAGAAGTCCGAGAACTTTTGGCAGAAATGGGCTTTACCCGTCTGGACGACATCGTGGGACGTACCGACCTGATTGAGATTATTCCGTCTGAACCGGGCTCGAAAACCTCCCTACTCGACTTCAGCCGCTTATTATACAAGGTGAACAACGAAGCCGCTATTCATAATGTTTGCGCTCAACAACACGCAATCAGTCAGGTATTGGACGTAAACATGCTGGCCGCAGCAAAAGATGCGCTGGAAAAACAAAAAGAAGTTTCTTTGGAATATACCATATCCAATACAGACCGCTCGACGGGAGCTATGCTCTCGGGTGCAATTGCTTCCCGATACGGACAGGCAGGTTTACCAAAAGGTACGATTCAAGTAAAATTCAAAGGTTCGGCCGGCCAAAGTTTCGGTGCGTTCCTCACACAAGGAGTGAGCTTCCGTTTGGAAGGAGAGGCCAACGATTATTTGGGAAAAGGACTGAGCGGCGGATTCATTTCCGTGCGTCCCCCAATCAGAAATAGCTTTTCTGCCGAAAAAAACACCATTGCCGGCAATACATTATTATATGGCGCTACAAGCGGAGAAGTTTATATTAATGGCCGTGTGGGCGAACGTTTTGCCGTACGCAATTCGGGTGTCATCGCAGTTGTCGAAGGCGTTGGCGACCATTGCTGCGAATATATGACGGGAGGACGCGTCGTCGTATTGGGAGAAACGGGACGAAACTTTGCCGCAGGCATGAGCGGAGGAGTAGCTTATGTATGGGACAAAAATCATAATTTCGACTATTTCTGCAATATGGACATGGTGGAACTTTCGCTTTTGGAAAGCGCCACTTCCCAGAAAGAACTGCACGAACTGATCAGGCAGCACTATCTTTATACCGGATCGGAACTGGCGCGTGTCATGCTTGACGAATGGAACCGATACATCGGCGAGTTCATTCAGGTTACTCCGATAGAATATAAGAAAGTTTTGGCGGAAGAACAGATGCGAAAACTTCAAGAAAAAATAGCCGAAGTACAACGTGATTATTAACAAACAGACTTTTCACAGAATATAAAATAAACTGCTATATGGGAAATCCGAAAGCATTCTTAACCATACCTCGTCAGGAAGCAGGATACCGTCCGATACATGAACGTATCACAGACTTCAGCGAAGTAGAACAAACACTTAACACCGGAGAGCGAAAATTGCAAGCATCTCGTTGCATGGATTGCGGCGTGCCTTTCTGCCATTGGGCTTGTCCGTTAGGCAATCGCCCGCCGGAATTTCAAGATGCTTTATTCAAAGGCAAATGGCACGACGCTTATGAAATACTGACACGCACGAACGACTTCCCGGAATTCACCGGACGCATTTGTCCTGCATTATGCGAGAAAAGTTGCGTGCTAAAACTAAGTATCGATGCACCTGTAACCATCCGGGAGAATGAAGTCGCCATCATAGAAGCCGCATTCAGGGAAGGATATGTCAAGCCGAAAACGTACAAGCGCAACGGATATAAGGTTGCTATAATCGGTTCCGGCCCTTCGGGTATGGCTTGCGCAAATCAACTTAACCAGAAAGGTTACGATGTTACCATATTTGAAAAGCAAGAATACATCGGAGGATTGCTTCGTTTCGGCATTCCAAACTTCAAACTTCACAAACTGATTATCGATCGCCGGGTACAAATTATGGAATCGGAAGGGATAAACTTCAAAGTCAATTCGGAAATCGACCTGACAAAATTACCAGAAGAATTCGATGCTTACTGCATTTGTACGGGAACACCTCAAGCGCGAGACTTGAATATTCCCGGACGCGAATTGAAAGGAATCCACTTCGCAATGGATATCCTTGCCCAGCAGAACCGCGTTCTTGCAGGACAAGTCTTCCCAAAAGAGGAACGCATATCAGCAAAAGGCAAACACGTCTTGGTGATAGGCGGAGGAGATACCGGCAGCGATTGTATCGGAACGAGCATCCGTCAGGGAGCAGTCGACGTAATGCAAATAGAAATCCTTCCCAAACCTCCTGTCGGAACAAACCCTTTGACCCCATGGCCACAATGGCCTAATATCTTAAAAACAAGCAGCAGTCATGAAGAAGGATGTACACGCAGGTGGAACCTCAACTCCAAATGCTTCATCGGACAACACGGACACGTATGTGGAGTGGAAGTAGAAGAAGTGGAATGGATGCCGAATCCTAACGGAACACGCCCTATCATGCAACCGACCGGACGGAAAGAGATAATCAAAACCGATATGGTCTTGCTGGCTATGGGTTTCCTTAAACCAGAACTTCCGTCCTTACCGAAAAATGCATTCGTGGCGGGAGATGCGGCAACAGGTGCCAGTCTCGTAGTAAAATGTATCGATTCGGGACGTAAAGCGGCAAAGCAAATTGACAACTTCCTGCATCCATCCCGAATTTAATTCAATATTCTTATATATAAAACAAATACTAACTCGCAAACAAATAATGCCATGTGTGGAATAGCATGTATCTTTAATATCAAGCAACAAACGCCGGAACTAAGAAACAAAGCGCTGGCTATGGCTAAGAAAATACGCCATCGCGGACCTGATTGGAGCGGCATTTATTGTGGAGGCTCGGCAATACTTGCCCATGAGCGCCTGTCTATTGTTGACCCTCAAAGTGGAGGACAGCCGCTGTACTCACCGGATCGCAAACAAATCCTCGCAGTAAACGGAGAGATTTATAATCACCGGGAGATTAGGGAACGCTATAAAGAAAAATATACATTTCAAACGGGAAGCGACTGCGAGGTTATCCTTGCCTTATATCGCGATAATGGTTCCGATTTTTTAGAAGAACTGAACGGCATCTTTGCCTTCGCTCTTTATGACAGTGAACGCGACGAATTTCTGATAGCCCGCGACCCGATAGGAGTAATTCCTTTATACATCGGGTACGATAATGACGGAAAAATTTATTCCGCCAGTGAATTAAAAGCACTTGAAGGCTTTTGCGACAGGTATGAACCGTTTCCTCCCGGACATTATTATTCGAGCAAAACAGGGAAAATCCTCCAATGGTATAAAAGAGACTGGATGGATTTCCCCAAAGAAACCCTGAAAAAAGGGACAGAAGAAAGTGCTATCCGCACAGCTCTATGCAATGCCGTACGCCGACAGCTGATGAGCGACGTTCCCTATGGCGTACTTCTTTCGGGAGGACTCGACAGTTCCATTATATCCGCCATTGCAAAGAAATATGCATCTCACCGCATCGAAAGCGAAGGACAAAAAGAAGCATGGTGGCCTCAGCTTCATTCTTTTGCCATCGGATTGAAAGGTGCTCCCGATTTAATCAAGGCGCGTGAAGTGGCCGATTTCATTGGAACGATACATCATGAAATTAATTATACCATACAAGAAGGACTAGACGCACTACGCGACGTAATCTATTACATAGAGACCTACGATGTTACCACGGTACGTGCGTCCACACCGATGTATCTTCTGGCACGAGTTATCAAAAGCATGGGGATCAAAATGGTATTGAGCGGAGAAGGCGCCGATGAAATATTCGGCGGTTATCTGTACTTCCACAAGGCGCCCAACGCAAATGCATTCCATAAAGAAACTGTAAGAAAACTTTCCAAACTCTATCTTTACGATTGCCTTCGCGCCAATAAATCGCTTGCTGCTTGGGGAGTAGAAGGACGTGTTCCATTCCTTGACAAGGAATTTCTCGATATCGCCATGCGCATCGATCCGGAAGAAAAGATGTGTCCGGGAAAAACTATCGAGAAACGTGTCTTGCGGGAAGCTTTTGCAGACATGCTTCCTTCGGATGTTGCATGGAGACAGAAGGAACAATTCAGTGACGGAGTCGGTTACAGTTGGATTGATACATTAAAAGAAATTACGGCACAGGCCGTGAGCGACAAACAAATGGCCGAAGCTGCCGAACGATTCCCTATCAATCCTCCGCGCAATAAAGAAGAATATTATTACCGCAGCATCTTCGAAGAATACTTCCCCAGTGAAAGTGCTGCACGAAGTGTACCGAGTGTACCAAGCGTGGCTTGCTCCACAGCCGAAGCATTAGCTTGGGATGCATCCTTTAAAAATATGAATGAACCCAGCGGACGCGCTGTCGCGGGAGTACATGAAGAAGCTTACCAATCATAAACAACATAAGGTATGAACATCGAATTTACCAAAATGCAGGGAGCCGGCAACGACTATATTTATATCAATACACTGAAATACCCCATTGCCAATCCCGAGAAACTTGCCGAGACATTAAGCCGTCCGCATACAGGTATCGGAAGCGACGGGCTTGTCTTAATAGGAACATCCGGGAAAGGAGACTTCAGCATGCGTATCTTCAATGCCGATGGTTCGGAAGCCATGATGTGCGGAAATGCCAGCAGGTGCGTGGGAAAATATCTCTACGAATACGGCCTTACGAAAAAAACATCCATAAGCCTTGATACACGCTCCGGCATAAAACAACTATATTTGCATGTAAACGATAAACATACGGTAGATTCTGTTACGGTCAACATGGGTATCCCTTCTGATATCCATAAAATTACTTTAGATGCAGACAGCCCATCTTCTGAAGGTATTGCCGTGTCGATGGGAAATCCGCACTTAGTAATTTTTGTCGATGACATAGCACAAATCGATTTGGCAAAAACCGGTTCCCGTCTGGAACATCATCCGCTTTTTCCTGACAGAGTGAATGTGGAATTTGCCCAAGTGCTCGGCTCCGACAAAATCCGTATGCGCGTATGGGAAAGAGGCTCGGGTATCACCCAAGCATGCGGCACGGGAGCTTGTGCTACGGCTGCCGCTTCTGTCTTCACAAGAAGATGTGGTTCCGAATCGGACGTCATCATGGACGGAGGCACGCTTCACCTCCATTGGGATGAAAAAAGCAAATGCATGATGATGAACGGCCCGGCCGTCAAAGTGTTTGACGGCACGATAACTATTTAAGAATACATATAAATAACGATAACAATGGCACTTGTAAACGAACATTTCTTGAAGTTACGCGGTAACTATCTTTTTTCCGACATCGCAAAAAAGGTCAATGCCTTTAAAATAACGCATCCCGAAGCCAAACTCATCCGCCTCGGCATAGGCGATGTTACGCGTCCTTTACCCCAAGCCTGCATTGAAGCCATGCATAAGGCTGTTGATGAAATGGCAGACGAACGGACATTTCACGGATACGGTCCGGAACAAGGTTATGATTTCCTGATAGAAGCCATACTGAAAAATGACTTTGCTCCAAGAGGAATCAACCTGAGTCCGTCGGAAATTTTCATCAGCGACGGAGCAAAAAGCGACACAGGAAATATCGGCGAACTGCTTCGTTGGGACAACAGCATGGGTATCACCGATCCGGTTTATCCCGTTTATGTAGACAGCAACATCATGTGCGGACGGTCGGGCACGCTGGGAGAAGACGGGAAATGGAGTAATGTTACCTACTTCCCTTGCACGGAAGAAAACAACTTCATCCCTTCCATTCCCAATCACCGCGTAGACATTATTTATTTATGTTACCCGAATAATCCTACGGGAACCACCTTAACGCACGACCAACTCAAGCAATGGGTCGATTATGCGTTAGCCAATTCTACGCTAATCATCTTCGATGCTGCATACGAAGCATACATCCGCGAACCGAATGTTCCTCACTCCATCTACGAAATACGCGGAGCAAAGAAAGTGGCAATAGAGATTCGCAGCTTCTCGAAAACGGCCGGATTCACAGGAATGCGGTGCGGTTATACCATTGTACCGAAAGAAGTTATGGCTTACGACCTAAACGGACAACGCATTCCTCTCAATCCCTTATGGAACAGACGCCAATGCACGAAATTCAACGGCACAAGCTATGTCACCCAACGTGGTGCAGAAGCCATCTATACGCCGGAAGGGAAGAAACAAGTAAAAGAAACCATCGACTACTACATGGAGAATGCCCGCATCATGCGCGAGGGGCTAAAAGATGCAGGATTCCATGTTTACGGAGGAATAAACGCTCCTTATATCTGGCTCAAGGCACCGAAGAATTTAAGCTCATGGAAATTCTTCGAGAAACTGCTATACGAAGTAAATATAGTCAGCACGCCCGGTGTAGGATTCGGCCCGAGCGGTGAAGGGTATCTGCGCCTGACTGCCTTCGGGAAAAAAGATGATTGCATAGAAGCAATAGAACGTATTCGCCGATGGATATAACAGAATCATAACTGCATAACAAACAATAGCCGTTAATGCTTAGGAACTAAAAGCAATAACGGCTATCGTTTTATAAAAACAGTTGGTTCTTTCCGTGAAAACATACCCTTCCTTTCATCAAAATCACCCGCCCTTTCTGCCACAAGAACAGTATGTTTTTCACGACATGTGATGTTATCCGTATCTCACGCTACCAATATTACATATCGTCCATTCCATTATTACAAAGTGAAAATATTTATATAAAAAGAATTTTACGCAGCCTGTTATATAACGATTCTATACATATAATCTGGGAAACCGTTATAGATAGCACAAAAAGCGATGAAAAGAATAAAAAATCATCATATTCTTAATTTTAATTTTCCAATATTCCACCTTTTATTTGATAAAGTAATCAAAATGAAACAACTTTGCATTGTAATAAAACAAAGAGATAAACAATATGATTATTCCCTACCAAAATGTTCAAACTATGGAAAGATTAATTAAAAAGATGCAGGCAATCGCATTAATTACTGTAACAAGTCTTTTTACCATATGCGGAGCCAATGCTCAAGACAAAGTAACAGCATCGTTGGGAGCCGACATTGTAAGCGGATATATATGGCGTGGACAAGACTTAGGAAACGTCAGCATCCAACCTTCGGTTTCCATTGGTTACAAAGGATTATCTCTTACGGGATGGGGTTCCGTCGGTTTCGATCGGGATGACACAAAAGAATTTGACCTGACTTTAGGCTATTCTTTCAATCGATTCATCGTATCGATTACCGACTATTGGTTCAACAACGGAGCCGGTTATTTTCATTATGGCGCACGAAACACGGCGCATGTATTCGAAGCACAAATCGGATATGATTTCGGATTCTTAGCAGCCAACTGGTATACGAACTTCGCAGGGAATGACGGGAGACGCAATAATGGAAAGCGGGCATACTCATCTTACATCAATTTGTCGGCACCCTTTCAGCTGGGAGGTCTCGACTGGACAGCAGGAATCGGAGCGACGCCATGGGAAACAAGCTTTTATAACGGCTATGCAAACGGATTCGAAGTGACCGATATTATGATTGGAGCCAGCAAAACGTTTGATATCACATCGCGTTACTCGCTTTCTTTGTTCACGAATCTTATTTGGAATCCTGCAACAGAGGGCGCATATTTTGTTTTAGGCACAAGTTTCTAATGATACAAAATTTCAAAGAATAAGGAAAAAGATTTCAGGATAACACATTGTTCACATAAATATTAAAACAATAACGGCTATGAAAAAAATTGAAGCAATTATTCGCAGAAGTCGATTTGATGACGTAAAAGAAGCGCTTCTCGCCGCTGATATCGAGTGGTTCTCTTATTATGATGTAAGAGGAGTAGGCAAAACAAGAGAAGGACGCATCTATCGGGGTGTCGTATACGACACAAGTTCCATTGAACGCATACTGATCTCCATCGTTGTTCGCGACAAGAATGTGGAGAAAACCGTTCAGGCTGTTATGCAAGCAGCCCGCACGGGAGAGATCGGAGATGGACGAATTTTTGTCATTCCCGTAGAAGATTCTATCCGCATCCGCACAGGAGAACGGGGGGACATTGCGCTTTACAACGCAGAACAAGAGAAATAACTAACCAACAACAGTCATTATTTTAAAAAGAAAAAACTATGGATTCGATGATACTTGACACAGGAAACACTGCATGGATAACGATGTCTTCCATACTTGTACTGCTAATGACCATTCCCGGAATTGCATTATTTTACGGAGGATTGGTGAGACAAAAGAATGTTTTAAGCATTATCATGCAAAGTTTATTGATAGTGGGCGTAGTCAGCGTGCTTTGGATTGCTTTCGGATACAGCTTTGTTTTTGGAAAAAGTCTGACGGAAAGTGATAATGTATTAGGCTCCATCATCGGAGGATTCGATAAAATCTTTCTAAAAGGAATTACCCCCTCCACTCTGACAACCGGCAACATTCCCGAACTGACATTCGTTCTCTTCCAATGTATGTTTGCCATCATCACCCCGGCTTTAATATTGGGTTCTTTCGCTGAACGGATCAAATTCTCAGGTTTTCTGATATTTACTGTATTATGGAGCATCTTGGTTTACATACCGATGGCGCATTGGGTATGGGGAGGAGGCTTTCTTCAGACGATGGGCGCTATCGACTTTGCCGGAGGTACCGTAGTTCATATCAATGCCGGAATCTCGGCTCTTATTATGGCCATAATGGTGGGAAAACGAAGCAATTACAAAGCTTCACATCCCATGACACCGCACAACATTGCATTTGTCTTCATGGGTACAGCTTTTCTTTGGTTAGGTTGGTTCGGCTTTAACGCAGGAAGTGGCTTGTGTGCCGACGGAATTGCTGCCAATGCTTTCCTTGTTACACACATAGCAACGTGTGTGGCTGCTCTTACATGGATGGCTATTGATTGGATACATAATAAAAAACCTACCACTGTAGGCGCATGTACCGGAGCTGTATCGGGGTTGGTAGCCATTACACCCGCAGCCGGAACAGTAGATCTTCTCGGCGCATTTTTTATCGGGCTAATTACTCCTATCGTATGTTTCTATATGGTAGCTGTAATCAAACCGAAATTTAAATATGACGACACGCTCGATGCTTTCGGAGTGCACGGAATCGGAGGTATTGTCGGCTCAATTTTAACCGGAGTATTCGCCACACGTTTCATTTCCGGCGAAGAGGGTGTGCAAGGAGCCCTATATGGAGACTGGCATCAATTATGGATACAAATCGTAGCAACGCTCATCTCCATTGTATTCAGTGCCGTCATGACCTACATTATATTTAAAATAACCGATCGGTTGGTGGGCATGCGTGTAGATAAACGTGTAGAAGAAGAAGGACTGGATATTTATGAACATGGCGAATCTGCCTACAACCATTAAAAGACAAAAGCAATTATATATAAAAAATCAACTAAAATAAAAAGATATTATGTCTAAGCTAAGATTCAATGTAGTGGAAAAGGCTTTCCAAACGAAACCTGTAAATGTAACTGTACCAAAAGAACGTCCGAGCGAATACTTTGCCAAATATGTATTCAATCGCGAAAAAATGTTCAAATATTTGCCTACCGATGTTTATAACAGGCTGGCAGACGCCATGGATAACGGGGCAACACTTGACAGAGAAATCGCCGACAAAGTGGCGGATGGCATGCGGCGTTGGGCAATGGAATTAGGAGCTACTCACTACACACACTGGTTCCAACCGCTGACCGAAGGCACGGCCGAGAAGCATGACGCTTTTGTAGAACACGACGGAAAAGGTGGCATGCTGGAAGAATTCTCGGGGAAACTACTCGTCCAACAGGAACCTGACGCATCTTCTTTCCCAAACGGCGGAATACGCAACACGTTCGAAGCGCGAGGCTATTCGGCATGGGACCCGTCATCTCCCGTTTTTGTCGTAGACGATACCTTATGCATCCCGACTGTTTTCATCGCCTATACCGGTGAATCACTCGATTATAAGGCTCCATTATTAAAAGCATTGCGCGCAGTAGACAAGGCTGCAGTAGACGTTTGCCGCTATTTTGACGCAAATGTAAAGAAGGTTTTTGCATATCTGGGCTGGGAACAAGAATACTTTCTCGTAGACGAAGGACTGTATGCCGCTCGTCCCGACCTGCTTCTGACGGGACGTACCTTAATGGGACACGAGGCATCAAAGAACCAACAACTGGAAGACCACTACTTCGGAGCGATTCCCAGTCGCGTGGCCGCCTTCATGAAGGACTTGGAAATTCAGGCGCTTGAACTGGGGATTCCCGTAAAAACAAGACATAACGAAGTGGCGCCGAACCAATTCGAGCTGGCGCCCATCTACGAGGAATGCAATCTTGCCGTCGACCATAACATGCTCATCATGTCGCTCATGAGAAAGATTGCACGGAATCACGGCTTCCGTGTACTGCTGCATGAGAAACCTTTCAAAGGGGTAAACGGATCGGGAAAGCATAACAACTGGTCGCTCGGAACCGACAACGGCGTGCTGCTGATGGCACCCGGAAAGACTACGGAAGAAAACCTGAGGTTCATCACTTTCGTTGTCAATACGCTTATGGCGGTTTACCGGCACAACGGACTGCTGAAAGCCTCAATCATGAGCGCAACGAATGCCCACCGTCTGGGAGCCAACGAGGCGCCTCCCGCCATTATATCCTCATTCCTCGGAACACAGCTGAGCAAAGTTCTCGACCACATCGAGGAAAGCTCCACCGACGAACTGATTTCTTTAGGCGGAAAGCACGGCATGAAACTGGATATCCCGCAGATTCCCGAACTGCTCATCGACAATACAGACCGGAACAGAACTTCACCTTTCGCCTTTACGGGGAACCGTTTTGAATTCCGCGCCGTGGGCTCTGAAGCCAACTGCGCCAGTGCAATGATTGCATTAAATACGGCTGTGGCGGAACAGCTCGTCATCTTCAAGCAGAAAGTCGACGCCTTAATCGAACAGGGGGAACCGAAAATCTCGGCAATCATACAGGTTGTACGCCATTTTATCAAGGAATGCAAACCCATAAGATTTGACGGAAACGGCTACAGCGAGGAATGGAAAAAGGAAGCCGCACGGCGGGGACTGGACTGCGAAACGAGTTGTCCGCTGATATTCGACCGCTATCTCGCTCCGGAAAGTATCCGTATGTTTGAGGTTACGGGAGTAATGACTCAGAAAGAGCTGGAAGCACGAAACGAAGTGAAATGGGAAATGTACACGAAAAAAATACAGATCGAGGCACGGGTTTTGGGCGACTTGGTCATGAATCACGTGGTTCCGGTTGCTACCGAATACCAGACAAAACTGATAGACAACGTGTACAAGCTAAAAGGACTATTCCCGCCGGAAGAGGCTAATAAACTTTCTGCTGAGAACATCACCATCATCAAAGAAATAGCCGAACACACTTCTTACATCAAAGAGCACGTGGATGCGATGGTGGAAGCCCGCAAGGTGGCCAACAAAATTACCGATGAACGTAAGAAAGCCATTGCCTATCACGACAATATCGCACCGATGTTGGAACAGATCCGTTACCACATCGACAAACTGGAATTGATTGTGGACGACCAGATGTGGACGCTTCCCAAATACAGAGAGCTGTTATTCATAAGATAAGTACTTTTATGTACTTTAAAAGCCCGAATTGTTTTTATAACAATCCGGGCTTCTTTTATTCAGGACATCGGAATCTTTTCAATGTCAGAAGCAACTGCTTCCATCGAAGCAATGCGTACATATCTTACATTTTGGCAAGCCGATTGCTTCAATTAACGTCTCCAACGTATTAAACTTCAACGAGGTCAGACCAAAACGTGCCCGTATCCGCTCTACCAGTTCCTTATATTCCGGAGAATCGGTCGTGGCGTATTTGTCCAGTTTAGCATTCTCATCCCCTTCTATTTCCTTTATTATACGGCGGGTTATCAGTTCCATATCGCTCTTGGAAGATGTAAATCCGATAAAAGGACAACCATATATCAGCGGAGGACATGCAATGCGCATGTGCACTTCTTTAGCACCATAATCATAAAGAATATTGACATTGTCGCGTAACTGCGTGCCGCGCACGATGGAATCATCACAAAACAGCAGGCGCTTTCCCTGCAACATTGCACGGTTTGGTATCAACTTCATCTTTGCCACAAGAGAACGCATCGCCTGATTGCTCGGCGTAAAGCTTCGCGGCCACGTGGGCGTATATTTCACAATAGCCCGATGATAGGGTATCCCCTTGCCTTCAGCATAGCCCAAAGCCATGCCGACTCCCGAGTCCGGAATGCCACATGCGCAGTCCACTTCCGAGTCATCATTTTTACCCATCTTGTAGCCGCTCATAAAACGTACTTCTTCCACATTCTTTCCTTCGTAGCAAGAAACGGGAAAGCCGTAATAAACCCAAAGGAAAGAACACACCTGCATCTTCTCATTGGGCTTACGCAATTGTTCCAAGCCGCCGGAATGAATACGAATAATTTCTCCCGGACCGACAAAACGATCTATTTCATAATCCAAATTCGGCAGGCTGCTCGACTCACTGGTTGCAGCATAAGCTCCTTCTTTCTTCCCTATGACAATCGGAGTACGTCCCCATTTGTCACGGGCTGCAATGATTCCGTCTTCCGTAAGAATCAGCATCGAGCAGGAACCTTTCACTTTATTATATACATTTTCTATGCCTTCTATAAAATTTTTTCCTTGCACAATCAGCAGGGCAACCAGTTCTGTAGGGTTGGTCTTTCCCATACTCATTTCAGCAAAATGCATATTCGACCTCAACAGTTCTTCTGTCAACTCATCGATATTATTAATCTTTGCAACCGTAACTATCGCAAATTTTCCTAAATGCGAATTGATTAATATCGGCTGAGGATCGGTATCACTGATGATTCCTATTCCTGCTTTCCCTTTAAACTTCGAGAGTTCTGATTCAAATTTCGTACGGAAATATGAACTTTCCAGATTATGAATCTTCCGTATGAACCCGTCTTCTTCCGAATATGTAGCCATTCCGGCTCTTTTTGTTCCCAAATGCGAATTATAATCTGTTCCGTAAAACAAATCGGTCACGCATTCGGATTTAGAAATTGTTCCGAAAAAACCGCCCATCCTTTCTTTCCTTTTTAATGTACATTATTTAGATTCAACGTACAAAATTAGATAAAATCATCGATATTTACGCATAAAATCGAAAGGTTAATTCCTTCCATCACCCAAAACACCGTTTCAGACCAGACAAAAGAACAAGAACTTTTCCCAAAAAGCCCGCCATTTTCTATACATTTCTTACCTTCATTTTTTCTTCTCCCTCGTTTTTTCTAAATTTGTCCGCTGATAAATTTTAAATTACACCATGAATCACCAGTATCTTGAATCCAAGCCGCGTTATGAAATCTTAGACGGACTTCGCGGGGTCGCCGCAATGATTGTTGTAGCTTTCCACATGTTTGAATGTTATTCTCCCGGTCCGTTAAGACAAATTATCAATCACGGATACTTGGCCGTTGATTTCTTTTTTGCACTTTCCGGTTTTGTTATTGCGTACGCATACGATGATCGTTGGGATCGCATGAGCTTATGGGAGTTCTTCAAACGCCGCTTTGTGCGTCTTCACCCGATGGCTGTCTTCGGGACGCTGCTATGCGCCTGCTTCTTTTTTCTCGGAACAACAACAACGTTCACGAAGATAGCGGACACATCATGGCAAATGTTTCTCCTGATGATTCTATGGTGTTGTACCTTAATTCCCGTACCTCCTGCATACGACATTCGCGGATGGAACGCAACCAACCCGATAAATGACCCTACATGGACTTTGCAGTTCGAATACCTTGCCAACATTGTTTATGCGCTAATAATACGGCATTTTTCCAAACTGCTCCTGACCATTTGCTGCATAATTGCCGCTGTTTTCACCGTTACGCTTACAATGAATATCGATTTGTTCGGATTGCTTGAACCGCGTTCTTACGCAGCTTACACAGCAATCGGGGGATGGATACTCGACTCCACGCATATCTTTATCGGACTCATCCGCCTTGCCTGCCCGTTCCTTACAGGACTTTTACTCGCACGGATCGGCCGCTTTATAAAAATACCTCACGGCTTTATATGGTGCTCCATGCTAATCCTTGCGTTCACTTTAATGCCGCGTTTGGGCGGAAACGACCGTATGTGGCTCAATGGATTATATGAAGCTTTTACCATAATAATCCTTTTCCCCATTATATTATGTATCGGTGCAGGAAGTAAAATACGCAATCCGCGAATACAAAAAGTCTGCAACTTTTTAGGACATATTTCCTATCCGCTGTACATTACACACATAGCATTCATTTATATGCTCTATACATTTAGAGATAGTCATCCCGATGCTCCGGTAAGTATGATTATATGTGTATGTGTAGGACTCTATATTGCAGCCATAGGTACGGCATATGCATCACTGAAACTCTACGATATTCCGCTCAGAGAATGGCTGAAACGACATTGGTTACACAAACCGTTTACGAATAAAAACACCGACAAATAACATAATCCGTACTCAAAAACCTTATAACACAAGAAAGGCTGCTCTTCTTTTGAAGAGCAGCCTTTCTTGTGTCGAGCCTCTTGTCGGATTCGAACCAACGACCCCGAGATTACAAATCACGTGCTCTGGCCAACTGAGCTAAAGAGGCAAGGTGGGTAAGCTATCTACATCGCGCCGCTACAACCTGCTACCTTTGCTGCGATCAAGCCCTGGAGGATTCACAAGGAGCTGGCCGTATAGGACTTACCCATATTAATCGTTTATTCAAAAACACCGGTTTCCCGATTCGGTTGCAAAGGTACTTGTTTTTTTGAGATCTGCAACACTCCCTTAAAAAAAAACGATGAGAAGAATCAAAAAACGTGATTTTTCTCCGGAATATAACAATAGGTAGACACAAAAAACGTATTTTTGCAACTAACAACAATTAATTTCTGATAAAAATGACACCCGATAAAACCGTGACATTACAAGAATGTGCGATGCGTTTCGGCACGTTAATGGGAATCTTTTGGATTTTAAAATTCATTTTAATTCCGTTAGGCTTCACAATGCCTTTCCTGCAACTTCTGTTCATATTACTAACTCTTTTCGTCCCTATACTGGGCTATATATATGCGAGACGCTATCGCGAACGATATAATGAAGGGACGATTTCATTCGGACGTGCATATACATTCACATTATTTCTTTATGTCTTTGCGTCCATATTAACCGCCGCAGCCCATTATATCTACTTCCGTTTCATAGACAACGGCTTCCTGTTTACCACCTACCGAGAACAAATGGAAGCTGTCAGGCAATCCGTTCAAGGAGATATGGCCACCATTTTAGATCAGTCCATGCAAACTTTAAACTTACTCGCTTCATTTTCTCCTTCCGAGATGACGCTTAATCTCTTATCGAACAATGTTTTTTACGGAATAATTTTAGCCCTTCCCACAGCACTGCTGGTCATGAAACGTAAAAAAACAAGCATTTAACTCTCACCACAATGGATATTTCTGTTATTATTCCCTTATACAACGAAGAAGAATCATTACCCGAACTCTTTGCATGGATAAAGCGTGTGATGAAGGAAAACGGATTCAGTTATGAAGTAATCTTCGTTAACGACGGCAGCACCGACCGTTCATGGCAAGTAATAGAGGCGTTAAAACAAGAAAACAATGAAATAAAAGGAATAAAATTCCGGCGCAATTACGGAAAATCACCGGCTCTTTTTTGCGGATTCCGGCGAGCTTCGGGAGATGTCGTCATTACGATGGACGCCGATTTACAAGACAGTCCAGATGAGATTCCCGAACTCTACCGCATGATTACGGAAGAAGGTTACGATCTTGTTTCGGGATGGAAGAAAAAAAGATACGACCCACTATCCAAGACACTTCCCACAAAATTATTCAACGCTACGGCGCGTACCATATCAGGCATACACAATTTACATGACTTCAACTGTGGACTGAAGGCTTATAAGAAAGACGTTATAAAAAACATCGAAGTCTACGGCGAAATGCACCGTTATATTCCTTATCTTGCAAAGAACGCCGGCTTCTGTAAAATAGGCGAAAAAGTCGTACATCACCGGGCCCGCAAATACGGAAAAACGAAATTCGGATTAAACCGCTTCGTCAACGGTTATCTGGACTTACTCACCCTTTGGTTCCTTTCCACCTTCGGAATAAAGCCAATGCACATCTTCGGTTTTCTGGGTTCTGTCATGTTTTTACTGGGTTTTATTGCAGTCATCGCAGTGGGTGTTACCAAGATTTACGACATGACACACGGCAATCCTTATCGTTTGGTTACGGAAAGTCCATACTTTTACCTTGCCCTTACAACGATGATTATCGGTACGCAATTGTTTTTGGCAGGATTCATAGGAGAACTTATCACGAGAAACTCCCCGGAACGTAACAATTATCAAATAGAAAAGGAACTATAAAATGAAGAAATTATCCGCTATATTTCTTGCTATCGGAACATTTTCCCTGCTCATATCTTCTTGTGAAGAAGAAAATTGCCCTCCAAACGCTTTGGCCTATGCCGTATTTGCCTTGTCAGACCAATATGGAAACCCGATTCAATTCTCGAATCCCATAAGCATTATCGGGCAAATAGAAACCGACGTTGTCGTCAATGACACATTGGAAGACGGAAGCATTCATGAAATCACAAAACCCGATTCCATTATAAACGACACAATCATCAATCAGGAAAGTGCTGCCGAACACTTCAAACTGCCATTAAGCTACGACAGTCAGACCCGCTTTATCATAGCCTACAATGAAACGACTTTCGACACAATAACCGTCACTCACCAGAACATCCCCTATTTCACCAATCTGGATTGCGGGACCATGATGTTTTATAACGTGACCAATACCTCATTTACACAGCATGTTCTTGATTCTTTAACCATAACTAACCCGAACATTGACAATAATGAAAAAGAAAACTTCAAGATTTACTATACTAATGTTGCTGCTGGCGAGTAATCTTTTTCTCTTTTTGTCACCTGTTCAGGCACAGAAAAAAGACAAAGAAACGCTCAAAAAAGAATATAAGGAATCTCCTCTTTACCAAGGCAGCTGGGTGGGACTGGAAATATTAGGCGCAGGAAATTACTTACTGGAAGGCGATTTTTTCAGTACTGAAATCATATTGCAAAGCAACTTGAAGAACCGCTTCTTGCCGGTTCTTGAAATCGGTTATGGCAAAACCGATGCAACAAACGAAACAAACAACCTGCATTATAAGACGTCTGCCCCTTATTTTCGTATCGGCATGGACTATAATATTTTTTATCTGAAGCCTTATCTTCCAGGATTTTTATTCGGCGGAGTACGATACGGACTCACTTCTTTCTCTTACGATGTGGACGGTCCCACAATGCAAGACCCCAATTATGGAGGAATTATAGAAGTTCCTTTCAATTACACCGGGCTGAAAAGCAATGCAAACTGGCTGGAACTGGTACTTGGCATAAAAGTAAAAATCTATAAACGATTCAATATGGGTTGGACTGTTCGCTACAAGCTTCGCATGAATGCAAAAGGACATACAAACTCACAACCCTATTACATTCCGGGATACGGAAAGAATAACAGCAACAGTTTCAACTTAATGTATAACCTTATTTACGACCTTCCCTTTTAAGGTATGAGCACTTTAGAAATCTGGCTACTCGCAATCAGTTTAGGCATCGATTGCTTCACGGTATCAATCGCAAGCGGAATTATTCTGAAAAACATACGTTGGAATATCATCCTGAAAATGGCTTTTTTCTTCGGACTCTTTCAGGCATTGATGCCGCTCATCGGATGGTTTGGAGCCAGTCGCTTCAATCATCTTATAGAAACATACGATCACTGGATTGCTTTTGGCCTTCTTGCTTTTCTGGGCATCCGCATGATTCGTGAGAACTTCAAGGATGAAACAATCTGTTGCTTCGATCCCACCCGCCTAAAAGTAATATTGACATTGGCCGTTGCTACCAGCATCGATGCATTAGCCGTAGGCATCTCCTTTGCTTTCACCGGATTCGACACGCTAAGTTCGCTAAAGGCACCTTTATCCATCATCGGCATTACATCGTTTTTAATGGTAGCTTCCGGTAATTTAATCGGGATATTTTTCGGAAAACGTTTCCATCTTCGGATGGAAATATTCGGAGGTTTGGTACTAATCGCCATCGGCCTCAAAATCCTGATTGAGCATCTTTATTCTTAAACTTGATAATGTCACAAAACACTGTCCACCATGAATAGAAACAAAATCAAATGGCAACTCCCTTTTTTACTCTTTCTCATCATCGGGACTGTCCTTATCTTAAAGAAACAAGAACCGTTCCGAACAGAACAAGGCCTGATATTCGGCACGATGTACAAAGTAACGTACCAATCAAAACAAAGCCTGAAAAATGAGATAGAGGACGAACTTCACAAAGTAGACAACTCGCTTTCTCCTTTCAACAAGCAATCGGTTATCACACGCATCAATAACAATACGGACAATACCCCCGACAGCATGATGACCGAAGTATTTTCTTTAGCAGAAAAAATATCGGACGAAACAAACGGAGCCTTCGACATTACAGTTGCACCTCTGGTAAATGCTTGGGGATTTGGCTTTAAAAATGCAGGAAATATCAATGACGCAACAATCGACAGCATACGGCAGTTTGTGGGATACAAGAAGATAAGATTAGAAAACGGAAAAATCATTAAACAAGATTCGCGCACGATGCTTGACTGTAGCGCCATAGCAAAAGGATATGGAGTGGACCGTGTGGCCGGACTTTTCGACCGAAAAGGTATAAAAAACTACATGATTGAAATAGGAGGAGAACTCGTCCTGAAAGGAGAAAGCCCGAAGAAGGACCAATGGCATATCGGCATAAACAAGCCCATAGACGATTCTCTGGCCGTTAACCAAGAACTGCAAACCGTCTTAAAAATAAGCAATGCCGGTATGGCAACATCGGGTAATTACCGGAACTTTTACTACAAAGGCGGGAAAAAATACGCCCACA
Organism: uncultured Bacteroides sp.; assembly: GCA_949285025.1. Taxonomy (GTDB): domain Bacteria; phylum Bacteroidota; class Bacteroidia; order Bacteroidales; family Bacteroidaceae; genus Phocaeicola. Next base: position 8,339 of record CASDXG010000074.1, on the reverse strand, counting down.
CCATCGACCCCCGTACGGGTTATCCTGTTCAGCACAACATTTTGTCTTCCACCGTAATCGCCGAGAATTGTGCCGTTGCCGACGCGTATGCCACATCGTTTATGGTGTTGGGATTAGACTCGGCTAAAATCATTTGCAACAAACATCCGGAACTTGATGCGTATTTCATCTACACGAAAGATGACGGAAGTACCGATATTTATTTTACAGAAGGCATGAAAAAATATTTAGATAATCATATTAATCATTAAACAGATACTCATGAAAGAAAAAGACGAAAAGCAAATCGGATTGCCGGAAAACGCATTCCGGCCTCTTAAACCGGGAGAAAAATATCAACCCTTGATGTCTCCCGACAAAGTTTATCCGGAAGTAACACCCTGGTCTGTGCTGTGGGGAATAGCGATGGCTATATTATTTTCTGCTGCTGCAGCCTATCTCGGACTGAAAGTAGGACAAGTATTTGAAGCAGCTATCCCAATCGCCATTATTGCCGTTGGCGTGTCAAGTGCGGCAAAGCGCAAGAATGCGCTTGGTGAGAACGTCATCATACAGTCCATAGGCGCCTGCTCCGGTGTCATTGTCGCAGGAGCCATATTCACATTGCCGGCACTATATATTTTAAAAGACAAGTATCCGGAAATGAGTGTTGACTTTTTCCAAATGTTCATCAGCTCGTTATTGGGAGGAATCTTAGGCATTCTGTTTCTTATCCCTTTCCGTAAATATTTCGTAAGCGACAAGCATGGTGAATATCCTTTCCCCGAAGCAACAGCCAGCACACAGGTCTTAGTCTCCGGAGAAAAAGGAGGGAATCAGGCCAAACCGCTACTGTTTGCCGGACTAATCGGAGGTCTTTACGACTTTATCGTCGCCACTTTCGGATGGTGGAACGAGAATGTCACAACCCGAATCTGCGGATGGGGAGAAATACTGGCCGATAAAGCCAAAGTGGTTCTGAAGATAAATACCGGAGCAGCCGTTCTCGGACTGGGATATATTGTGGGACTGAAATACGCAGCCATTATCAGTGCCGGTTCATTGGCCGTATGGCTTATCATCATTCCGGGCATATCTCTTTTCTGGGGAGACAGCTTGTTGAATGCATGGAATCCCGCCATCACCGATACCGTAAGCAATATGTCTCCTGAAACAATCTTCACCGAATATGCAAAGAATATCGGAATCGGCGGCATTGCAATGGCCGGCATTATCGGAATCGTGCGGTCATGGGACATCATTAAAAGTGCTGTAGGACTGGCTGCAAAAGAAATGGGCGGAAAAAAAGCGGGTACAAATGTTACACGTACCCAGCGCGATCTGCCGATGAAAACCATAGCCGTAGGCTCCATCATCACCATCATTCTGACCGCTTTATTCTTCTACTTCGATGTCATGCAGGGCAATCTTACACAGACCATCGTGGCCATCGTACTGGTAGCATGCATTGCTTTCCTTTTCACAACCGTAGCAGCTAATGCAATCGCCATCGTGGGAACGAATCCTGTTTCCGGAATGACACTCATGACACTGATACTGGCATCGGTAGTCATGGTCGCTATCGGACTGAAAGGCGCCACCGGAATGGTTACAGCACTGATAATGGGTGGAGTGGTTTGTACGGCCTTATCAATGGCCGGCGGTTTTATAACCGACCTAAAAATAGGTTATTGGCTGGGAAGTACTCCGGCCAAACAACAAACATGGAAGTTTCTCGGCACACTGGTATCGGCAGTAACGGTAGCCGGAGTCATCATGATATTGAACAAGACCTACGGGTTTTCATCCGATGCACTGGCTGCACCTCAGGCAAAAGTAATGGCAGCCGTAATCGATCCGCTTATGAATGGAGTGGCTGCCCCATGGCTGCTTTACGGAATCGGCGCAGCATTGGCTCTCATCCTGACATTTTTCAAAATACCGGCTCTCGCCTTTGCTTTGGGTATGTTTATTCCCCTTGAGTTAAACCTGCCATTACTTGCAGGAGGAGCTATCAACTGGTATGTCACCACACGCAGTAAAGATGAATCGGTCAATGCGGCACGTGGAGAAAAAGGAACGTTATTGGCCTCCGGCTTCATCGCAGGAGGAGCATTAATGGGAGTCGTCAGCGCTGCCATGCGTTTCGGAGGAATAGACCTGATAAACAAAGAATGGTTAGACAACCCGCTAAGCCAGGCTGTATCTCTTGTCGCTTATGCTCTTCTGATAACCTATTTAATCAAAGCAAGCATGAACATCAAACGATAACATCATCAAGTTTAATGAACTTACAAAAAACAAACAACTATGAAAAAGATATCTTTCATCATCGGAATGCTCTGCATTACCGGAATGCTTTCAGCCCAAAACCCCATAGAAATACAACTATGGCCTAATGGTGCCCCCAACACCAACCGAATGGAAAAACAAGAACCGAACGGTGCGTTATATGTAGCTTCGCCTCACCTTACCGTATATCCGGCAAAAGAGAAAAACGGCATTGCAATCATCGCATGTCCGGGAGGCGCTTACTGGGGATTGGCAAGCGGACACGAAGGCCACGACATGGCAAAATGGTTTAACCGGCAAGGCATCACCTATGCAGTCTTGACCTATCGCATGCCCAACGGGAACCATGAAGTTCCTCTGAGCGATGCGCAACAGGCCATGCGCATCATGCGGCAACATGCCGATGAATGGAATATAAAATTACTCGGCATCATGGGTTCATCTGCCGGAGGCCATCTTGCCAGCACTGCCGCAACCCATTTTACCGATGCTGAAACACGCCCCGACTTCCAGATACTTTTCTATCCGGTCATCACAATGGATCCCACATATACAAACAGAGGAACACACGATAACCTGTTAGGAATATCTCCCGACAAAGAGTTGGAACAGAAATACAGCAACGAACTTCAAGTCACCCCACAAACGCCTCCTGCCTTTATCATGCACAGTAATGACGACACAGGCGTACTTGTAGCCAACAGCATAAACTATTATACCGCACTGGTAAAGAACGGAGTTTCTGCAAGCCTTCACATCTACCCCACAGGAGGACACGGATGGGGATACAACGAAGACTTCACCTATAAGAGGGAATGGACAGGAGAATTGGAAAAATGGCTGCGGGAAATAGGTAAAAACTCCGGGAAGTTTTAAGAAAAATGCCGGGAAGTTTTTGCAAAACAACGAAAAGTTTATAACTTTGCGCCCGCTAATACGAGTTATTGGCACAATTCAAATCATTAATCATTTAAAGAAAAAGAAATGGCAACAAAAATCAGATTGCAAAGAAACGGACGCAAAGGTTATGCGTTTTATTCCATTGTTATTGCAGACGTAAGAGCACCACGTGATGGTAAATTTACAGAAAAAATCGGAACTTACAACCCGAATACAAATCCTGCCACTGTAGATTTGAATTTCGAACGCGCATTACACTGGGTAATGGTTGGTGCACAACCCACCGATACAGTACGTAACATCTTGTCACGTGAAGGCGTATATATGAAAAAACACTTGCTTGGAGGTGTTGCAAAAGGCGCATTCGACGAAGCACAAGCCGAAGCAAAATTCAATGCATGGAAAGAAAACAAACAGTCAGGTTTGGCTGCATTGAAAGCGAAAAACGAAGAAGCTAAAAAGGCCGCTGCAAAACTTCGTTTAGAAGCAGAAAAGAAAGTCAACGAAGAAATCGCTAAAAAAGTAGCAGAAAAGAAAGCCGCTGAAATTGCAGCAAAAGCAGAAGCAGAAGCAGCCGCAACAGCAGAAGAAGCTCCCGCCGCAGAAACAACAGCAGAAACTCCGGCTGAAGCATAATAAGACTTCTTCAGAAAATATAAAAAGGATGTTCCTTACAGTGAGGAGCATCCTTTTTCTTTTTATAAAGAGACCTATGGATTGCGGCAAAAGAGTTAATTATTTTAACAAATTCCACCCAACAATCAGTTAAATAATACAAACCGAAAGTGCCCTGTCCAACGGGAGCATCCAGACATGAATCCGTTGATTATAAAATAATTCAGCAACAAACAGCGCGTATTCTTCGCCACATAAACCGCAAAAAAGTGTTTCATTTTCATCTTAGTGTCATTTCTTTTTCGTATTATATAATAGACCCGGAGCAAAGAACACAATATTCGCTTGAAATGTTATCTTTTTAGGCAGATTTTACTATCTTTGCTTTGTCACCAAGAGTGGCATCTTTTATAGTGAAAGTGTTTCGCTTTTATCCTGTGTAGGAAATCTGACAGTTTCAAGGAAGCAGGGATGAGCAATAACATTCATCACTTGGGCAGTGTATGTTCCTATAACATATACCAAACAAGTGCGGAGTATTGTTTATTTGTTTCCGGGTTTTGTCAGAACCTCCTACACGATAAGCGATGGCTCTGCACTTTCTTTTTTCAAATTGTACCGCAAAAGGAGCCTGCGGTAACTTAATTATTCATATCATGAAAGGAAAAGAATTTATCCAAACAAAGCAGCAAAGCTGGGCCAGAAGAAAAGGTTTTGAATTAGTGCCCGGAACTATCGGCAGCGACGGAGAAAAGAATTATGTAAACGACCTCAATCAGAACCTGTTTGCGCCTCTGTCGAAAGAGAACGATAACAGTTTCGGACAAGGGAATGGCAATGAAACGCAAGACGGGGAAAACCGCTTAAGCAAAATGAAAGCCCTCCACTCCTCATCGGCTCTCGCCGTAAACCTTTTCCAATATTGCAGGGAGCACCTTTAGAAATGCTATTGGAAGCCCTAAAACTTCCCACAACCCAACATATTGGAACAGTCATGAAAAATGTCGGCTCGCAAACAGACTGTACCACCACCGAGACATCGAAACAACTTTCCTTCGACAATATAAAATTTGAAGAGCAATTTGAGATAAGTCCGGATAAATCCCGTTTCCCACGCAAGGCAAACATCGACGTAGTCATTCACGGGGATTATGATTTTGCCATCGAATCGAAATTCATCGAGCCGTATCGGGATAAGCCCAAAGCACTAAAAACCGCATACATAGAAGACGAATCTTTATGGAACGGACTCCCTAACTTATACAAACTGGCAAAGAAAATTTCTCCGGGAAATGACATGTTCCGTTACTTGGATGCCGCACAATTGATAAAGCATATCTTAGGATTAAGAAATACATACTGCATGCAAAAGGACAAAGAAGATGGACAAGATTGCGCTCTTTCTAACGCAAAAGAGGTACGTTCATTAAAAACCACGTCCAAACCTCACGAATTTTACCTTGTTTATTTATGGTATGATGTACCGGGTGAGGACGGCTTCAGACACAGAAAGGAGATTGAGCAGTTTGCAGAAATTGCAGAAGCTGACGGAATTAACTTCAAACATATTACATATCAGGAAGTCATCGCCGCTCTGACAAAGAATGCTTACGAAGAGAACAAAGCATATTGCGATTATCTGACAGACAGATATTTGTAAAACAAACGCATAGTCTTTTTGCTCCTTCAGGAGTTAAAAAGACTATGCATCGGATTGAAATAAAAAACACCCGTAGTCTCTACCTCAAAAACACCCATGATAAGCACAACCTTCAACCGTTATATTTGGCTGGCAAACACTTTAATTCAGAACAAACGCCTCACTTTCGAAGAAATCTGTCGCAAGTGGGAGCACTCGTCGTTGAGCGAAGGAAAGCCTCTATCGCTGCGCACTTTTCATATGCATCGCAAAGCTGTGGAAGAATTATTTCAAATAGACATTTTGTGCGACGCATCCGACGGCTACAAATATTACATTGAAGACCTATCCTCTCTCCGGGAGGACAAGACACGTATATGGCTTCTTAATTCATTCAGCACTGTAAATCTGATTACCGAAGGCCGAGAAATGAAAGAACGTATTGTGCTTGAAGATATTCCCGAAGGCAGTTCTTACCTCCAAACTCTCATTGAGTCAATGAAACAAAACCGGATATTATTCATAACATACAGGCCTTTTCATGAAAAGAACGAAACATGTTATCAAGTTCATGCGTACTGTTTGAGAATATATAAGCAAAGATGGTATATATTGGGGTATTGCGAGGAACTGAAAGGCATCCGGCACTTCTCACTCGACCGCATACAAAACATTAATATAATAGAGAAATATTTTGACTACCCTACAGACTTTTCTCCTGAAAACTATTATCGGGATACAATAGGAATATGGGTAAACGAAAAAATCAAACCGGAAAAGATTATCATCCGTGCTTTCGGAATGCAAAGCGATTACCTGCGTACATTGCCTTTGCACCGTTCGCAGAAAGAAATCAACACCACAAATACATATTGCGATTTCGAATACCACATATGCATCACCCGAAATCTTATCAGCGAACTGCTGGCAAAAAGCAACACCATACAGGTTCTTAAGCCGGAAAGTTTAAGGCAGGAAATGAAGAAATGCCTAAACAATATGTCAAACCTATATAAATAACAGAACCATGAACAACAAAGAACACATTGAAAGTATTATTGAGCGCACTTTTAACGTAATCAGAGAAATCTACGACTATCAACAAGAAAAATTTGGAAGGCCCAAAGGAGATTCCGGAAGTCATATAATATTTCCACAGAAACGCCAAACAAAGGGAGAATACATTACGAGAGTCAGCGAACAAGAATTAAAACAAATCTTCATTGAACAACTCAATAAAGAGATCAATGATGAAAAAGAGAAATGGAATGTTTTTTATTCTGTTGAAACACCGACTACAGACATCTATCTTTTTTCCAATGTCGAAAAGCCCTTATGCGGAAAAGAAATAGAAGAAATAAATAAAGAAAGGGAACGTGACAAACAGCCATTGCTGAAAGGACAATCCGCCAATTTTGATCTAGTTATTCATGATATGAATTTAAACCGTATTGCTCTTATTGAATTCAAAGCCAATAATGCAGACGATAATGACCATGCCAAAGATTTTAAGAAATTAAGTAATCAAGAAGAGGGGAACAACAATGTACTAAGATATTTTATCGAAATCATTAAAAGCGCAAACAAAGGGACCATAGAAAGCCTCAACAACAAAATAAAAGATTACCTAAATGATGGAAATATAACTTTCAAATGCATCCTGCTAACGGATTCAAAAGAATACAAAGGTGACATCAGCCAATACATTCTTTCACACAAAAAATAAATCCCTATGCAGACTTTTTGCACACCTCCACGATACCTTTGTAAACAAATCCCCAAAACATTATCGATATGAATAAGAAAAATAATCCGAAAAGAAAAGCACAATTGAATGCAAAGACGCAGATAGAATCATTCAAATTTCAGGTTATGTGGGAAAAAAGCCGCCGGCTTCCCGACATGAAAGATGACATCTTAAACGCAGAGCTCAATGCTATTTGCGAGAAAGGATTGGCCGGAGCAATGCTTACACTGCGGGCTATCGTGGAGGGTGTACGAGAAGAATTAGGATTCCAAACAGAAACAGGAAAAGGCTCACTGGAAGGAACTATCGTACCTTTCTTGCTTGGCATAACCACGGCCCTGCCAGACACATCCCAACCGAACACCGCCCTCGTCAATACGGACAACATTCAACTTCCCCTGCAAGTCACACTTTATTACGACAACGACATCCGCAATCAGGTAGTAGACTGGGTAAAATCACGATATGAAACAGTAACCACACGATTGATTAGGTCAGCCCATCTTGAAAATGCCCGATATGGTAATCGAATTTAAAAGAGTGGTTAAAAGTTGATTATATGGAAGCAAGATTATCTAAATCAAAACCAACTACAATTCACTTCCAATAGGAAATATTTCTCATCCACCTTTTTGAACATGTCTGTATATAGACTTGAAGATTATAAAAGACTGTCTTCTCCCAAAACAGAAAATTTAATATCCTTGTTGATTTTTGGATATGAAAGAAATAGACTATTACAACCTGATGAAAGGCTTCGAAGCGGAAGAAATCGAACCGATGGTAGGAATATTCTGGTATCTGCCCGAAGAACACCGCTTGTTTGAGGTTTATGCATCCGCTTTGTCTCAATCGAAAATGGTGAACGGGCATACCACTTACAGTAAACTTCACAAAACAATCTGGCAGGCGAAGAAATGCAGGGACCGAGCAAAAGGGAAAGACACCTCCGTTTACTATCAGGATTATACCCGAATCCCAAGAGGCCGAATCTTTTATGACAATGGGAAATTCATTGTAAAAGTCGGCTCTTGGTATAAGCAATATGAAGATGAATTACGGGAACTTGTAGCGAATGAGTTAATCGCTAAGAATTCAGATGTCATTATTGCATTTCCATCAGAATCATCTAAAGGAACGTATGACACAATAAGAAAAGCAAAGAAG
>CASDXG010000073.1 GCA_949285025.1 uncultured Bacteroides sp. | reverse complement strand
AGCACCGTGCCGGCGGTGATGCCTACCATTGCATAAAGGGCATTCCCTTGAAAACGCATTTGGTTATTCAAAACCAGCGAAGATGCCATAAAAGGTGCTCCTAAGAGAATGATTCCTAAGTAAGTTTCGGTATAAGGAAGGATAGTGGGCGTTGAGCCTAGGCCGATGCAGATAGGCGTAAGATATATCAATCCGAATGCCGTAATGAGGCATCCGGCAATGAAAGCACTAAAGAAGCCGGTTGCAGCCATTTTTTCGGCACTCTCATAGTCTCTGGCTCCCAACCGGCGAGAGATAAAGTTGCCCGACCCGTGTCCGAAGAAGAACCCGAAGGCTTGAATAATTGCCATTACCGAGAACGAGATGCCCACGGCTGCGGTGGCTTGTGTATTGATTTTCCCCACAAAATAGGTGTCTATCATTACATAGAGCGAGGTGACCAGCATGCTGATGATGGTGGGTACTGCCAATGAGCCGATGAGCTTATGTACCGGCTCGGTGGTCATCTGCGTATATTTGTCTTTGTGTTCGTGCTTCATAAACGGTTGTGGAATGCTGATGCAAAATTAAAGAATTTTGTTGGATGTCCTTGAAAAAAGAGAAAAAAGATTGGAGCTTTCACAAGAATGACATATCTTTGCAAAAATAGAAAGGAAAAGCTATGGGAAGTTTTGCTTGTGATACGAACGAAATGAAACGGAAAACCAAATCCGCTGTAAAATCTAAAGGAGAGCGGTTGGGATGGATGCCGAGAAATGAACTTATTTCGCTTCCGTTGCGGGACGTAGTAGGGAAAGGGATGATTGTGCATGATTCCGTTTGTTATATATCAAGCGGGGTACGTAAGATGGTCAATTGATTTATGTTTGATTGCATCAATCCATTCCGGTTGTATTTTGTACAGAAAGAATCTCCTAAAGAAAGAGATCCTTTTGATTTCGCACTAATCTATAAGTTCTATACCAATCCTACGGAAACTTGTCAACGATTGAAATACATAGTCAGGGCAGAGGCTTATGATGATGTGTTTGCCATTAAATTTTATGCAGCAAGAGACAAAAATTTGGATTATAGATACAATCGGATTGTTAAAGCTCATGATTATAAAGGTACGTTAGGGATATTCTTGACGTGCGCTTCTTTGGTGCCTCTCCTCTTAGAGAAATATCCAGATGCCTCTTTTGCTGTAAATGGGGCTGAAAGCATAGATTTGGAAAGTGATAAGGTGGAAGGAAGGGCTTCTAATCAACGGTTTCGGATTTATCGGGCAATAGCTTTAAATTTGTTTGGAAGAACCCGTTTTGAACATATACAATATGAGTCAGTTAGTTCTTATTTATTAGTCAATCGGAATGGTTGTTCGGATGTAGAAGAAAAAGCGGAGAGGATAAAAGAACTGTTTTTATCTCGTGGATTTGAAGTTTGAATGTAAGGAAAAACATAAATTAATAGACTTGTGCTTCTTTTTTCCTGATAAATCCGTATCTTTGTGCGCATTTTATGGATTGAATCAATAATTTAAAGATAAAGCAAAATGGCACAAGAAGACGTTTTCAAGAAATTGGTTTCGCATTGCAAGGAATATGGATTTGTATTTCCATCAAGTGAGATATACGACGGAT
>CASDXG010000072.1 GCA_949285025.1 uncultured Bacteroides sp. | reverse complement strand
GTGCCTTCATTGGGGCATTTATCGTGAAATTTACACAACCTATCGTATGGATTATCATTGTAATTATATTGGCATTATCGCTTATTATTGACTGGAATAAATTAGTAAATAAAAATGAACGAGATACTGAAGAAAAGGATTGAAAAGGGCAGTAAGGAATATGTTCCTGCGCCTACGAAAGGAGAACTTATAGTTGAAAAGAGGATTAGGGAAGATGCAGTTCGTGCTTGCGCAGCTTGGGGTATGGAGGACGGAAACGGATACGGTGTAAAAGATACTTTCCAGCTTGGATTTGTGCAGGGAGGATTTTACGCCCTCTCCCACCAATGGATAAGCGTAGAGGAAGCAGTGCCGGAATATGACACATTGGTTTTAGTGAAGCATACACCGATATGCAGCGTGCCTTACGAGCAGAACAACATGAGTTTTGCACGGAGAGAAGCGCGCTCCTATGGTGATGTTTGGATAATAAACAGACAGACATGGAGGGTTAATTTGAACAATAGAATAGACAACACGGTTACGCATTGGATGCCCATACCGAAGTTTGAACTCAATAAACCAGAATAAACATGAACATCGACATTACCCTTTGCAGCGGGACGGGTTGCCCGCTGAAAGATACCTGCAAACGGTACAAGACAGGCTTGAAAGCCGTTGAACTGAAATTGTTCCCCCTCTGGTGGATGGAACCGGATTATAATAATGGAAACTGTAAATATCTCATGAAATGAAGAAATATAAAATCGAGACCCACGGAAAGAAAGTCATCCTCTACCGCCGCTTCCTGCGGTGGTTCTGGATGCCGGTGGATTCCCGTGCATTCCTATACCGGGATTATGCAGAAATTGTAGCCAAAAGATGGGTAAAAGAATACGGACGTGAAAACTTTGAATAAAATGTAATATGAAAGAAGACAAGAACGTTTACAAGAAAGTAGGGCGCAAATACGTGCCTATCGGATTAAGAATCGGAGATAGGTATTTTTCCGATGGAATTTATATTGTCCGGCATCAATGCACTACAAATGCAGGCTATCTCGCACAGATATACGGGATATGCAAGATAGGCGATAATGTTGAGGCTGACTTTACCAAGCTGGCTTCAATGGAAGAATATGCCGATGTCGTTGCAAAAACAATTTCTATCAACGAAAATAAGGCAATGACACGTCAGAACTTGGCTCGATTGATTGTGAAAGCCTTGTTTGATTTCAACAAGGAGAAAAAAGAGAAATTATTATGGGGGTAAAAGATATTAGGCATGGACGAAATCATCAAATTCCGGGCGAAAGCAGTACAAGAAGTGGAACCCAATCTTTGGGTGCATGGATACTGTTTTAAATGCTTCGAGCAGGACAGATTGGTAGCCTACATTTCAGACGGCGCGATAGATGTTCCCGCACGGGAAGAAACGATTTGCAGGTACACCGGTCTGAAAGACAAACACAGGCATGAAATCTATGAACATGACATATTAGCCTTTGTGTTCGCTGGCGACTGCTATGTTGGAGAGGTTGTATTTGAGCAGGGGATTTACTGGTTCAAAACCACTTCCGGTGAAAACTACTGCTATGATGACGTGTACGACATCGAGGTGATAGGCAATTCATTTGATAACCCGGAATTAATAAAAAACAAAAACATATAGCCATGGAAAATCCGATTATAGACAACCGAATAGTAAATGACACGACCTTCGCGGTGCGCCTGAAGTCTTTCATAGACCGGGTGGACGTATGCGACTGCATAGGTGAAGAAGAAAAGGAATACATCCAAAAGGTTGCAGCCAAGTTGATAAAGTACCAAGTGGAAACAGTTAAAGATGAATATGAAAAAAGCTATCTTAAAAACATCGGGCTATGGAAAGAAAAGACATAATCCAATCTCCGGAATATTGGGCGCAAATGGTAAAAGTAAAATTATTCCATTGCGT
>CASDXG010000071.1 GCA_949285025.1 uncultured Bacteroides sp. | reverse complement strand
ATACAATACGGATAATCTGTTAACGTTTACCCAAATGAAAAGGAATATGGATCGTGCAAACCAAAAACTGCATATTCTAAGTAGTGCCCCATGCGGTACGAATTCGCCAATACTCCCCCGCTACAAATACATAGAAAAGATTGAAGACATATATGGTCTTAATCTTTGCTGTGAAGCGATGAATGTTAATAAAAGTTCGTATCTCAACTATAAGCTTCGCGGTAAACGTAGTGATACGGTATATGCTAAACGACAAGAAGAAGCCAAACCGCTGATTGAAGAAATATTTTATGAAAGCCGTCGCACCTACGGTGTAAACCGCATTTACTCTGTTTTAAAAAGCAGAGGCTATGATTACGGTGTAAAATTAATAAGGAAAGTTATGCAGGAAAATGATATGTTTGTTATAGGAACTAATGCTAAAAAGAACTATTTGAAGAGGCTTGAAAGAAAGAAAAATATTTTAAATCGTGAATTTGATGTTTCAAGACCTAATGAAGTTTGGGTTAGTGATGTTACAGAGCTTAAATTTAAGCACAAGAAAATCTTCCTGTGCATAGTTTTAGATTTGTATGCAAGAAAGGTAGTAGGATTCCGATTTTCAAGCAAAAACAGCACCCAGCTTACAAAAAGTACGCTAGGTGCTGCATATAAATTAAGGAAACCCACTGATTTGTTATTATTATTCCATTCCGACCAAGGAGCAAATTATACTTCAAGGACATTTAGAACATATTTAAAGGAATTAGGCATTAAATCCTCGTTTTCAAATCCCGGTGAGCCACACGATAATGCTGTAATGGAATCGTTTAACACAACGCTTAAAAAAGAAGAGTTTTATGTTAGACATTATCGTTCAGAAAGGGACCTGAAAGACTCGATAAAGGAATACATGCAGTTTCATTGGCAAGCATATACCACCAAGTTTTTGACACGTCCGACGAGACCGCCGAAAATTTTGTGTAAAAGCTGAATAAGAAAAATCCTTTCAGATAAGAATTAAGATATAAAAAAATCAAAATCTGAAAGGAAGAACAGCAATGGAAAAAGTACCGGCTGAGTTAATGAAGGAATATGTTAACTCGCAGAAATTCACCAGCACAACCGAAATTATGGAGGCAATGAAAGCCATGTTCGGTGATGTGCTCCAGCAGGTAATGGAGGCAGAATTAGACACAAAGCTCGGCTATGAAAAAAGCGAAAGAACCTCGAATGATGACGAAAACGGTTTGTCGAAAAACTACCGGAACGGTCACTCAAAAAAGACGGTAAAAACGCAGCTCGGCGAAGTGACAATAAATGTTCCTCGGGACCGAAACGGAGAATATGAACCGTCTATCATCGGTAAATACAACCGCAATGCCGACGGAATGGAGGAAAAAATACTGTCGCTGTACTCATGCGGAATGAGTCAGCGGGATATTTCCGAACAGATAAAAAATCTCTACGATGTTGAAATATCACCCGAGCTTGTCAGTAAAATCAGCGAAAAGATAATGCCGGAGGTTACGGCTTGGCAAAACCGCCCGCTTAACAGTATTTATCCGTTTGTGTTTATGGACGCGATACACTATAAAGTTAAAGAAAACCATCAGTATGTAACCAAAGCCGCCTATGTGGTCTTGGGTATCAACATGGACGGCTGCAAGGATATTCTCGGCATATGGATCGGCGAACATGAAAGCGCGAAATTCTGGCTTAATGTGCTCAATGACCTTAAAAACCGCGGTGTTCAGTCTGTTTACGTCTTTTGCGTAGACGGTCTTATAGGATTTCGTGAGGCAATAAGCTCGGTATATCCCAAAGCCCAAATTCAGCGCTGTATCATTCATCAGATACGGTCTTCGACTAAATTTGTAAGCTATAAGGATATTAAAAAACTGATGGCCGACCTGAAAACCGTGTATCAGGCGATTAACGAGGAGGAGGCACTGAATAACCTCATGAAATTCAAGGAAACATGGGGAAAGACCTATCCCTCCTGCGTTAAAAGCTGGGAAGAAAATTGGGACATTCTAAGCACATTTTTCGCATATCCGGCAGAGGTTCGGAGAATCATATATACGAC
>CASDXG010000070.1 GCA_949285025.1 uncultured Bacteroides sp. | reverse complement strand
ATTCATGCCCCAACCATTCATCGAAATCGTCCAGCCATTTCAGAAGCTGGAGCTTGCTTTTCTTCGGATTCTTGTCCAAACGCCATGAACGGGTGAATTGGTGGGCTTGCTCGTAATAAATGCTGCTATCGGTGCAACCGTAAAGCATGACAAGAAGCAGGGCTTTGGATTGTTCCGCCTTGATTGCCGGAAGAATCGCCTCGACGGTTGAAACCAAGGCTTCGAATGCTTTTAAGTCGCCTGCCAAAGCGTATGCCGGAAGCAATATCGAGTACAGTTTACACCGCATGACATCCGTTTCCATGCGCAGGCTTCCGTATTGAGCTATCACCTTCCGGGCAAACTGTTTGTCTGTTTCCAGAATATGGTCTGGATGATGAAGGTTCTGCAATGCGTTGTGAAGTCCGGATATTATCCGCTGGTTATCTAAACTGGAATAAACGTGTTTGCTTTCTTCATTTAAGGAAATGACTTCGTATTGTCCCGGTTTCACATGCAGCAAAGGCACCCACATCCAATTCTCTATGCTGACCATGATGTCTTTTTCCCCGGCTCCGGGTTGGACTACTACCGTAGCTTCAGCCCCTTTAAACTGGCCTTCGGTTATGCGGATACGGTCTCCTTTTACCAGTGTCTCTGCCTTCGGAATATAAACCGGCAATACATTGGAATAAGAATTGGCTATCCATTTCAGATTTTCCATCGCCTTGTCGGAGAGGTAAGGATAATAGTCTTCTTTCTCTCCTTTGACTTTTGGTAAAAAATTGTATTGGGGCAAATACTGCTTCAATTTAAAAATTTCGTCTACCGATGCACGGATAAAGACATAATTGTATAGCAAAGGACGGTCGGTCTTTACCAATTTCCCTTTCATTTTCTTTACCTCTACGTAGGAAGGCGCAAAATAATCGAAGACCGACTCACCGTGCTTGATTCGCCGTTCACGTTCTTCTTTTAATCCGGTTGCCATCCCTCGGTGGGAAGACGGAAGAAGCATGACATACCATCGGACAGGCTGTCCATCGCCTATATGATAAGCACGAGCCTGCTCTTTTACTTTGCACATAGACATTCTCCAGCCATATCAGGATATACTATAAAATCCTGATAAACAAACACTTCGTAAACTTTCAGAAAAAGAATATCGAAAATTTTATTCTTTTCTTTCATCTCATCAAAGCACTTCAAAACGATACATACATACCACGTTCGTGTTTATGAATCGTTTTATTTGCCGATGCAAATGTATTAAAAATATCGGAAACGACAAATAGAGATACAAAAATCAGTTAAATAACTTACTTATTTCATTACTTATTTTTTCCTAAGCATGCGTACTGAATAAATTGATGAAACGGATTAGAAATATTCAAATAAAAAAAGGACCGGCTAATTCTTTGTGAATTAACCGATCCTTTTTTATTTATACAATTCTTGAATTATTGCTTTTCTAACGCAAACCCTAATTGCAGACCGTCGTATTCATTCAATAGTGAATTAGCTGTATTCAATACTGAATTCGAAGAATCGCTTCCCAACACACCACCTATCGTTTGAATTAATGACATCACTTTATCTGCTTTAAAAAGCAGACCCATTTTCTTCGGTTGCAACGCGTTATGCGAAACGACTGCATTAAACTTCAATCCCAAACGGGTCTTCAATTGCAACTCGTTCGTCTCCGCATTATA
>CASDXG010000069.1 GCA_949285025.1 uncultured Bacteroides sp. | reverse complement strand
TTCATTTATAATAGTTGCGGGAAGTCTTTTGGGATTCATTCAGAAGATTTCCCGTTTTTTGTATCTTGATTAACAAGATTATTCAACAAAAAGCGTCCCATTTCCGGAAATGGGACGCTTTTTATGTGTCATAATTCGCTTTTATTAAGAGTTGTGTTTAAATTTGTTGCCGAAATGGAATGCTTCGTTATCGATTGAGAAGTGGTTGGGTAAAGTATAATATGTAAACAATAAAAATATGAGAAACGAGAGATTTTTTTTGACGATGATGGTTTGTACCATTTTATCTATGGCAGGATTTGCACAAAATCGGACCGCTTATTTTAATGATAATGTATATCTGAGCAATCGGTTGAATCCTGCTAAATTGCCGGAAAGAGGTTATATTGCTATTCCCGTATTTGGAAGTTTCCAATATGGGATGTCATCAGACTTCACAAACATGACAGATCTTATTTATGCTCTTTCTACCGATGAGTCTATCTTGAATGATGATTCGTTTTACGATCGGATGAAGGTAGACAACCGGATGAATTTCCGTTTAAATATGGATGTGTTTGCTTTTGGCTGGTGGAAAGGGCAAAATTTCTGGAGCGTTAATGTCGGTCTGAAAACAGATTTCGGCGCATCTATTCCTAAATCACTATTCGAGTTTGTAAGGGAAAATAACCGAAGTGATTACGGTCAGACTCTTGTGCCCAATGTGGATATTCGTAACTTCTCGATGAATGTGAATGCATACGCGGAAGCAGGTATAGGGTATTCGCGAAGAATCAATGAAAAGTTTACGGTAGGTGGACGTGCTAAATTGATTTTTGGTTTAGCAAATATTGATTTTGGAGTTGACCGTATGGCGTGGAACTTTGATATGCCGGATAATCCGGATAATCCTTCCAGCTGGCAAGATGGACAGCAGTATGGCGGAGCTTCTATTGCTCAATCGCATGTGCGTGTGGCTTATGGCGGAGGCGGATTGGATTTTGACGAGAATGGTGTAGTGAGTGATTTTGCGTTCGATGGTTTCGGTATCGGAGGATACGGTTTGGGATTTGACTTAGGTGCGACTTTCTCGCCTATCGAGCGGTTGACATTATCTGCTACCGTGCAGGATTTAGGTTTCCTGAAGTGGAAGAAAGGTGCTGTAACGCAGGCTGTTGCCAATGAAGAGGAAAACGTAATCCTGACCGAAGACAATTACGAGCAGTATATGAGTGAAGGTGTATTCGATCTCGATATGTATGAGATGCGTGAGGTCGAGTCGAATGGATATACCAGTGGGCTGAATCCTACTATGATGTTGGGAGGGGAATATCGTCTTGGCTCGAAAGAACAATTTAATGTAGGTATGATGTATTCAGCTCGCTTTGCAGAACAAGAAACGGTTTCGGCGGTTAGTATGGCGGCAGGTTACGTGCCCCGTACCTCTTTTTTCAATGCAACTCTTAGTTATTCTTATGTAGGACATACGGGAAGTGTCGTAGGTGGCTTGTTGCGTTTGGGTAACTTTATGCTTGGTGCCGAATACGCTTTTGCAGGTTCGCGTTCGTCTTACGATTTTTATTTGGGCATATCGATAGGTATCGGCAAGAGCCAGCATGAAGATTAACACAATAAAAAATATGAAGTGATGAAGAAAGCAGTTTTCAATTACGT
>CASDXG010000068.1 GCA_949285025.1 uncultured Bacteroides sp. | reverse complement strand
AGCGAATCTTTCTCAATCAAGCTATTGACGCAAACAGCAATCGGCTTTTATTACGCATTTTGATATAATTTAGAATGATGATCACCTGTTCTACCAGAGGAAACTCTAAAAAAGAGTTCTCTTTTTGGGGAACAGGTGTGTTTTTTTGATGAAACATGTTTTGAGAAGTAGATATCTTATTTATCTTCAAAGGACGAAAGAATGAAAAATAAAACAGAACTTTCGTGTGGTGCGGAAGCTCTGTTTTATTGGGATTATAGATATTTCAATTCTTTTCCGTGAACATTATTCCGTATCTGACCGTCTTGCCAAACGATTTCACCGTTTACCCACGTTGTATCAACAGCATGGTGGAAGGTATATCCTTCAAATGGTGACCAACCACATTTAGTCAGGATATTTTCTTTGCTTACGGTCCATGTCTTGTTCGGGTCAATCAAGACAAGGTCAGCATAATATCCTGGACGGATATAACCTCTACGGTCGATGTGGAAAAGCTCGGCGGGTTTGTGTGCCATTTTATCCACAACTTTTTCGTAGGTAAATCGGCCTTCCATGGCTAATTCCAGCATGACGATTAAAGAATGTTGTACCAAAGGTCCGCCTGAAGCTGCTTTCAGACAAGAACCTTCTTTTTCGGAAAGCAGGTGAGGCGCATGGTCGGTAGCAACGATATCTATTTTGTCATTATTAACGGCTTCACGCAAAGCGGTCCGGTCTGCTAATGTCTTAATAGCCGGATTCCATTTGATTCGGTTACCAAACAAGGCATAATCTCCATCGTGAAACCATAGATGATGTACACAAACTTCTCCGGTAATTTTCTTATCCTTTAAAGGAAGCTTATTATCCAGGAGCGTGGTTTCTTTGGCCGTTGACAGATGAAGAATATGCAAACGTGTTCCTAATCGGGTAGCCAGTTCGACAGCCTCCGAGGAAGATGCATAACAAGCTTCTTCACTACGAATTTTACTGTGGAAGGAAATATCCAAGTCTTCACCATACTGTTGGGTGTAGTAAGCGATATTCCGTTTGATGATTTCTTCTTTTTCGGCATGGATGGCAATCAGCAGATCACTTTCACTAAAAATCTTTTCGAGGGCTTCCTTCTTATCTACCAGCATATTTCCTGTGGAAGAACCCAGGAACAACTTTAATCCCGGAACGCGCGAACGATCCAGACGACGAATTTCTTCCATATTGTCGTTCGTTCCTCCAAAGAAGAAAGAATAATTGGCTACGGATGTTTCGGCTGCCCGGTTGAACTTCCATTCCAGATTTTCGAGTGTGGTTGTCTGAGGTTTCGTATTGGGCATATCCATAAACGAAGTAACGCCTCCAGCTACAGCAGCCCGGCTCTCAGAATAAATATCTGCTTTGTGCGTTAGTCCCGGTTCCCGGAAATGAACCTGATCATCAATACAACCCGGCAGTAACCATTTGCCTTGGGCGTCTATGACTTCCTTGGCTTCAGCAACGGTTTCGTCGGGAACATTTCCTTCATATACGGCTGCAATCATTTCACCGTCAATTAGCACACTGCCTTGATAACTTCGCCCTTCATTGATGATACGGGCATTCTTTATCAGTTTCTTGCTCATAATTCTTGCTTGGATTTATTTCCCAAAAGTAGGCATTTTTGTTTGGTTATTTCTCTTTCGCCCTATGCTTTTTATCATACCAGCG
>CASDXG010000067.1 GCA_949285025.1 uncultured Bacteroides sp. | reverse complement strand
CTGTTTTATTTGGCATGTTGTCTGAATCGGGCCGGATTTTCGGTGGAAGATGTGGTAAAAGTCTGCTGCGAACGTTATGTGCAACCGGATTTTACTGTGGGTGAAATAGAAAGTGTGATACGTAGAGTGTTTGAAAAAAATATAGAAGAACACGGCGTGAACCGGAAGTCTTTCACCTCAAAAAGTTCAAAAGTCCAAAAGTCCATTATGAATGAAATAGAGGGTGATGATGATAACTCGCAACTTCTCCCGCTTCCCATAAAAGAGATTTTGCACCGTTTACCTGATTTCTATCAACGTGTGATTGATTCGGATAGCTCGCCACAAGAACAATCGTTGCAATTCATGGCGATTACAATTGCGTTAGGAGCCATTATGCACAATGTGTTTTTCCTTGATAGTAAGGGTAAGGAAGTGTATGCTCCGGATTATTTTATGGTGATTGGCCCTTCTGCATCCGGTAAATCGGCTATCACTGTTGGGGAAGAAATTTTTAAGTATTATGTCGAGTATGTTGATAAAAAGGAGAATCCCGTTATAATAGAGCGTCAGGTACAACACGATGAATGGGAAGAATGTAAGAAGCGGGAGAAAAAAGAGGAGGATTGTAATTGTGGGGAAGAGCCATTCATTCCAGAGAAAAAACAGTTGTTTATTGAAGGAGCAACAACGAATGCTTTTTTGAAAAAGGGGCTGAGGGCTAATGGTGATAAAGCTGCCCTTTTATATGAAGAAGAGTTGGATTGTATTTCAGACAATAATCGGCAAGATTATGGTCATAATTCGGCTGATTTTCGAAAGATTGCGGAACAACGGACAATAGGCAGTGGAACATACGCACATGGGGATATACGAGTCGAAAATCCTAAGATGGCGATTCTGGTAGCGGGGACATATGCACAACCTTCTCGCTTTTTTGGAAATAAAGAGGATGGATTGACTTCTCGTTTCATGTATTATCTTATTCCTGAAGGAGTGCAATGGATAAATCATGATACCTATGATGATGTTCGCATTCGGGAGATGTATGATAAAAAGCGGGCTTTATCTGGACGTGTTCATAGCCTTGCTTCCTATTTTGATGGGAGTTACCAAATTTATAAAATAACAGATGTTCAAAATGAAAAGCTGGATACCTTTTTGGAAGGAGAATTAAGAAAGATAGCCATCAATGCAGATGATGCCCAACGTGCCTATGTGTTTCGTGTTTACAACCACCTTGTAAACATGGCGATGATTCTTAGTGCACAAAAAAATTGCGAAGAAAATAGAGAGGGGACTTTGTTACTCGTAGAACAAAAAGGGGAACCTTTGCAGATTCAAAGTTTTGAATTAGACGACGACATGGTGGATGTCGTTCTTACCTTAGCTCCTTCTCTCTTACAGCATGCTTATGCTGCATTAGAGAAGATTCCGGAGATACAGGAAAAAGAAAAGAATAATGGTAGTAACGGGGAGCAAGCAAAAACTCTCTATGAAAAGCTCCCTTCTTTGTTTGCATGGCATCAAGCAATTGAGATAGCCTCAGAGTTGAAGATTTCAGTCTCTACTGTAAAACGCTATCGCAATAATTGGATAACAAGCGGGCTTTTGATAAGAGAAAAACATGGAACTTTTAGTAAGCCTCGTAATGAAACGCCTACTTCACAAGAAAAATAGGTCTACATGGACTTTTGAACTTTTGAACTTTTAGCCTTCCTCCGATAGGTATGTTCAGAAAAAGAAATAGTGATATTCTCTGGAAAATATAGTGATTTTTCTTGGAGAATATCACTATTTCTTTTAGTAATAATCTGTACCTTTGCCCTGTTTTCAAACCTATGCCGATTTGAGGATAGGTGGGAAAATGACATATTAGGTGAAGGCGTTTATTGGCGTCTTGTTTTGACACATCAGAATCTCACAAATTTTGGACTACAGTCAAAACATGGCAACGGTAGATGCCTACGGGATTTGTATAGATATGCTTCATGCGTCGTTTGGGCGCATGAAGGCATATAGTATATACAAAATCGGCGTGGGCTTTCTTCGTTGCTCGTTCAGACTGTAGTGGGCAATGTGAGAGCCTTGATGTGTAGAACGGGCAGCAGGTACAGTTCTCACGCCTTTTTTATTTTGTTAATCTTTCCGGAGGAGGACAGGGAAGGCGAAGTGTGCCAAGAATGGACAGGGAGCTCTTTCTGAAAAAAGAGATTATACTGAAAGAAGAAGAGAAATATCAGTTGACCGCTGTCGGGGTCATTAAGAATCTGACGGGGATAATAGCCCGGACTTTATCTTCATATCACGAAAAACAGTTGGAGAAAACTCACTTCCTGCATTATTTCTATACGCAAATAGTGGGGTATGCGACTTTTATCAATAAACAAAAAAGAACGAATCTCAAGCTACAAAAAAGTTTGTTCGGTAGGTCTAAGGTGTATTTGGAGAGCTTGAAAAAACAGCACGTGGCACCGTTGGACAAAGACTTGAAATATAATAAAATCTCGATAGGTTGGTTTTTCCCCTCTGAAGTGTTTGAAGACTATTATCAAAAGTTTTGTACCTGTACGGAGTTATTCGAAATGCCTTCGGTCGTTGAGGCTTTTTTTCATAAGTGGATAGACACGGATTATCCGCTCTCTGTCCGGCAATATATTCGTTATTTAAAAGACGACCTGCTCTCTTTTTGGAACGCGACATGCGCATATATCAAAGAAATCATTCAAATGGTGGGTAAGCAGGTGTTGTTCAATCCTCAGCAGTCCGCACAGACTGATTTGATAAAAGATACGGCATGGAGCGACACATATGAAATTTTGCGTTCCAAACTGCAACAGACGGACAGTCCGCTTTCGTTTGATAGTGGGGTGGATTTTCGCAATTACCTTATTCAGATTGCTCATTATCGGTTGCAAAACTTACGGGTGAAATATACTCCGAAAGAAGAGTCTTTTGATTTTTATCCTGATTGGGAGCAAGAACCGGAGGAAGAAACGGAAATGATGGATTCCTGTTCGGTGGTTGATGTGGATATTCAGAATGCCTATGAGGTGGCTTATGCCATTTCGATTATTTTGTTAAATCCGGCGCATCCGCTTCATAAGCGATTGACGCAGGGCATAGAAAGCAAGGTCGATATTTTAATCCGAAAGGCCGTGAAGGGACAAACTTACAGCCAGATAGTAGAAGAGAAATATAACCTTTATCCGGAAAACTCATGTTTCAACAAAACGGTCGTGAAAACCAGAAAAGAATATGAACGGCTTAGAAAAATGTTGCAAGATCGTTTTGTTGAACTAAAAAAAGAGCAAGAAAAAGTGTCACATCCAATCTACTTGTCAGATAATAAATAAAAAACATGATGAAAATGAATGACGGATGCGATAAAAAACAGGCAGAAGCCTATCTGCTGAATCGGTTGTCTCCCGAAGAAGAAACTCTTTTTCAGATGCATTTAGCGACTTGTGAATCTTGTCGGGGGTATGTACAGAAAGTCCGTACACTTGCAACTGTCCTTAAAGCCGATGAAGAAGATGAGGAAAGCGTGAAAGAAGAAAAGGAGAAGAAGGGCAGAAAGATACCGTTCGGGAGGTATTGGCTTTCTGTCGCGGCTTGCGTATTGATTCTGGTCGGGATTTCAACATTGTGGCATACTACCCGGCAGGCGGAAGGAATGAAATATGCTGTTTCTGTTGAAGAGAATAGACGTGCGTCGCAAGCAAAGATACCGGTAAGACTTTTACAACC
>CASDXG010000066.1 GCA_949285025.1 uncultured Bacteroides sp. | reverse complement strand
CCCATGCCGGCCGCAACAGCGGACGGCCAGGTATTGACGGCTATTTTTCTTTCCTGCGTCGTTTATGATAATTCTTTCATATATCTAATCGCTCCCTCAGAAATATTTCCCCTCAAAAGCGAGTGCAAAAGTAACACCTTTTTCCGTTACCACCAAATGTTTTACAAAGTTTTTTCGGGAAATTTTCGGAAAATTTTCCGAAAAAACAGGCAAAATACTGAAAAACAAACTGTAATGCATTGGAAAATTTTTCAACGCATTACAATATTTCCCTAAATGAAAAGAGAGAAGGTAACGTTACTCTGATTTCTTATCGTGCTTTTGTTCTACCCAATAAGCAATAATCAGGCCGGCACCTCCCCCCAACAATGTACTAGCAAAGAATACAATATCACCAAACAATCTAACACCGTATGAATAATCCTGAGAAAGATAATCCGGAAGAGAACAGAGTACAATAAAATAAGCCGACAACAAACCAATGCCAACTCCCGACAACAAACATCCCGCACGAAGCACCCCGTTCGTATAAAATCTTTTTTTCATCCACGAAAAACGAGGAATCCCGGGCAACTGGTTCTCAAAGTTCACTTCGGCAATCTTTTCGATGAGCAACATCCGTTCTTTCCGACAAACAAAAAGTTCAAACAATTTATATATCATATAAAATAATACGATAAAAGTAACTGAAACAAAAAAATCATCCATTAGTACTCTTTTTTATGTAATAATTCATTTTCTTATTTTGTTAGACGAAATCTTTCCAAAATGTTACAAATTTTTTTTCATAGGATTCCGGATTATCTTTTTCTGCCACCTCCATAATCTCCATACATTGATGAGTTCAATCAAAAAAAGACGGAATCAAATTCCTTCATTCTTCTGCACGTTTTCAGGAAAAGACGGCAATCTTTTTCTCTGTTTTATCGGGGGAAAAACTAAATTTGCAATGAAACACCAAACAAATCAAAAAGACAAAAACTGCATTTTTTCAAGTCCATTCTGTAACGATAAAAATTCATTTGCGTCTAAGAAAGAAAGATGAATGATGAAGAGATACATATAATAACGCGCATCTTAGCGGGAAAGACAGAAGAATACGCCTACTTTCTCAATGCATACAGCCAACAAATCCATACGTTGATTATCCGTATGGGACACTCGCCCGAAGATGCTGAAGAACTTGTTCAGGACACTTTCATAAAAGCATTCAGGAATCTTTCATCATTTCGGGGAAAAAGTTCGTTTATGACATGGCTATACCGGATAGCCTACAACCTTTCCATTTCCGCCCTGCGCAAAAGAAAGTCGGAAACAATAAATATAGACGAACAATATTGGGCTAAGATTTCGGATACGGAAACAGACGAAGAACTCGACAACGATACGGAAGAACAAATAAAAAAACTACGGCATGCACTGACCCTGCTTCCGCCGGACGAGCGAGCCTTAATCGCTCTTTTTTACGAGGAAGCGCACAGTCTGCGAGATATATCGAACATAACCGGGATAACGGGAAACAACGTAAAAGTAAAACTACATCGCATCAGAAAAAAAATCTGTCTGCTTATAAAAAAGGAGGACGAAATATGATACAGAAAGATAAAGGAATGAAAGCTGCCATTCAAGGAAATACAGGATACAAGCTCCCCACCAATTTTACCTACCGCATGATGCAACAAATAGAAAATGAAGTTGCCTTACGTAACCGGCGACAGGAAAGACGGGTATTTTTCGCCTTGTATCTCACCATCGCACTCCTGATTACAGGCGGTGCCACCGCATTCGTTTATTTATACGGAGCCGAAGTCAAACAACTGTTCTCTGCATCGTTCGCACACCTTTGCGATAAGGACATCCGGATTGCCTACCTCCCTATCCTGTCGGCAGTGCCGTTTCTCTGTATACTTAACTTTTGGCTAAAAAGAAAATCGATGAGACAGTAACTCAATCCTCGCGGGCTGCATCGATACGCAAAAATACAAACAGTAAAATGGTGAAGCCCCACAAAGAAGAACCTCCGTAACTGAAGAAAGGAAGCGGTATGCCTATTACGGGGGTTATGCCGAGCACCATTCCGATATTTACGAACAGGTGAAAGAAAAAGATACTTGCCACCGAATAACCATATACCCGCCCGAAACGGGAAGTCTGCCGCTCTGCCAACAAAATCAGACGGACGATAAATGCGGAAAACAAAATAATCACCAGGGACGCACCTAAAAATCCCTGCTCCTCTCCCACCGTGCAAAAGATAAAGTCGGTATCCTGCTCGGGGACATACTTCAGCTTTGTCTGTGTACCGTTCAAGAAACCCTTCCCAAGAAAACCGCCCGATCCGATGGCAATCTTGCTCTGATTCACATTATATCCCGCTCCGGCCGGATCATCTTTCATTCCGAGAAGTACCTCAATGCGCGTCTTCTGGTGAGGTTCAAGCACTTTGTCGAAAACATATCCCAACGAAAAAGAAAATCCCACCGATACCACAAGGAAAAACATGATGAAAAGAAAACGGTATATGCGGCTACGCAGAAAAAGGACAAAGAGCCATATCAGTAAAGCCCCGCAAATCCAATACTGAAGACGTACGACATCGAAAGGAATCACATACAGAGAAAAGAGCAATCCCAGCAACATTCCGCCCACACAAACCAAAGTCATATAGGCAACCGCCTTGTTATATCCCTTGCAATATAACCTTACCAGCAGAATGGTAAAACAGACAATTAAAAAAAGAACATAAAAATTCCCGGCAGACGTCAAATCGTCCGACAGCATATCAGCACCAAACCGTATACCTACAATGAAATAAATCACGGCACAAACACCGGAGAAAAGCACAGCCCCCGTCATCCCTTCCCTATATAACATCAGGAAAAACGCCAAGAACACTAAGGCAGATCCCGTCTCTTTCTGGCAAATAATCAAGAAGCATGGCAATAATATCATGCAAACGACCGTGACGACATGGCGGGTGCGTTCCAGCGAAAAAGTATATTCCCCCATAAATTTGGCCAATGCCAACGCCGTTGTAAATTTGGCAAACTCTGCCGGTTGCAGGCTGACCGGCCCTAAAACAATCCAAGAGTGCGAGCCCTTTATGTCAACCGGGTTAAATACCATACCCAAAAGAACGAGCATCATGATGCCGAAAAACAAGTAAGCATACGTATCGTATATGCGGGCATCGAGCGTTAACAAAACAAAAATCAATAAAAAAGAGCACCCAATCCACATCAACTGTTTGCCCGCTCTGGTTCCCCAATCGAAGAAGTCCGGCAAACCATAATCGTAACTTGCCCCACAGATGCTGAGCCATCCCAGTAAGACCAGAATAAGATACAGACCAACAGTCCACCAATCCAGTCTTTTCACCACATTATCTTTCCTTCCCACCATAGTCAATTCTTCTGTTTTGAATGTCTGTTGCCAGCTCTTCATCCTCAGGAGTCAGCGTACCGGTCAGATACTTTTCTATCATCAGCCGCCCGATAGGAACACCATACGTAGCCCCCCATCCTCCGTTTTCCACATAAACCGCAATCGCTATTTTAGGATTGTTCATCGGAGCAAAGCCCATGAACGCCGAATGATCCCGCCCCAAGTTCTGCGCCGTCCCGGTCTTTCCGCAAACCTCTATATCCGGAAGATTTGCAAGCCGGCACGTTCCTCCGGTCACGGCCGCACGCATTCCGCTCACAACTTCCTCGTAATGTGTCTTATCTACTTTTGTATAACGCCTTGTTCTATAAATACTGTCAACATCCTCTCCTTCAATTTCCTTTACCACATGCGGGGTAATGAAATATCCGCGATTGGCAATTGTAGCACCCAAATTGGCAATCTGAAGAGGAGTTGCCGTCACCTCTCCCTGCCCAATCGCAATACTGATAATTGTCAGCCCGTTCCATGAGTGCCTGTAAGCCCGGTCGTAATATTCGGCATTGGGAATCATTCCACGTTTTTCTCCGGGCAAATCTACCCCCAACGCATATCCGAATCCCATAGAAACCATATAATCCCGCCACGTATTCATGGCTTTCTGAACAGAACCATACTTTTTCCGCGCACCAATCATGTGATATAATCCCCAACAGAAGTAACCGTTACAAGAAGTCGCGATGGCCGGAATGAGCGGTAACGGCGACGGATGTCCATGACAACCTACATGCAATCCTCTATATGAAAAGCCTCCTACACAAGAATATAATGTAGAAGGCACAATGATACCCTCTTGTAAAAAAGTCAAAGCCTGCGTGGTTTTGAAAGTCGACCCCGGCGGATAGGTACCCATAATCGCACGATTCAATAAAGGTTTCCACGGGTCTTTCGACAACAACAGGTGATTTTTACCCCGACTTCTCCCGGCCATCAGTCGAGGACTGTAAGCCGGCGAAGAAACCATGCAAAGAACTTCTCCGGTAGACGGTTCAATGGCTACAATACTTCCTATCTTCCCCTCCAACAACCGCTCTCCGAGCATCTGAAGTTCTATATCAAGTCCCAGTGTCAGATTCTTTCCCTGTTCCGGTTTCTCGTCTAACTTTCCATTCATGTAGTTACCCTGTATCCGTCCGTACGCATCCCTTAATAAGATTTCTACTCCTTTTTTCCCCCTCAACTGCTTTTCATAGGCCTGTTCAACCCCCAACTTCCCGATAAAATCTCCCGGCAGATAATACTCATCAGCCTCTAAATCGGATTTAGAGGCTTCGGCCACATCACCCAACACGTGGGCTCCTGCATCGTATGCATATTGGCGAATCGTACGTTTCTGTATATAAAATCCCGGAAAACGGAAGAGCTTTTCCTGAAAAAGCGCGCACTCTTCTGCAGAAAGCTGGGTAAGAAATACTTGATTTGTATAAGGAGAATAACCGGGATTCGAGCGGCGGTCTTTTATTTCCCTGATACGTTTGCGAAAGAAATCGATGTCAATATCCAATGCATTGCACAGATCAAGCGTATCAAGATCCGTTACTTCCTTCATAACCACCGTAATGTCATAAGCAGCCTGATTATACACAAGCAATTTATCATTCCGGTCGTAAATAAGCCCTCTGCCCGGATAGCGCACACGTTTCAAAAAAGCATTGCTGTCTGCATGCTGTTTATAATCGTCGCTTAATATCTGCAATGAAAACAGACGTATAATAAACAGTAAAGCGACACCGAAGACTATTCCAATAATAACATATTTCCTTTTTTCAAAACGAAAATTCCGTTCCACTATTTCTTCCTCCTCATCGAATCAATACATAATATGCCTACTACGGAAACAAGGATACCGATCAATATCTTCAGGCAAAGAGACTCCCAACGCAAGAAAGAAAAAGTCTCTATCAGCTGTATCATTCCTACAAGAATAAACGTTCCTATCAGTACATAACGCAGATAATGTGAGAATCCCATTGTCGAAATACCCGGAGAAAAATCGTCAATCATATCACGAACAGTCTGTGTGCGCAATATAAACGGCCTGAAAAAAGCAAACAACGTACAAGCACACGCATTCACTCCGGGCGTATTACTGAAGACATCTACAGCAAGCCCTAAAAAAAACGCCCATAAGAGAAGAGCTTTCCTCCCAATGGCTGCATTCAAAGAAAAGAGGAAATAAACATAAAGAACCGGCGTAGCATATTCAGATATATGAATATGATTAAATATAAGCACCTGACAAAGCACTAAACCGAGAAACCATCCTAAACGATATACTAATATCATTCCACTTCTATTTCAGCTATATGACGTTCCAACTCCACTTGTTCTTCCCTGCCCGACGCCGAAATCACACGGACATCATTCAAACGAGCGAAATCGGTAAACAATCTAATTTTCAATATATACGACAGTGCATCCTCACTATCTGCTATCTCTTCTACAACCCCTACCGGGATATCTCCGGGGAAAACTGCGCTATACCCGCTCGTAACAACCGTATCTCCTAACATAAACTCCGAATGTCGCGGCATATCTGTCAGCAGAGCATGATGAGAAGATCCGCCTTCCCATTTCAAAAGCCCCAGATACTCCGTACGCTGAATCTTACAACTTATACTACTTTTCGAGTTTAAAACAGACAGTACAAGCGCATAGTGAGGCGATGTTTTATAGACAATCCCTACAATACCATTCCCGCCAATTACTCCCATTTCCGGACGGATCCCGTCAATCTCACCTTTATTTATCGTAATATAATTATCCTTATGAGTCACACTATTGTTAACAACTTCTGCATCATATAGCGTATACGACCGTAAAGCATTCGATCGTAGCTCTCCGATAAGCGTAGTATCGGCAGTATATCTCTTCAATTCTTCCGTAAGTTGCTCTACCTGCAGAAAAAGTTCTGTATTTTGTTCTACCAAACGTTTGTTGACTGTTCGTAAACCGAAATACGCCGTAGTCTCTTTCACAACATCATATACGGCTCCAAACACACGGTTGGCTGATGTGAAAAAGACACTCCCCTGATAACTATTAAACCGAAATAACAATAAAAAGCCTGCTATTTCCAATAAAAGAAAGAGCAGACAATAATCGTATTTCAATAAAAGATTCAACAAATTACGCATGTCGCAACCGGAAATAGAATTAAGAAAAGGCACCGATATTATGGGTTGGGCAGAACTATTTACCGTCAAACCCACCTATCGGTCCCCGAATATTTATTCATGATTACCGCATCAGGAAAGAAAAGCGGTCTACATTCTTCAGCGCAAT
Organism: uncultured Bacteroides sp.; assembly: GCA_949285025.1. Classification (GTDB taxonomy): domain Bacteria; phylum Bacteroidota; class Bacteroidia; order Bacteroidales; family Bacteroidaceae; genus Phocaeicola. The sequence continues at coordinate 13,720 of CASDXG010000066.1, read as the reverse complement.
CCCTGTACCTTTTGCAACACTCAGCAACGGATCTTCCGCAATATGGAAAGGAATATTGATTTTATCGGCCAGACGACGATCCAATCCGCGTAACAATGCCCCTCCACCTGCAAGATAAATACCATTACTTACAATATCCGCATACAACTCGGGCGGCGTATTTTCCAGAGCGCTCAAAATGGCCGTTTCTATTTTCGCAATACTCTTCTCCAGGCAATGAGCAATTTCCTGATAACATACCGGCACTTCCATAGGCAAAGCCGTTATCCGGTTCGGCCCTCTTACAATATAATCCTCCGGAGCATCTTCGCCCAAATCTGTCAATGCCGCACCGACATATATTTTTATACGCTCGGCCATACGCTCACTTACCTTTACATTATGCTGACGACTCATGTATTCCTGAATGTCTGCAGTAAGATCATCTCCTGCAATGCGGATAGAGTTATTCGAAACAATCCCGCCCAAAGAAATCACAGCGATTTCAGTCGAACCTCCGCCGATATCGACAACCATGTTCCCTTCCGGCGCCTCAACATCCAGTCCGATACCGATGGCTGCCGCCATCGGTTCGAAAATCAGATATACATCACGGCCTCCGGCATGCTCTGCACTGTCGCGAACGGCACGAAGTTCGACTTCCGTACTACCGGAGGGTACGCCGATTACCATACGCAAAGAAGGCGTAAAGAAACGATGTCCCATATTGACCTTCTTAATCAACCCACGCATCATTTGCTCACATGCGTTGAAATCGGCTATCACGCCATCACGCAGAGGACGAACCGTACGGATGTTCGGATTTTCTTTCTCGTACATCAATTTTGCCCGCTCGCCAACCGCTATCATTTTGTCGGTACGGCGGTCAAGGGCAACAACCGAAGGTTCATCCACAACAATCTTTCCATTATTTAATATGATGGTATTGGCCGTGCCAAGGTCCATCGCTATTTCTTGAGTAAAAGAAAACAACCCCATTATCCAATCCTGTCGATTAATGTTTAAAATGACGAATCCCTGTCAGGACCATCGCAACACCATGTTCATTACAATAGTCAAAAGTCAAATTATCTCTAATTGAGCCACCGGGTTGAATGACTGCTTTAATGCCTTCCTTATCCGCAATCTCCACACAATCGGGGAAGGGGAAATAAGCATCACTCGCCATTACAGCTCCATTTAAATCAAAGTTAAATGATTTTGCCTTCTCTATTGCCTGTTTCAATGCATCCACACGTGAAGTCTGTCCCACTCCACTTGCAAAAAGCTGCTTGCCTTTTGCTAAAACGATCGAATTGCTTTTGCTGTTTTTTACTATCTTATTTGCAAAAAGCATGTCATCAATTTCTGCATCAGTCGGCACCTTTTCCGTTACAACCTTCAAATCATCCCGGCTCTCAACCCGCACATCTTTATCCTGAACCAACACTCCGTTAAGCAATGAACGGAACTGTTTCTGAGGCAACACTTCATCTTTCCGAACCAATATTATCCGGTTTTTCTTCTGCGTAAGCACTTCCAATGCGTCAACGTCATAGTCAGGAGCTATAATTACTTCAAAGAAAAGTTTATTGATTTCCTCAGCTGTTTGCCGGTCGACCACGGCATTTGTCACCAATACTCCTCCGAAAGCTGAAACCGGATCGCCGGCCAAAGCGTCCTTCCACGCCTCAAGCAGAGTCGGACGCGAAGCCAATCCGCAGGCATTATTATGTTTCAAGATTGCAAAAGTCGTCTCTCCTTTAAACTCATCAATCAGTTCGATAGCAGCATTAATGTCCAACAAATTATTGTATGATATCTCCTTTCCATGTATCTGATCGAACATTTTATCTAATGCACCGTAAAAATATCCTTTTTGATGGGGGTTTTCTCCATAACGCAAAGTTTTCTGTTCATTCACCGCGCAGCGGAATGCCGAATTATCTTCCCCATCAAAATAATTGAATATAGCCGTGTCATAGTACGATGATACGGCGAAAGCTTCTTTGGCAAACCAACGACGCTCGGTAAGTGTCGTATTGGCTCCTTTTTCCGTCAATATATCAAGAAAAGGTTTATACTGAGCCTTACTTGCCACAATCACTACATCTTTATAATTTTTTGCAGCCGCACGTATCAATGAAATGCCGCCTATATCGATTTTTTCTATCACAGCCTGTTCATCAGCACCCGATGCAACCGTATCCTCAAACGGATATAAATCAACAATAACCAAATCAATCTCAGGAATATCATATTTCCCTATCTGCTGGATATCCTGTTCCAATTCACGACGACAAAGAATTCCTCCAAAAATCTTCGGATGCAACGTTTTTACTCGCCCGCCCAAAATAGATGGATAACTTGTCAAATCTTCCACGGCACGACAGGGAAATCCTAAAGATTCGATAAACTGTCTTGTCCCTCCTGTAGAAAGAAATTCTACCCCTTCGGCATGTAATTTGGAAATAATCTCATCCAAACCATCTTTATGATAAACCGAAACCAGTGCTGTTTTTATTCTTTTTGATTCTGACATGGTTTTATTTTTTTGATATTTGGTTACAAATTTACGATATTCAACCGAAATAGTTGCACAGATGTGCAAATAAATTACATTTATTATCACTCCTTTATACCACCCCGCCCTTGTAACATAAATGTAACATATATGACATTCCATTATAATATAAGAGAAATAGTTTTGCAACCGTAAAATATTCTATAACAATTATATGGAAACAATTTATTTAGGAATCGTTATTTTCCTTTTCATGTTGGCGATATTCGACCTACTTGTCGGCGTAAGTAATGACGCTGTAAACTTTATGAATTCCGCTGTAGGGGCAAAAGTCGCTAAATTCAAAACTATTATCATAGTTGCATCTGTCGGCGTTTTCGCTGGAGCCATGTTAAGTAATGGAATGATGGACATCGCCCGTCATGGAATTTTCCAGCCGGTCAACTTCAATTTCTACGAAATCATGTGCATCTTGCTGGCTGTCATGGTCACAGATGTGGTACTGCTTGATGTATTCAATACGTTGGGACTCCCCACTTCTACGACAGTATCAATGGTATTCGAGCTGTTAGGAGGTACATTCATTCTCGCTCTTTTGAAAATTATCGGAGACGAAACCGGCTTATTGACATTAGCCGATCTGATGAACACTGAAAAGGCCCTATCTGTTATTATGGGTATTTTCCTCTCGGTTGCCATTGCATTTATTGCAGGAACAGTCGTTCAATACCTTTCCCGATTAATATTCGGATTCAACTACAAGAAACACTTATCTTGGACAATCGGAATTTTCGGAGGCATTGCAGTTACATCTCTTTCATACTTCATTCTGATAAAAGGACTAAAAACCGCCCCTTTCATGACACCGGAATCACTGGAGTGGATTCAACAAAATACAACTATATTAGTAATAGGCTGTTTTGTTTTCTTCACTTTATTGATGCAAATACTCCACTGGTGCAAGGTAAATGTATTTAAAATCATCGTCTTATTAGGAACATTCTCATTAGCTTTGGCATTTGCCGGCAACGACCTGGTTAACTTCATCGGCGTTCCTTTGGCCGGATTCTCCGCATACACCGATTACATTGCCAATGCTAACGGCACAAGCATCTACGACTTCATGATGAGCTCGTTGATGTCATCGGCTAAAACACCGATAATCTTCTTATTCCTATCCGGATGTGTGATGGTTTATGCATTAGCCACTTCCAAAAAAGCAAAGAACGTTATCAAGACTTCTGTCGAATTGGCCAGACAAGAAGAAGGCGACGAAATGTTTGGTTCTTCCCCTATCGCCCGCTCTATTGTAAGGCGTGCCAACAATATAAATGACTTTCTCAAGCGCGTCATTCCGGAAAAGACACGCCGCTGGATCGACAGCCGTTTCAATAAAGATGAAATCATCCTGGCCGATGGAGCAGCATTCGACATGGTCCGTGCTTCCGTCAATCTGGTATTATCAGGATTACTCATCATCATGGGTACCAACATGAAACTGCCTCTTTCTACAACTTACGTAACATTCATCGTAGCAATGGGCTCATCATTGGCCGACCGTGCATGGAGCAGAGAAAGCGCTGTTTACCGTATCACCGGCGTGCTTTCTGTCATTGGCGGATGGTTTGTTACCGCATTCGTGGCATTTACGGTGTGCGCATTGGTCACATTTGTCATGTTCTATACAAGTTTTGTAGGAATGTTAGCCTTTACCGTTATTGCCGTAATATTATTGGTGCGCAGCAATATCAAATACAGTAAAAAAGAAAAAACAGAACAACAGGACGATACATTCAAACGTATGATGGCAAGCCGCGATAAAAATGAGATATTAAGCCTGCTTCGCTTACACGTAAAAGAAACGCTGACCGACTCAATCGATTTCGCTGAAAAAGCATTTTCTCAGATTACAGACGGATTTATCAACGAAGATTTACGAATGTTGCGCAAGGACATGAATGCCATCGACGACCAGAAAAAGATGTTGAAAAAACGGCGCCGGAAAGAATTGCTGGGCTTACGCCGCGTCCCCACAACCATTGCTATTGAAAAAAATACCTGGTTCCACTTGGGAAGCAACAGCTGCGAAGAGATGCTTTACTGCTTGAAACGTATATGTGAACCGTGTAAAGAACATGTCGACAACAACTTCAATCCGATATCAAAAGAGTGCATCGATGAGTTTCTACCGATACGAAAAGAATTGTGTTCGCTGATGGAACAAACAAAAGAAACAATCATCAATGACAATTACGGCGATGCGGACAATATTCTCACGAAAGGCGATGAGCTGAAAAACAAGATCTCCGCCATGAGAAAACAACAAATGAACAGAATGCAAGAAAGCGACAGCACCCGCTTACAAGTATCTTTAGTATACTTAAACATCTTGCAGGAATCACAAGAACTCGTCAGCATATGGCGTCACTTATTACGCGCCAGCCGATTCTTCCAAGCAGACTATGTTCCACAAGAAATTAATCAGAGCACACTGTTCCAAAGAGATTAGGAACAGATGGTGAAATCCTAATAAAAATGCCCCGTTGTTTATGAAAGGACAACGGGGCATTTTATTTATTAACCGGATATCAATCCTGAAAATATACGCGCTTTACCCGATTGGATACGCCGGTAAGAATCTCATAGGGAATCGTATCCAGCCAATCGGCCAATACTGTTACCGGAAGATCATCACCGAATACCGTCACTTTATCACCTTCTTTACAGTCTATATCCGTTACATCTATCATACAGACATCCATACAGATATTCCCCACATAAGGTGCTTTTTGTCCGTTTACCAGACAATATCCCCGTCCGTTCCCCAAATGACGGTTCAACCCGTCTGCATATCCTATCGGTATCGATGCTATGCGTGAATCACGAGATAAGATTCCCTTCCTACTGTATCCCACAGTTTCGTCGGCCGGGACATTATGTATTTGCAGGATCGTGGTTTTCAGAGTCGTTACATTATGCAACATTTTGTTTGTAAACGGCTCGACACCATATAAGCCGATTCCCAATCTTACCATTTCAAACTGAGCACCCGGATAACGTTCTATGCCGGCCGTATTACAAATATGTCGCAGGATTTTATGCTCAAAAGCCGATTGAAACATGGCAGAAGCAGATTCAAAGGTCTCTATCTGCCGCCTTGTAAACGCATCAAAACGCTCGGCATCACTCCCTACCAAATGGGAAAATATAGAACGGGGAATCACGGCATTCTGCCGTTTCAGGCATTCTATCAGTCGGGGAATCTCATTCGGAGCAAAACCTAAACGGTGCATTCCCGTATCGATTTTTACATGAATCGGAAAATTCGTCACGCCTTCACGTTCGGCATGTTTAATAAGTTCTTCCAACAAACGGAAACTGTAAACCTCCGGCTCCAGCTTATAATCGAACATTGTACGGAATGTTGTCGTTTCAGGATTCATTATAATAATAGAACTGGTGATGCCGGCCTTGCGTAAATCCGCCCCTTCATCAGCAACAGCAACAGCTAAATAATCTACCCGATGGTCTTCCAGTGTCTTGGCTATCTCAAACGATCCGGCACCATAAGCCGATGCTTTTACCATACATACCATTTTGGTTGCGGGTTTCAGCTTATTCCTGTAATAATTCAAATTGTCGATTAACGCATTCAGGTTAATTTCCAGAATTGTTTCATGCACTTTCAGTTCCAGCAAGTCGGTCAATTCATCGAAATGAAAAGCACGGGCTCCCTTGATAAGAACGACTTCATCGCGCAAAGTGGCAAGCAACCCGGATTTTATCAATTCCGATGTTGTACGGAAAAAACATTTCTCCATGTCGAAACGCGACGCCGCAGCTGAAATGTCCTCACCCACTCCTATTATCCGATCAACGCCTCTGCTATGAACCAATTCGGCAACCTGACGATAAAGGAATTTGGCAGACTGTCCGCTCTCCAATATATCCGACAGTATCAGCGTACGTTTTCTCTGCTTATCCTCGCTACGCCGTGCCATAAAATCCAGCGCGATGTCCAGCGATGCATAGTCTGAATTATAACTGTCGTTTATCAGAACACAACCGTTCTTCCCTTCTTTCACCTCCAGACGCATGGCTATGGTTTCCAAATGAGCCATACGTTCTGCTATCACTTCGGGAGAAACCATCAGATATAACGCGACAGCCAGACAGTGCAGCGAGTTTTCAATAGACGCATCATCGATAAAAGGGATACGGTATTCCTTGAAAAAGCCCAAATAACGATACTTTATGGTTGTTCCTTGTCCGTCTTTATTTATGCTCTCTATGAAGAGCGGACGTTCAGCGTCCTTCATAGACCATGCTATTTCACGGGCAGTAAACAAAGATTTCGACACGCAACTGCTTATCAATTCATTATCCCCGTTGTATATCACAACATCGCAGTTCTTAAACAACTGCAGCTTCTCCATACACTTATCCTGCAGCGAAGGGAAATTTTCCTGATGGGCACCCCCAATGTTCGTCAGCACACCGATGGTAGGCTGTATAATTGGTTCCAGCGCTTCCATCTCTCCCATTTCAGAAATGCCGGCTTCAAATATTCCCAATTCCGTATGTTCATTCATCAACCATACCGACAATGGGACACCAATTTGCGAATTATAACTGCGGGGGGAACGCGTAATTATACGATCCGGGCTCAATATCTGATACAACCATTCCTTTACAATTGTCTTTCCGTTGCTTCCTGTTATTCCCACCACCGGCACTTGGAAACACTCACGATGCTTTGTTGCCAAACGTTGTAAAGCCTTCAATGGATCGGAGACCTTCAGAAAATTCGCATCCGGAAACGAACGGCATTCTTTCGGAATCTCGGTTACCACAAAATTGTATACACCGCGTGCGTACAATTCCGGGATATATTTGTGCCCGTCATTCCGTTTCGTTTTCAACGCAAAGAACAGCGTTTCCTCAGGAAAGCACAATGACCGGCTGTCTGTAAGTATCCAATCAATCCGCGCAGAACGATTGCCTACCCGCTCTGCGCCCAACAATGCAACTATTTCTTCAATCGAACTTGACATAACATTTCTTCTTTTCGCACGTCTAAGTACGGGAATTTTTCCTTTAGATTTCTAATCTTTAACAGATTTTGACGCAAGAATGTTTTATATGCATCCGAATCGGGGTGAAACGGGCGGTGCTCCAACGCTTTTTTCAAACCATCTAATTCCTGAATAATGCGAAGTGTATTATCAGAAAAACAAACCTTCTTGAAACATTCCCATATATAATTTACCGCCAACGAACCGGGATGCAGCATATCATCGGCATAAAACCGATAATCACGCAGCTCATCCATCATAATTTCATAAGAAGGGAAATAATGACAATAAGGCAACAAACCGCATAAACGTTCTGCCGCAAGCAACAGAATAGCCTTGCTGATCTGATTGCCATGCATGCCGTCACGTACATGACGTATCGGGCTTACCGTAAAAAGGACCTGAAGTTTCGGGTTATATTCCCGCAGCTTCTGCAACAAACAACGGTACGTTTCCACTATTTCTTCAGCAGAAAGCAACCGGCGGTTAAAAAGACGCTCCGGCAATTTATGACAATTCCCAACGATACGTCCATCAGCTTTCCATTCATAAATGCGCGCCGTTCCCCACGTAATCAACAACCAGTCGGCCGATTTCAGAAAATCGGCTCCACCATTTAACCGGGCATTGATCAGATTCAAACAAGCTCCCTTATCCGAAGAAGAATAAGTGCTATGATGCATCAGGCTAAACCATTGGCCATTTTCACACATCAAATCCTTTTCGTCGTACCTGTACCGCTCCAACAACTCCCGTATTCCTTCTGCAATCGACATCGGATTATACAGCACTCCAAACGGATTTATATCACACGTAAACTTAGCGTCAGACAACAACGCCCCGATACTGTTGGTAAAACAAGAGCCCCATAACATCAGTTTGTCAGCGTGACGTATTTCATATCTCCCAATGGGTAACTCAACTTCTGTACGAAAATTCATAAAGTAATATTTGCATACAAATGTAAACACAATAAGGTTATTTTCCCTATTTTTGCAGAATCAATGTTTGATAAAGTTGGATGGAACCAAAAATATCTTATGAATTATTGAACAAAATCGATAGTCCTAAAGATTTGAAATGCCTTCCTCCGGAAGATTTGCCCGAGATATGCAATGAATTAAGGCAAAAAATCATTGACGAATTATCTCGCAATCCGGGACATTTAGGCTCAAACTTAGGAGTAATCGAACTGACCGTTGCGCTTCATTATATATTCAATACTCCCTACGACCGCATAGTTTGGGACGTAGGTCATCAAGCTTATGCCCATAAGATACTGACAGGAAGGAGAGATCTTTTCTGTACAAACCGCAAGCTAAACGGATTATGCCCGTTCCCTTCGCCCGCCGAAAGCGAATACGATACCTTCACATGCGGCCATGCTTCAAACTCGATTTCCGCAGCTCTCGGCATGGCTGTAGCCGCCTCACAAAAAAAAGAATACGACAGACAGGTTGTGGCTGTAATAGGAGACGGCGCGATGAGCGGAGGATTAGCCTTTGAAGGATTAAACAACGCCTCATCAACCCCCAACAACCTGCTGATTATATTAAACGACAACAATATGGCTATTGACCGGAGTGTGGGAGGCATGAAACAATACCTGCTGAACCTGCAGACTTCGGAACGATATAATAAGCTAAGATATAAGGTTTCACAGAAATTTCATCAGTGGGGAATCTTGAACGAAGAGCGCAGAAAAAGTCTGATACGCTTCAACAACAGCCTGAAATCGATGCTCATGCAGCAGCAAAACATCTTCGAAGGCATGAACATCCGCTACTTTGGACCCATAAACGGACACGATGTCCTGTCTCTAATAAAAGTATTAAAAGACATAAAGGACATGAAAGGACCGAAACTCCTGCACATCCATACAATAAAAGGGAAAGGGTTCGCTCCTGCAGAAAAGGCAGCCACAATATGGCATGCTCCGGGCATCTTCAATAAAGAAACAGGAGAACGCATATTAAAAGATACGACAAATATGCCTCCTTTATTCCAGGATGTATTCGGAAATACGCTGTTGGAATTAGCCAAACAAAACGACAAAATAATCGGCGTAACTCCGGCCATGCCCACAGGCTGTTCAATGAATATTCTAATGAAGGCATTCCCCGACAGGACATTCGATGTGGGTATCGCCGAAGGACATGCCATAACCTTCTCCGGAGGAATGGCAAAAGAAGGGTTCGTTCCTTTTTGTAACATCTATTCCTCGTTTATGCAACGAGCATACGACAACATTATCCACGATGTGGCAATCCAGAAATTAAACGTAGTCATGTGTCTTGACCGCGCCGGCCTGGTGGGAGAAGATGGACCGACCCATCACGGAGTGTTCGATTTAGCTTATCTCCGTCCAATCCCCAACCTGATCATTGCATCTCCTTTCGACGAACATGAACTTAGAAAGCTCATGTATACGGCACAACTCCCCGAGCAAGGTCCATTTGTTATCCGTTATCCACGCGGAAGAGGTGTGTTAATTGACTGGGAATGCCCGCTCGAACCTGTCCCGATAGGAACGGGAAGGAAATTGAAAGACGGCAATGCCTTAGCAGTCATCACACTGGGACCTATCGGAAATGCGGCATCAAAAGCAATAGAACGTGCAGAGAAAGATACAGACATGCGCTTCGCACATTATGACTTGCGCTTCTTAAAGCCATTGGATGAAGAGATGCTTCACGAGATAGGAAAGCAGTATAAGAAAATCATCACAGTGGAAGACGGCGTACTAAAAGGCGGTATGGGAAGTGCCATACTTGAATTTATGTCCGACAACGGATATAATCCACAAATAAAGCGACTGGGAATTCCGGATAAATTCATCCAGCACGGCCCGGTAAAAGACCTGTATGCCATTTGCGGAATTGATAGCAAAACGATTTATCAAACGATAATACAACTAACAAAGTCTGAAAAATAAATATGAAAATCATTATAGCAGGCGCCGGAGCTGTGGGGACACATTTGGCAAAGTTGCTGTCCGGAGAAAAACAAGATATCATTCTGATGGACGAAAACGAAGAACGCTTAAGCAAAATGGGCAATAACTTCGACTTAATGACAATAAATGTTTCCCCAACATCTATCTCAGGATTAAAAAATGCAGGGGTCTCCGGAGCCGACCTTTTTATCGCCGTCACTCCCGATGAAAGCAGAAATATGACTGCCTGTATGCTCGCAAATAATCTGGGAGCCAAAAAGACGGTAGCAAGAATCGACAATCACGAATATCTTTTACCGAAGCACAAAGAATTCTTCTCGCAACTGGGTGTCCAATCTCTTATCTATCCGGAAATGCTTGCCGCAAAAGAAATTGTAGACTCCGTCAAAATGAGTTGGATAAGACAGTGGTGGGAATTCGCAGGAGGAGCCCTGATTTTATTGGGAACAAAAATGAATGAAAAAGCCGAAATACTGAACACCCCTTTATATGAACTCGGCAGTCAAAATATTCCATTCCACCTCGTAGCTATAAAAAGAGGAAACACAACCATCATACCACGAGGAGATGATAATATACGTTTAAACGATGTGGTATATTTTACCACAACAAAAAAATATATTCCTTATATCCGTAAAATAGCCGGCAAAGAGAACGATGCAGACATACGCAATGTAATGATTATGGGAGGCAGTCGTATTGCCGTACGTACCGTACAGTACATGCCGGAATATATGCAAACAAAAATTATTGAGAACGATTTCAACCGTTGCAACCGCCTGACCGAACTGGTCGACAATAAGGTCATGATCATTAACGGTGACGGACGGGATATCGAGCTTTTACTGGAAGAAGGTATCAAAAACACTGAAGCATTTGTGGCTCTTACGGGAAATTCGGAAACTAATATACTGGCCTGTCTGGCAGCCAAACGAATGGGAGTAAGCAAAACTGTTGCCGAAGTAGAAAACATTGATTATATCAGCATGGCAGAAAGCTTAGATATTGACACCGTAATTAACAAGAAATTCATTGCAGCCAGCCACATCTATCAAATGATGCTTGACGCAGATGTCTCTAACGTAAAATGTCTGACTTTCGCGAATGCCGATGTTGCCGAATTTACCGTCAAAAAAAATGCCCGCATAACAAAAGCACCTGTCAAAGATATCGGACTGCCCAAAGGTGCAACCATCGGAGGTCTCATACGAAACGGAGAAGGTGTTCTTGTAACAGGTAATACAGTCATACAAGAAAACGACCATGTTGTTGTATTTTGTCTGGGCATGATGATAAAAAAATTAGAAAAATATTTCAACTGATATTTGTCCATCTTTCTAATAGGTTTTTCAATACTTCTGCAAATGCATTTCAATTCCTTATAGTACGATTAAAAGTCATCAGTACCTTTCAAATAATCGACATTAAAGGTATTTCAATTCCTTATAGTACGATTAAAAGCAGAACGAGAAGCGGTATTAGGTACATTTAATTGATTTCAATTCCTTATAGTACGATTAAAAGTTACCAAGTGGAGAGGGAGTAACAGGCTGGGAACTTATTTCAATTCCTTATAGTACGATTAAAAGTAATCATTATTTTGTTGGGCAATATCTTTTTGTGCTATTTCAATTCCTTATAGTACGATTAAAAGTGTTCGGACTACGTTGCGAATTATGTTAACGGCTCTATTTCAATTCCTTATAGTACGATTAAAAGTAAGGAGTTTGAATTATTTGTAAATGGTATTTACGTATTTCAATTCCTTATAGTACGATTAAAAGTTTAATTCCGTATGTCTCCAAACCGCAGCATAATAAGAATTTCAATTCCTTATAGTACGATTAAAAGATAAGACAATTTTAAAAGAAAGTGCACCGACATCCGTGATTTCAATTCCTTATAGTACGATTAAAAGCTTGTGGTTCTTCATGGACTATAGAGGGCAACAATAATTTCAATTCCTTATAGTACGATTAAAAGTTTGTTTCATGGTGTTCTTCCTGTTGCCCAATACGGATTTCAATTCCTTATAGTACGATTAAAAGGATGATACTGCTTATTTCCTGCAATTCGGTTTTCTGATTTCAATTCCTTATAGTACGATTAAAAGAATTTGCTACGCCGGAGCAACGTGCAAGTTTTACGTATTTCAATTCCTTATAGTACGATTAAAAGTTAAAGTTAATCCGCATGTCGTAGATAATATTTTATTTCAATTCCTTATAGTACGATTAAAAGTCTGATTGCCGGTGCTGCCGGTATTGCAGGCTCTTATTTCAATTCCTTATAGTACGATTAAAAGTTTAGAAGTTTCGAAATGGCGTCAACCTTCTTTGGTATTTCAATTCCTTATAGTACGATTAAAAGACAAAATGACTGCTACTGCTTTGAATGAGTGGCTATTTCAATTCCTTATAGTACGATTAAAAGCCCAAATGCTTTCTTTATTCCTGAAGACTTATATAAATTTCAATTCCTTATAGTACGATTAAAAGCTTTCAAGAACAAAAGCCCCCTTATTTATTGCATCATTTCAATTCCTTATAGTACGATTAAAAGTCATCTGGCACGTCAGGATTATGAGAAATACACCATAATTTCAATTCCTTATAGTACGATTAAAAGTCTTCAGGAATAAAGAAAGCATTTGGGCAATACTTTATTTCAATTCCTTATAGTACGATTAAAAGCAAAAAAGCTAACCTTATTAAGATAATATAACCAATTTCAATTCCTTATAGTACGATTAAAAGTAGTGTCGCCATTATTCATCAAATTTTCTATTCTATTTCAATTCCTTATAGTACGATTAAAAGCCAAGTGTAAAGGTTTCTCTTTTAAATCACATTCATTTCAATTCCTTATAGTACGATTAAAAGCCCAATGGGAATCTTCTGCCCCTCCTACCTTTAATGTATTTCAATTCCTTATAGTACGATTAAAAGCTTTGGAATAAGTTTAATACGGTTGTTACCCAGAATTTCAATTCCTTATAGTACGATTAAAAGAAATAACGATATTGTTGTTTCATCGTCCTTGTAGATATTTCAATTCCTTATAGTACGATTAAAAGTCTCAAATTTGTTTTAAAAATATTCCTGATTTTCAAAACTTTATTTTTCACAAAAATAAGAAAAATCAACAGAAAAAATGTCGATTTCCGATCATAAAAAAATTGCAAGA
>CASDXG010000065.1 GCA_949285025.1 uncultured Bacteroides sp. | reverse complement strand
TACATTTGTATACAATATAGCATACGGATATTCGGATGCAAGTGCATTGCTTTCAAAACGGCAGGGGATATATGCCGATAAATTTGCAGCCGCAAAATCCGTATCAGGAAATTTTGATTCAGATGGAAAGTTTATCGTAACAAATGGTAATCTGAATCTCACGCAAAAAGACCTTCTTGCGGAAGGATTAAATGTCATGGGGCTTACATGGCTTGCTCAGACATATAAATCAGGACAGACGATTGCCAACGCACATGCATGTTATTCACAATATGTCCATAGGATGGGTAAAATAGCCCAAGAGGAAGGGTTTTATATCGACGTAAAGCTACAAATGTCAGGTACTACATCGGCGACATTGAATTCTGCCGACGAAAAAAGTGCATTTAGATTATCTAGTTTTTTTGCAAGTGCGATGGAACATGGGGTAATCCAGCAATTGCAGGACGGTGCAGAAGCGATTTCTACAGCGAATATTTTCCATTATGCGAATCTTAGAAATAACCCGTTCATAATATTAAAAAATGCTTCGCAGGTTGATTCTCTCACTGGTTACGCAACTGCGGAAAAGGACAATTTAAAAGCTGTATTTACTGACATTGGAGAAGAAGATGACACGCCACTTATTTTAATCCCGAAGAATCGAACCTGCGTTCCTGATGCATGGTCTTGGAAGGGGTATGGATATGTTGTGTTTTCTAATTCACGCGCTGGAATGATGATATCTGGAAATTTGACGACTCAAAACGGGGGATTCTCCGCATATCCGAGAAATTATAGTTTTCAATCGACATATACCCAGATCTCCACGGCTCCTAGCTATTCGTCGATAAACTCCAATTTTTCGACTTATACTACCATAAACAATTACCTTCCGACTTTTGTGACTCCTAAGCGTTATTCTGAGGATCCGGTGGACATGTTTAGTGGAGCATACGTTTATGAAACGCAAGATGTTTCCGCAGGTGAAACGCTTAGTTTTAATAGAATTTACAATTCTAATCTAAACGAAAACAAGGATAGTGGGCTCGGATACGGGTGGCGACACAATTATGCCATAGATGCGACACCAAGAACGGCTTGGGAGGAAAGCTTAGGAAACGGAACCGCAGAACAGGCTTCATCGTTTGTTGTATCAGTTTATGCGGCTAAAGAAGTAATGAACTCCCTTACTTCTTCGTCAAGTGATGCAGACATCGCGAAAGCGTGGTCTACTGCAGCGCTTATCGCTAGATGGGGTATTGATGAAATGTTGGAAAATTCTGTTTCCATACGCATAGGTAAAGAGGCGATGCAGTTTGTAAAACAGTATAAAAATACGGGAACAACTACAAGTCCGATATTTTCTGAATATTATGCAGCGCCTGCGGGAACAAATTATAAGCTTATCAAAAATTCCTCTAATAAATACGAATTGAGTGCACCTTACGGTGAAACAATGGTATTCAATGCAGACAATAATATTGAGTCTATCACAACATTATTCGGAAGAACTACGACCTTTACATATAATTCAGATAAAAAATTGACGACCGTTACAGA
>CASDXG010000064.1 GCA_949285025.1 uncultured Bacteroides sp. | reverse complement strand
CATAGCCGACAGGGCTGAGACGAAGCATCATTTCACCAAAGCATACAACTTTCATTTTAAAAATCTCCTTGTTGTTTTTTGTTTGCTCTAATTATAGCAAATAGAGGAGCGTTTGTCAATAAGAGAAAGACAAAACTGTGCTTATTATTTCATACAATTATTCAGCTGAGTTGACTGTTTACTTACTCTGTATGGAAGGGAAGTATCTAAAATGTATGTAATAGTAATTAGTAGTTGCTCGTAAGTAATTAATCCTTGGATAACTAAAAAGTTCTTAATTGCATTATTGTGGATTTTTTGCTATTATTTCGCACTTAGGTAGAGTTTTTTTAAGAACTTAACGTTTTGGATTTTTCGTTTTTCTCTTTAACGCAGACTGATATGCTGTTTCGAGTAAATCCAATATTCGAACAGTAAAAGGGTCAAACATTGTGAATTTTGGGAATAATATTCTTACTTCCGTGCATAGATATGGATTTGCGTATACCGAAATAGGTTGGTAATAATCCGAATAATCCGCATCTCTCAAACAAGTAAGATCGATTCCGCCGGGATATTTAGTATCAACTATTTTTAATGTCAGTACTTGGCTACAAAAAACGAAAATCGGTTGGAATAATCTTTGATTCCAACCGATTTGTATGGTGGAGACAACTGGGATCGAACCAGTGACCTCATGCATGTCAAGCATGCACTCTAACCAGCTGAGCTATGCCTCCATCCTCGTGTTACCAGAATATTATATCATATACCGGTACAAAAATCAATAGTTAATTTCCAACAAAAAAACGAGGATAAATTGTGCAAAATACATCTTGAATTGACAGAAAACGGCGGGTATAATAAGTTAAACCTTTAAGGTTAAAAAATTAAAGAGGTAGTGATTATGGGAAGAAGAATTTTTGAGGAGAAAAATTTCAATCTGAACGGAAGAGTTTTGCCTTACGAGGAATTCAAACTCTTCATAGACAAACCGCAGGGATTTAAAATCAACGAAGAGCATTACCCCAAAATTATAGCAAAAGCCGAATCATGGCTTACGAAAGAAGTGCCGATCTGTTACGCAAGCGAGTACATGATGTTCAAACGGGACGGCAACAGATCGATATACGAAGGCAAGTTTTTCCCGAGGAGAGACGCGCTGCTTTCGCTTGCAACAGCCGAATATGTGGAAAGAAAAGGCAGATTCACCGACAAACTCATAGACGTGCTGTGGCTTATACTTGAAGAGACAACATGGGTGGTACCGGCACACAATCCCGGAAAACAGGGAGTAAACACCTGTTTGCCGTACGCCTACAAAGGAGATGTCGACTACATAGATCTGTTCTCTGCGACGACAGCGGCTTCACTGGCGTTTACATATCATCTCTGCCACGACATATTTGATCAGGTAACCACACTGATAAACGACAGAATACTGTACGAACTCGACAGAAGAATAATAAAACCTTTCCTCAATGACGTTTATGTCTGGGATAAATGCTGGTGGGCAGGAGTCAGAGGCAACACGGTCAACAACTGGTGTCCTTGGATAGTATCAAACATACTCACAGTAACGGCGCTTACGGTAAAAGACACTTCAACGAGAACTGTTATCGTCAAAAAATGTCTTCCGATGCTTGACGCATTCACCTCAGTTTATTTCGACGACGGCGGCTGCGACGAGGGACCCGGATACTGGAATGCCGCCGGAGGAGCGCTTTACAACGCCTGCTGCGTACTTTACGACATGACAAACGGATATGTGAATATTTACAAGGATCCGCTGTTCAAAAACATGGGAGAGTATGAAGTCAAGGTCGTTGTCACAAACAACCGTGTACTGAATTTTGCGGATTCGCCGGCAAAGCTCAACCCAAGTGCCATACTTCTTTATGACTGGGGCGTTGCCTCTGATTCCGAGATGATG
>CASDXG010000063.1 GCA_949285025.1 uncultured Bacteroides sp. | reverse complement strand
CTCGTTGGTTCTTGGCATTGAACGAAATTTGAGTTATTAAATAAGAAAGGCTATCGCCTCCCGTTCCGCCAAGAACCGACACCGTTAGTGATAACGAGCATCCAATGGGATTTGACAGCCTTATATCTTTGCAGATTGTACGCTTACAAATGAACATAAAAATATGCTCATTTATCACTTTCTTATGTCATGTTCTTGGCGTTGAACACCGCAAAGATACAACTCAAATTCGAAATGCCAAAGAAAAACCAATAAAAAAGCGGGCAAAATTTCTTTTGTCCGCTTGTAAGCCTATAAATCTAACGAATGCTATTCCTTTTCCTTATTACTTCTCCACCTGATAAGGACCATAGCCGCTATCACTAAAGTAGAGCCTCCGAATATAGTCCCTTCAACGTTTAATCCTTTATAGATGAAATAAGATGAGAATAATATGCCTGATACAATTATTATGAATGCAGCCAAGATGCATATAACATTCTCAATGAACACGTGCTTCATGTTTTTGTTCATCAGCCGGATTTTCCCTTGATTGAACTCTATCCTTGCGTCTTGTTCGATTTCTGTGCGCTTTTTTACCCAGTTTATTATATCAGGGTCGAGCTCTTTCAATTTAGACAATTCTTCCGCTGGCGGCAAGAGGCTGTCGTCATAAATGGAAGTCTGTTCTACAGCTACCTGATTGTCTTGGTGGACTACTCTGTTCTGTTCCGCTTTCCTGCTCATTGCGCTAAACACCCTCCTTTTCCCACTTTCCGTTTAGCCGTTAGCACGCTTTTCCTAAAATCTTCCCTAAAGGCAAGGAAGTCATTCCTCATCCTTTCCTTACCTTTTGTAACATCGTCATATTCAAGCCGCTGTATCTTTTTCATAAGGCTTTCCATTTCTTCATCCTTCGGGCAATCCGTACGTATGTCAAAGGACGTGAATATGACATGAATAATCCTTTTAATGCGTTTGTTTGCCATAATGCTCTGTTATAAAATTTAATTATCGCTGTAAAAATAACGTTTCCCGTGAAATAAACAACAATCCGTTAACGTTATTTCCGTTAAATCTTTCCAGCCTTCACCCTTAACGGAATACCCGAATACACAAGCGAAAGCAGGATGCTATCGCGCATTTCCTGATTAGTCCGCATCAGCATAGGGGCTATCCCGCTTGCTTCCATAAGCTTGCACAGCTCCTCGTGCGTTATCTTGCCGTCCGTGCCTTTCCAGCTTTTGCGCAGCGGCTTGACCTCCATCGTATCCAGCCCGTAGTGCCTTGACATCTCGGCAATCTTTCGGGCTACCTCGTGGTTGCGACCCGTGTTCTGACCCGTCTTTGCCGCGGCGGCTATGCTGCGCACCCTTCCGGTGTGCCAGTTGCTCGCGTTCATCCAGCCGGCTTCCACTATCACGACTACGCTTTCGCCCTTTCCAGCAAAGTTTTCCTTTACGTGCTGTAGGTAGTCCATCAGGTTGGCGAAACTCAATGCCATGGCTTCTATGCGCCTTGTTGGGACATGCAGCTCGGCGACGCCCGACTTGTCAACGTCCGGGTCTATGGCGATGATTCTGTCCGGTTTATTCATACACATCTGTTTGCCTTTATTCCGTTGAACATCTGTTTCAGTATCGAACATTTCGCCCGCAGGTCGTTGTCCTTGTGTTGCTGTTCGGGGGGCACGCTGCGGACGTTGTTCATAATCATATCCGATTCACGTATGGCTTTCTTTACCGAGCGGATAAATTCGTCATATCCGTACTTCGTTTGCTCCTTTGGTTGCAGGATTTGGTAGCCGTCTCCGACAATGTTCTTGATGTACATCTTCTCGTCCTCCAGCAGCTGCCAGCGGAGCTTGTCAATCATAGACATGTAGGTGAATTGCTGTCGCTTCAACCCCTCGATGAAGTCCTCGGTTGTATCGAAGTCATCCAACGAAAGTTCCTTTAAACCGAATTTCTGCCTTAGCCATTCGTGGGGTATCAATGTGCCGTCCGAATAGTTGGCGGCAATCTCGCCCAAAAGTGATACCCATGCGTCCGAGCCTATCTCTATTTGTTTCATGTTATTTTATTTAAAATCTGTACTCTACTCGTCTAAAGTCGACTATACTACTCTTGACTTAACTGTAACTTGGAGGCACGGGAGGAATCGAACCTCCCAATAAACCGTTGTGCCTGAATGTTTACTTCACTGAAGTTAAGTATTGTAGACTGCTGATTTCTATAATGGACATTACTCTTGTAAACTTAACTTCTGTTCACTATACTCTACTTTGCTTCACGGCACTTCATTATTTCATCTTTTTAATCTCATACTTCCCATACAGTCTGCGGTATGTACCTATGCCATACCTCAATCCGGAAATGGCGAACATTTCGCTTATATCCTTCTCATCAATTTGTGTTTCATCGTAAAAGCACTCGACCGTAGAACTCCATTCCGGGATGATGGCACGAGTGGTGGTTATCTTTACGTTCTTGATGCCAACGGAACGGACATCTACATAAATGCCAATCTCGTAAAGCTGGTCGGGTGTCTTGTCCTTGTCCTTGAAATCCAGCGGGCAGTCGTTGAAGATGCGGAAGCTGCGCTCGAATTTCTTGCCCAGCTTGCGTTCCTTAGCGGCTTCTATAACCGATTTCTCGAAATGCTGTGCGGGGATGATGTAAACACCGTTGTTAACGTACAAGGAGGATAGGAACTTGATTCGGGATATTTCCATCAAGTCATCCTCTGTCTTTGTTCGCTTGCTTGTAAGCGGCTTCAACAATTTGGAATACTCATTGAACGGGTTTACCGTCTGCGGGTTGTTCAGCATGAGTGCCGTTGTTCCCGTCACCTTGAATTTAATTGTTTTCATTTCTTTACTATATTTAGATTGATAATTTGTTTCATCCTCCCAACATCTTAAGCCTTATATTCAATGCGTTGCTTTCCCGTATCAGTGCGTCCGCTTGCGGATTGAGCAGGATGGGTTCCGTCAGGAGCCGTTCCCTTATCTCCGCCAGCCTTTCCCTTATTCTTTTCTTTTCCTCTTCGTTTGTCCTTATCATACCTTATCTGCCTCTTTAGTTTCTTGCACAGCTTCGCAATAAAACGCTGCTGGTTGTCGTTTGCTTTGTCATTCTCAATCAAGACCTCGCCCACGATGTCCGATAGCCTGTCTTGCGCCAGCTTGCATATCAATGCAGCTTCACTGGCTGTCAATGTCAGCTTCATAATACCCTAAGTTTATTCCGGAATCCTGTTGCGGTCTATC
>CASDXG010000062.1 GCA_949285025.1 uncultured Bacteroides sp. | reverse complement strand
GGAATACCCGATTCTTCAACATTATTTCAATAGCGGTGAATTTACGGGGTATACCTCTCAGCAACTACCGATTGTAATGGGAGCGGAAATCCGTTCGTTCCTGCGTTTTTATATTATGCGCCGTTTGTTGTGGTGTTTGGGTTTTGTGATTGTGGGGGCGGTATTGGTGATTAGGAGTATAGCGAAGCAAGAAAAACAAGAACGGTGCATGAGAAGAACCACGCGGAGAATGCCTGCCCATAATCGCAGAATACCCCATACAAGAATAAGAAGATAAAAGTAATTTAAATAGGAATAACATGGAAATAAAAGATTTCAAAAATGGGAACCATATCCTTGTAGGATTAGGAGGAACAGGAGGTAAGATTTTGCGTGCGTTCAAGATGCGAATGTTCGAAGAATTTCCGATAAAAGCTGAACGCGACCGATTACCTGTTCAATTGTTGTATGTCGATTCTACCGATGAAATGATGCCTAAAGACGGAAGACCACGACCTGATTTTCGCGTAATGGGGCAAGATGCCTCTTTTGAAGGGAAGGAATTCTTGAATATCAAAGCAGTTGATATTGCTTATATCTTGGATCATATCAATAGTTATCCGGCGATAAAAGGAATTGTAAAAAATGCGCAGACCGTGAAAACAGCTATCGGTTCGTTAGGACAAGCCGCCGGACAGATGCGCCGTGCCGGAAGAATTCTTTTTGCTGCTAATGCACGGGCTTATGTGAATTGTTTGACAGATGCTTATGGGCGTTGCGAACAGATTTCAGGCAATGCAAATAAAAAGTATATCCACATATTTGCCGGACTTTGCGGAGGGACAGGTTCCGGTTCCATTATCGATGCGATAGTACAGGCCCGTAAAACGTTTCCGGATGCGATTATTACAGTATACGCCATGATTCCGGAACGCAATTTACCGAAAAATAATATGGATAAAGGGCGTTATTATCCCAATGGATATGCGGCCATCAATGAATTGAACGCACTGCAAGCGGGGAGGTTTTGTCCGCAAGACGTAACGGGGACGGGACCTATTAATTTGTATAATGATAAAATAAAAGGAGTTGCCAACGGTATTACGGTTTATAGCAATGTCAATGAGAATGGGATGACTGTTAATTCACTTGAGGAGTTACCCAAAATCATCAGTGATTATGTTTTTGCTCGTATTTTCTTCGTAAATGAAGAGGATGACAAACATTTTGGCGATATTCTACGGGCGTATAATTTTGAAAATATGGATTCATTTGCCTTAGAGTATGACGAAACTGGGATAATGGATGCGAATCAGCAAATCCCAGTTGCGCGTACGAAGAAGGTTAATTCCATCGGTATCAAACGAGTGATGTATCCGGAATTGCGTATCCTTAAACACATCACGTATACGGTGGGTGAAAGTGTGCTTTATCAGTTCAAATATAATAATTGGAGGGAAAATCAAGGATTTATAAATGCGGAAAAAAACCGTGATTATCGCAGAGATTTTCTAAATAATGATAATTTGCGGGAATGGAAATTGGACGAATCGCATTTAAAGCTGGAAGAGAAAATATTGGATACGGATTCGGACTATGAGCGATTTAATGAATTCTGGCATGATAAAGCGATTAATTATGCCGCTGAAGCTCGAAATACGAAAGACCCTTTGCAGGAACTGGATACTATTATGTCAGAGTTTTATAAGAGTTATTTCCGGGATGGTGGAGTCGAGAAGTTTTTTGAAGATAAAAGAAAAGCGATGCCGGATATGGCAAGAGAAATTCGTAATCGTATAGAAAAGGAGTTTTTTGTGAGATGGAAAGAAGGAGAGTTGTCTATTATTGAATTGCAAAAAATATCCAAATTACTTCTCGAACGTTTAGCTGATATAGGGAAGGAACTTGAAGCAAGGATAATTGAAGAACGGGAGAATTATGACGCATACGATCAAGACCGGCAAGCCAATGTAGCCGAATGGGCACGGCATGGAATAATTGCTACTGCATTTGGTAGGAGGAGAGATCGTTTTGTCGAACATCAAGATATTCTTACCAATTATTATACTTCCAAAACGGATTTGGTTGCATTACCGTTTGCGAAAGACCTTGCGTCAAAAATCTTATTGGAGTTGACAAAAATGGATGCGGACGTTGCAGCTTTTGCTACGAAGATAAATGATGCAATCGAAGAAACAGAGAAATTGGTAGGGGCACAACGTAAAGTAAATAGAGGTTTGGAAGATTATAAAAGTGCCGTTATCGAGGTCAGCGAGGAAGACTTGATGGTCGAATTTGAAAAAGACTTGATGGTTGATAAAACGGACATGCACAATATTGCTCGGCAATTACGTCTTAAAATTTTGCCTGAAGAAGACTTTATCAGTTTCAATAAATTGGTAGAAAGTATTTATATAGATGATATTAAAGATGCTTTTGACACGACTCTCTCGAAAATTGTAGTTGAAAAGCATAATACCAAATTAGAGGGGTCTGAACGGAAAGTTTTAGGGTTAAATATTTTGAGAGAATTACAACAACAACTTTCAAATGATGATGCGATTAGAGAATTTGCAGCGAAGATTATCCGTCAGAGTGGTGTTTTCTTAAAGTTGAATGTAGATCAAATGAATATGTCTGTCCCCAATAATGAAAACGATTTGGATCCGATTCTTAATCCGGCAAGTATCAATCAGAAGACGGTTTTAGTATCGATTCCTTCAGATGAGGGGAATATCAGTCTTAAACATTTTTCCGATAAATTGGAAAGCGCTTTTCGCGCACAATTTGGGGGAGGAGCAGCGCAAGGTAGTGTTATTTTTAACCGAACAGTTACTCGTTCACATGAATTGTCCATTATCACAATTCAATATTGTTATCCTATGCGTGCTATCGATTGGTTGTCTGATTATAAGGTACGCTATGAGAGATTCCTTCACACCGGTAACGAAGCAACGGATTTAAAAAATTCTATATTGCTCCATAGCGAAGGCAATGGAGAGGATTTGCCCTCTCTTTTTGTTCTCAGTGAAGAAGAAATAGAAAGAATCAAAAATGCCCATGCAAATGTAAATGTGCAACAACCCGTACAACAAGCTGCACAAATGGTTCCCGGAAACAATATAAACCTAGCGAATACGGGAATGCCACCGGTATTCCCCGGAAACATGCCGCCTCAAATTCCTCAACCGGAGGTGGAAGTTAGTGTATACGTTTATATAGGAGGGCAACAATATGGCCCTTATGGACGCGAAATATTGAAACAATTGGTAGAGCGTAAGCAGCTAACACCACAGACATTTGTTTGGATGGAGGGAATGGCACAATGGACGGAAGCCGGAAAAGTACCTGCTTTGCAATCTCTGTTTGCACCAGCAACTCCGCCGATGCCGCCGATGGAACCGAACATGCCACCGATGCCTCCGGTGATGTAAAGAATCAAAGAGAGTAATAATCAATAAATAAAACGAAAACATGGCAGTAAAAAGCAATGCACGCATACAATTCAGGTATGGTTTATGTTTGAACACGAGGGGTGGTTGTTCAAAGGCGAAAACTAAAGAAGTCCAGAAAATATCCGTTCACAAAAAATTGGTTTGCGAGGAATGCGGAAAAGACTTGAAAGAATGCCCACCTCCTGTCAGTTGGTGGGACAAATACGGAAAATTGACTATCGGTTCCGTTGCCGCCCTTACCGTTATCGGTGGTGGAGCCGCTTATTTCTTGTCAGCTCCGGCTTCCGCTCCTGAATCTGTTGTTTCGGAAATAACGGCGGTGACGTTGGGTGATGTTGACCCGATGATTTGGGTCGGCACTACCGATACATTATCTGTTACACCTACACCGGCAGATGCGAAGGCTACTTATGTTTGGAGTTCGAGCAATGAGTCTGTGGCGACAGTCAAAGAAGGTATTGTAAAGGTCGTAGGCGAAGGTGAAACGACTATCACGGTGAAGGTGCAGGGGAAGGAAGATATTTCTGCTTCAGCAAAGTTTTATGCGGAGAATTATGAGGAAACGGACGAGCAAAGTGGCGAAGAGAAAGAAAACAAGGAGGGAAAAACAAATCTTCCTTCCGGCAAAATTGATTTAGGCTTTGCTACTTATGAAGGTGACACGAAGAACGGTAAGCCTGAAGGAAACGGTACTATGAC
>CASDXG010000061.1 GCA_949285025.1 uncultured Bacteroides sp. | reverse complement strand
CGCTCAGGAGGATACAATATACAGATGTTCTCGGAACTGGTACAAGGGGATTTAAAAAATGCCACCCTGAACGCATTGAAAAACGATGAGCTGTTCGGAAACTTCTCGGGGATATTTCCCGAAACCGCTCCATCAGGCAGCGTAACGGACGCCACCCTCTATGAACCTGAATACGCATGGAACTATGAAATAGGCTCGCACCTTACCTCCTTCAACGGGAAATTAGCCGTCGATCTGGCTCTTTTCTATATGGATATACGCAACCAACAACTTTCGCGTTTCTCGGAAAACGGATTGGGTCGCATCACCGTAAATGCCGGGAAAAGCCGGAGTATGGGAGGCGAAGCCAACGTGTCTGTCCAACTCACCGAAGCATTCCGGCTGAACGGAAACTACGGATATACCTACGCAACGTTTACCGATTACGTAATGGAGGAAGAGAAAAATACATTCATCAGCTACAACGGAAACTACGTACCCTTCGTTCCCAAACATACGTTTCAACTCGCCGCCCAATACGTACTCAGGCTCAAGCAGAATCGCCTCGCCGACAATATTGCATTTCAGGCAAATGTCAAGGGAGCCGGACGTATATATTGGACAGAGCGCAACGATGTCAGCCAGCGATTATATGAAACGCTGAACGGACGAATCGAGATAAATAAAGGAAAAAGACAGATTGCCCTTTGGGTAAACAACATACTCAACACGCATTATAAGGCATTCTATTTTGAGACCATGCAGCGCGGTTTTGCACAAGAAGGCCGTCCCGTACAGGCCGGAATAGACATCCGTTTGCAATTCTGAAAGGTCATCTGTGGAAATAGGTATCGAGCAATTTCTTTGCCGCCGCAAACGAAGTTGTGTGCCCGCCCAGTACTTGTTGTTCCTCTTTCACCAATAAGCCCTCGATTTCCGGATTATGATAGAAACTGTCCTTGAGGTGTTCGTTTATCGTTTCGTACATCCAGTATTTGGCCTGTTCGTTCCTTCTGTGCGTAAAATACCCGTTCGCCTTCACAAAGTCGAAGTAACGATACACCATATCCCATATTTCTTTCACTCCTATATTATAGAATCCGGAGTAAGTCAATACCTCAGGTATCCACCCGGATTCAGACGCAGGGAAAAGATGTAACGCATTCCGGAAGTGAGACGCGGCAAGTTTTGCCTTCTCTATATTGTTGCCGTCGGCCTTATTTATAATTATTCCATCGGCCATCTCCATAATTCCACGTTTGATTCCCTGCAACTCATCGCCCGTTCCGGCCAACTGAATCAGTAAAAAGAAGTCCACCATCGAATGAACAGCCGTCTCGCTTTGTCCCACTCCTACGGTTTCAACAAAGATTTTATCGAATCCGGCCGCCTCACACAAGATAATCGTCTCACGGGTCTTACGGGCTACACCTCCCAAAGAACCGGCCGCCGGACTGGGACGTATAAACGCATCGGGATGCACAGACAGTTTTTCCATCCGCGTCTTATCGCCGAGAATACTCCCCTTTGAGCGCTCGCTACTGGGGTCGATTGCCAATACAGCCAACTTCCCGCCGCGTTCCAACACATGAAGACCGAAGACATCTATCGAAGTGCTTTTGCCCGCTCCCGGCACCCCGCTGATGCCTATTCGCACAGAGTTCCCCGAATACGGAAGACATTTCTCTATCACCTCCTGAGCAATAACCTGATGTTCCGGTTTCAGGCTCTCAATCAAAGTTACCGCCTGGCTTAATATCGTGATGTCTCCTTTCACAATTCCTTCCACGTATTCGCCCACAGAATACTGCCGACGACGAGGCTTTTTCCTCAAACTCAGATAAGGATTAACAGTAGACGGCTGTGCTATACCTTTATTTACAGTCAGCCCCTTATAGATTTCATTGTTTTCGGGGTGTTCCATAATACTATTTTTTTATTGAAGCTTTCACATAAATATCAATCTTCGGCTGCATCGGATCGTTTGTAATCATCAGTATCCTTTGCTCTTTCTTTAGACGAGGCAGATTCTCCGCCAGCACGGTCACTTTCATTTTTGTCTTCTCTCCGGGTTTAAGAATACTTTTCTTAAGATTGACCATCAATGCGATTCCGAAAACCTGCATGTCCTGAATGACCAAATCGGAACGGCCTTTGTTTTCAATCGCTATTGTCTGAGATTTCTTTTGCGTCGGTTTCAGATCCGGGAAATTGAGTTCTTCTGCCGAAAAACCAATGCGAGGCGGATTTTTCTTCTCGTAATCCGAGACATTTGAAAGGTCCGGCAAAAGCACAACGGACACAGGTATTTCATTCTCGCTGCACACTTTATCACCGGAAAAACGGGACAAATACACAGATGTGCGCGTAATGCCGAACTTAGGCAACTTGTCGGAATTAAGAGTCACCCGTATTTTCCCATTTTTATTTGCGCCAAGTATTGCCGGATCGGCCTCCACTTCCAGATAAGAAGGCAAATGCATCAATGTAGGAGCATAAGCCTTACTTGATGTGTTCGCCACTTTAAACTCAATGAACGGCTTCTCCCCTTTATTCACGTCCTCGAATTCAATTTCTGCATTATCAAGACGTATCGCGCCGAATCCCAGCGGATGTGTGAATGAATAATTCTTCGGGTCGGCAGTTACCTCTCCCTCAAAATCCACATATACGGGCACGGAAGAAGCATTACAATACACTCCTGCTTCCTTAAAGAAATGACCGATAGCCTCCGCATCGAAAACAACCGTCACACTTCCTTTGCCTCCTGCCGGCACCGGATCGGGAGTCCACTCCGCTTTTGTACAGCCACAGGATGTCGTCACATTCGAAATGACCAACGGTTTATCGCCCGTATTCGTGAAATTATAAACGACCGTAGCAGGATTACGCCAAAGAACGTACCCCAGATTCTGCGTTGTCTTATCGAAAGAGATACGGGGCTGCGCTTGTGATATTAACGTAATAAACAAGAATATGCTTAATATAAAATAGATGCGTTTCATGCAATTATTTACAATTGTTGGTTTTCTTTTTATTGGAACAAAGATAGACAGAAATTTACGGACGAACAAAACACGTGGAAAATAAAAACACAGATTAACGCAGTTCCCGCACGAATGAATGGCATTCCATTCCCGATTCCGTGAGAAATCTATGTTAATCTGTGTTCAAAAAAACGGTGAAATGATTATTTTATTCTACCGTAAATTCAAAACCTTCGGAATGGCTTCCAAACTCCGGTGCGTAAACCGACTGTACCGAAGCGCTTCCCGCCTGATAAATCCCGGCCTTATCTATATAAACCGTATACTCGATAACATGGGTTCCCTTCCGCAGCCGATCGATAAAGAACTCGGTTGAAGCATCATTATTTACCTGATAATAGCTGAAACCCCGTCTCATCCGATAACCGGACAAACGGTCCGCAGGCTCCATACATGCGGCTTTTACATCTTCCACTCGAATGAAATCCATATCTCTGCCGGCCCTCACGACAAGACGTACCGTCAATTTATCGCCTACATGCAAGGTCTTCTTGCCTTTCTTTATCTTTTTCCCGTCCAACAGGAACTCCCGCGTCACAGATAAGTCTTCGGCCTCGTCTGATGTTATATCCGACATATTCTCCAGATACTGCGCATACACAGCACCCCAACCGACGTTTCCACCCGACTGTGCAA
Organism: uncultured Bacteroides sp.; assembly: GCA_949285025.1. Taxonomy (GTDB): domain Bacteria; phylum Bacteroidota; class Bacteroidia; order Bacteroidales; family Bacteroidaceae; genus Phocaeicola. The sequence continues at coordinate 51,464 of CASDXG010000061.1, read as the reverse complement.
AAGAAATTTCTTTCACCTCGCACTGATCTCCCGTAAACGTCTTACGCATGTATCCCAACGCATCATCCGGTGTTTGCAATGTCGTTTCAGCCAAAGCAGATGTCATCTTTCCGGTCTCACGCAAAATCATTCCACCATTTGCGAGAAAAGCATAAACTGCATTAACAGAAGACAACGGATTTTCCCATGCCTGTGCCTGCTTCTGTTTCAACAACCACAGTTTCATTCCATCCAACAGTTCCGGGTCTTGGTCAATGCGGTTGATTGCCTCCATAGCCATAACCTGCGTAGGAATACGATAATCGTTCCATGTATATGTTGCTTTCTGCGTATCGAAAAAACATCCCATTACCGAATCGGATACGATATACTCTTTTATGGAGCTGACCAACTCGCGAGCCTGCCGCCCCTCTCCTGCCGACTCCATAATTAAAGCGACCTGTGCTTTTTCATAAATGGTATATTCCGAAGACCGATCCTTCAAAAGGCCTAACAGGTAATCTCTCACATCTTTGTCGGTCATATTATAAGCCATTTCGTCCAAAGCGCAGATATACAAATACGCTATTGCAAAACTTTCGGGAGAAACAACCGGCTGCTTTTTACGGTTCATCCACAAATCCTGCACATATTCCCGCACAACTCCACTCAGATATGACAACGCTTTACGATACATTTCGTTCACACGCGGCTCGTTTATTCCGACCATCGTTTTCAAACGGGCAAGCATTTCAACTATTTGCATGGTAATATGGCGATTCCCTGTCATTCCCCGATACCAACTCCACGAGCCGTCTTCCAGTTGCAAATCCTCCAGTTTACGAACAGCCACCTGCATGCGATTCGACATTGTATTCAAATCGAACAACAAGGCGATGCGCCGTTTTTGTTCTGTCTCGTCGACAGCATCAAGAAGCCAAGGCGTTTCCTTCAACAAAATATTCTTTAAATCCTCGTTCCTTTCAAGGTTACTAACGAGAACATTCCCCGATTCTCCGGAAGAAAGCCACCGATTAAACACCTCCTTTATACGGGGATTCACATCGACAATAGCTGAAGCTATCCGATTTCCATAGAAAGCCGAAGCCCATGCCAAAGCATCGTCACTCTCAGGATTCCCTAATGCAGGTAAAGCCTGTACAGCATACCATTGAGGATTGGCGGTCATTTCTACCGTGAGACGACGTTCTGTTGCCGTTGGACTCTGCCAATTAAACAACGCATCGGTCGAAACATGCTTCGTCTCTCCTTCTTTCACTTGCACAGGAACTGTTTCGGTCATCCATTGTTTATCCGACAACACCGGAAGAAAACGTTGCTCCCCATCGGAAAACGTACCGCCGTCTGCCATCATTTTACACACAAGCAGATTACAATTTTCCGGTACATCGAATGCAAAAGAAACCGTTGCCGTAGCACTTTCCTCTACCGAGAAAGACTGTTCCGTTGTTGCAATTATTTGTGATGTCTCCGGATCTGACAGTTCCAAACGGGCCGTACCGGCAATTTTCTCCATAGACAGATTATGCAACGATGCTTTCAACACAACATGATCTCCCATTCGCACGAAACGCGGATAATTGGGTTGCAACATAAATTCCTTGCTCGTTCTGGCTTTTGCCGTAATCATCCCATAATCCATCTTGCATGTGTGTGCAAGTCCCATGAACTTCCATTCGGTCAACGATTCGGGCATAAGGAAAGAAATGCTTATGCAACCGGTAGAATCGGTACGTAAACTCGGATAGAAGAATGCGGTCTCCGCAAAATTCTCCCGTAACGGAATTGTCTGTTCGTTCCCATCCTCTTGGAAAGCATCATCATCGTTTATGCTTTCATCTGCCGCACTCAAATCTGAGATATCCCCTCCCATCAGTTCTTCTTGCGCGAAAGATTCTTCAACTACTGCATTCTGTCTTACATCGGCAACCGACATCCTTGCTTTAGCCATCGGAGCGGCAGCATCAGCCATCAAAACGGTTCTGCCCGATAAAAGCGTCGCATAAACCATATTCCGAACATTAAACGGATACAACCGGCTATAATCTCCCAAAAGCAGGTCCAGTCCGTTTCCGGCAAAGCGGTAAGTGAAAGAGCTGAACAAGCCTGCGTCTTGCCCGTTATAGGCAATTCCTGTATTAATCCACGGGACATTACGGTTAAAATTCAACGTAAAATTCCAGTCATGATCATACAATTTATCCAACGAAGCATCGTACATCGCTGCCAACAACGCCGCTTGTACAGGCAAACCATCTTTATCGCGGATTTCCAGACGCCACTCTTCCTGTCCACCCGGCCGCAATTTATCACGAAACGTTATCCATTTCAACTGCAATTCCTTTTCAGGTTCCGGACGGATTATCCGATAACGATGCTGATACAATTTTCCATTACGCATAAACATTGCATGTATCATTATTCCATCGCCGTATTCCTCACGATAAGGATATGTGAGTTTTCGAATCTCATTACTCAAATACATCCGTTTTGAATCGATACGTTCTCCTAAAGCATACACATCGACCATGACATATACATTCTTTTCACTACTCCCGACATACAGTGAAGCCGGATGATTAGCCTCGAATGTTCCATCCCTCTGATAAGACCAATCTACCGTATCGACGGGAGGGCAGGTATCATCCAATGAAAAAAGGATGAACTCTTGTTCTGTTTTAACCTGACGCATAAAAGCATCGGATGCCAAAACTTCCATCCGGTATTTTCCCGAAGGCAAAGAATAGACACTTTCCGGGACGAACGATTCTTGTGAAATGGCCTTTTCTTCGTACAACAAGCTGTCCCCACCAGCACCCTCTTTTACCGAGAACACACGGTAAGACACATCTGTTTTTATGGTCTTCTCATTAAGATTAAAGGCCAAGAAACGTATTTTTTTCTTTTCTTCTTTCAATACACAATCAGACAGTCCGTCAATCTGCAGAAACAAAGCCTGTTCTCCTGCCAAAACTGAATAAGAACCTTGTTGGGTCTCACCAGCTCCATCGGTTACCTCTGCCGTTATCTCATATCTGCAAGTAGGATTGATATCCAATCCCATTTCCCGTACCTCCGGTTTTTTCAGGCAAACCTTCAGAAAGAAATGTCCCTCTGCATCTGTCTGCATGACTCCTTTCATAATTTCAGAAGTCGGCCGCATGCCACGCATCGGCCACAGCGGAGAATATACGACACGGTAAGACACATCGGCAAGACGTACAGGTACGCCCGAAAATGTCTTTGCTGTCCCCTCCACATGTATCGTATCTCCCACACGACAGGTGCTGTCTGTCGAAGTAAATGTAACATCGAATGTGGGACGTTTATACTCTTCTACACGGAAATAACAAGACGCACGAGTCGTTTCAATCCGAAAATTTCCAGGTAAGACCGATTGAGGTATGACAAATTCGGTAGAAAACGCACCGAAATCGTCTGAACTTACATTTTTTTCTGCAAGCTGATTGTCTGCGCCGAACAGGACAAGTTTCACATCTTCCCCCTTTACTACATGTAAAGAATCGCCTTGTTGTCTATATACAATTCCGGATACCGACACCGTCTGTCCCGGCCTGTAAATGGAACGATCCGTAAACAACGAAACACGATGAAACTCCTTTCCTGCATCTGCCTGGAAAAAGCTAATGGAACTTCCCAGATAAGCAATTGACATAAAGTCGTTTCCCGGCGTACGGACATTGCAATATAAAGGTTTTCTATCGTCCCGTTCAACAATGACACTCCCCCGTTCATCGGTTTTATACACGTTATTCTCCCGAAATTCCTTAGCCTTTGGCAGATATGTTACGATTTCCGCGTTTGATACTGGCCGGCCTGTTTGCTTGTCTATGGCTATCAGTTCCTGCCGATTCTTATCCAAAGGAATGGCAATGCACTGATAAGGTGACACATACAACATGCTATATGCAACACCTTCTTTCGTTCCTTTCGGAACTGACTTTAATATATAGACTCCCGCTTCCGGCATTTTGTACCGCAACTTTACTTCCTTTGACTTATAATCGGTCGTCGGCTGTAACAAGAATTCCCGAGAAGAAGTTTTTTTCCCGTAAGCCTTTACAAGAACCTCCGGTGTAATATTCCCATTCAAGAGCGAAGAAGAAGGATGGACATCCAAATGATACAGTTCGAGTGTCAGCCCGGACAGATTTTTATAATAGACATCTATATCCACTTCACGTTCAGGATAAACAAAAGGAATCTGAACGCGAAGCTCAGGCGACATCAGCTCCGCCATCTGACGTTTCAACGTATACGAATACTTGGAATCAGGATATTTTTTCAGACCGGCCTGAATTATCTCCATCTTCTTCACAAGTTCTCCCATGCGTCCGTATGCATCGGCAATTTTTACATAAACATCCGCACAGACATCCAGATATTCGTATTCATCCAGCAACGATTTTAAAATAACAAGGGCTTGCTCATCAGACACTCTATACTTATTCAACACCGAATTGTCGAGATTCTGATATGCCAGACGTGCAAGTTTCGTCAACAGACAGCCTTGAGGATTGCGATAATCATAATAAGAAATCAACCCGTCATACAGCGAGAGAATCTCTGTCTGAACCTTTTCCTCCCGCCGAGAGTTCGAGGTCGATAAGTTACGTATCGCCTCATGCGCCAAAAGTTCATACATGTTGTCCTCGAAACACTGCTTGCTAAGTTCACCCAAAACCGTCATCGGGAGAAAATCTTCCGCCGGAGTCGTCTTTAAAATCTTATCATACCGCAACGCATCACGATAATATTTCAACACGACATCAAGATCGACAGAATCAGAGTTTAATGTCACATTACCCATCAATACTGACAAAACCGCACGGGCCAACGTATCTGTTTCGTGCGCAGTCCAGGTCTTTAACCCGGAAAGTTCCCGCTGAAGGCTATCCGGACTTACCCGGACTTTATATTCTGCCCGCACAAGATATGCTTTCATCAACTGAGGAAGATTCTGCTCTTCCTGTGCTTTCTCATAGACTTTTTCCACTTTTTCGATTACGGATTTCGGCAAATCTTTCTTCTGAAGAGTCTCAACATCTTTCCATAATGAATCAAAGCTTTGCGCCAATGCTGATAACGGTAACAGAAAAACCATTCCTATCAACCCGATAAATAGACTGATTTTCTTCATATCTTCCGGCCTTTTAAGTTCAACATAATCGTTTTATAAAGAAACGAAAAATCATTCAAACCACTGCATCGTTTTTAATTAAAATAACCAAAAAGAGAGAAAAAAAGAATGTCCCATTGCTTTATAAAAAACAACAGGACATTCCGGTAAGAAAAATTCAATATTTATAAAAAACGTCTCAACGCATGGACAAATCCGTCAGCCAATCATATACGCCACTCCATATACCTAACAAGATAATACCCAACAAACAAAGGAACAAGCTGGCGCGCATCATCTTAGGAGTTTTAAATGCAGGAACCGGAGCATCAGACGGAGTTATGTACATAGCTTTTACAATCAGCAGATAATAATACAATGAAATAATCGTATTAATCAATGCAAGAAAGACAACAAGCCAATATCCGCTGTGGAATGCCGAAGCAAAAACAAAAAACTTAGAGAAGAATCCGGCAAAAGGCGGTATTCCTGCCAAAGAGAAAAGGGCAAGTGTCATCACAAAGGTCAGCTTCGGATTTGTACGGTAAAGGCCGTTATAAGCATCACGGTCCACTTTTCCGCCCGTTTGCTGCTCAACTGCGCCAATAACGCCGAATACAGCCAGGTTAGCCACAATATAAACCACGATGTAATATACCAACGAACTCATCCCTTGCCCGGTAGCAGCCAATACGGCAAGCATGATGTATCCGGCCTGAGATATACTACTATATGCCATGAAACGCTTCAAGTCCTTCTGTAAAATCGCGAACAGATTGGCAATAGTAATCGTTACAACGATTATAACACTTAACAGAAGACTCCAATCAGCAACCATATTACCAAAGACTTTCAGCAAGATACTCATCAAAGCAAATGCTGCCGCACCTTTGGAAATCACAGACAAATATCCGCTTACCGGAGTTGGAGCGCCCTGATAGGTATCAGGAGTCCACATATGGAACGGTACAAGACTTAACTTGAAGCCCAGACCTGCAAAGAAAAATACCATTGCCATAATCTGAAGCGGAGTGCCTGTCAGCAAATCTGAAAGATCGGCAAAGTAGGTCGTTCCACACGTTCCATAAACAAACGACAATCCGTATAACATAATGGCGGAAGAAAACATAGAGTTCAAAATAAACTTCGTCCCTGCCTCTGCACTATGATGACGGTATTTATCGAACGCGACCAGACAAGCCATCGGGATGCTGGCCAATTCCAGCCCCACATAAAATATAATAAAGCTTCCGGCACTTACCATAAAAAACATCCCCAACAAGGTGCTTAATGTAAGCATATAGAACTCTCCGGCTTTATGCTGTGTATCTTCCCGGCTCAACCATTGCCCCGATTGCATAAATACAAGCAACGTTCCGACAGAAAGAATTGTCTTTACAGCCGAAGCCATCGGGGTGGAATGATACATTCCTCCAAATAAATCTACCGTTTGAGGTATTATATTCAATGCGATATGTATCAGCATCAATACGCAAGTCAAATTCTGAAGAACTTTATAATTCGGTTTCTTCAATATCAAATCAGTCAACAAAACAATCACCAGAACCGCAATAAGACTGAGTTCGGCCTGCATGGAAAATATCATTGTTATATCCATAATTCTTTAGCGTATTAATTGTGAAATAATAGGTTCTACACTACCACTGATAACATTGCTTACCCAATACGGGGCTAATCCTAATCCCGCAACAGCAACAATCAAACAAATCACGGCAAGACGTTCATCCCATGTAGCATCAGTCAGTTTCAGATGTTCCGGATTATGACATGTTCCATACAGAATTTTCCCGACGACACGCAGTATATACACAGCGGTAATCACGATACTTGTAGTAGCAATAATCGTGCATACCCGGTGAAATAAATCGGTGTTTTGGAAAGAACCTACAAATACGGTCATCTCGGCAATGAAACCGCTCAATCCGGGCAATCCCAAGTTTGCCAGACCGGCTATCACATAACCCACAGAAAGGAAAGGCATAATCTTCATCAAGCCGCTCAACTGACGGATATCACGTGTATGAGTTCTTCCGTAAATCATACCAATCAAGGCAAAGAACAACGCCGTCATCAAACCATGACTCAACATCTGCAAAATAGCTCCCGTAGCACTTACCCGCGTCATCATAAGCAATGCGAACAGGACTAATCCGCAGTGACTTACTGATGAATAAGCATTAATATACTTCAAATCGGTCTGAACAACAGCACTGAATGCTCCATAGACAACCGATATCGTGGTAAGAACTAAAAAGAAGTTGCCCCATACGGCCGTGCCTTCCGGCATCAAATACATTGCAACACGGAAACATCCATATCCTCCTAACTTCATCAATACACCGGCATGAAGCATACTTACTGCCGTAGGCGCAGATGCATGACCGTCAGGACTCCATGTATGGAAAGGAAACAAAGCGCCTAAGACTCCGAATCCCAAGAAGGTTAACGGGAAGAAAACATATTGTACAGAGGAAGGAATATGAAGTTTGGCTATCTCCAAAAGATTCATTGTCTCTCCTCCTGCGCCATAGAAGATTCCAAGTATACCAATCAGCAAGAAAGCAGAACCACCCATCAACATTAAAGTAAGCTTCATTGCTGCATATTCTTTCCGTCCGCTTCCCCAAACTCCTATCAACAAATACATCGGAATCAAAGCAACTTCGTAGAACATGAACATGGTAAACAAATCGGTTGAAATAAAGAAACCGAAAACTCCCGTACTCAACAACGTAAACCACAAGAAGTATTCTTTAGTCAACGGTTGCAATTTCCATGAAGCAAAAGTACCGGTAAAAACAATGATTGCGCTTAACAGAAGCATAACCACCGAGATCCCGTCGACACCAACAGAATAACAAATATGGAGCGGTGCATACCATTCTATGCTTTGAGTAAAAAGCATTTCAGCTGTTTCACCGGCATTCCGCAAACTTATATAATCAACCGTAAGATAAACCGACAGTAAAAGCAGCAAACTTGCTCCGGCCACCATTACACCTTTTACCTGACTAAGACTCTTGGCAAGCCATAAGCCTAACAACATCAGCAAAGGAATCAATACAAAAAAACTCAATATATTCATACAAGTAAGAGCATAATAGATAAAACAATAATACCTCCAAAGAACCACATCGTATAACTTTGTATTTTACCGTTCTGTAAAGGTTGGACTTCCTCGCCGGCAGCGTTTGTTGACCATGCCATAAAGTTCATAAACTGATCAATAACATGACGGTCAAACCAAGCCAAAGGTGTGGATACACAACGGAAAATGATCTTCTTTGTAACAAACATCCATAACTCATCCATATAGAAACGTTTGTATGCCGCACGGTGCAATTTAGTAAAATGACGTGCCAATAATTCCGGAACAGGCTGACTCTCCCGAGCATACATCCAAGTAGCCAAAGCTATCGCAACAAGAGCTACAGCTATACTTGTGCCGGCAACCGCCCAGTTTAAATGGATATCATACAACTCGCCATTAGACGATACGAAATGTCCAAAAGGAATAAATCCACCACAAACCGTTATCAGTGCCAAAATCATTAAAGGGAATGTCATTGATAACGGACTTTCATGAGGGACATGTTCAGCATGAAGTGCTTTATTTTCCTTACCCCAAAAAATACCGTAATACAGTCGGAACATATAAAAAGCCGTCATTCCGGCAATAACAGTCATACCCCATCCGATAAACGGGCTGAAATTAAAACAAGCTGTCAGGATTTCATCTTTAGAGAAAAAGCCGGAAAACGGAGGAATGCCTGCAATAGCCAGACAGGCAATTAAGAATGTAATATGAGTAATCGGCATGTACTTACGCAAGCCTCCCATCGTACTCATCTCATTACTGTGAACAGCATGAATAATACACCCTGCGCCCAAGAAAAGTAATGCTTTAAACATTGCATGTGTAAACAGATGGAACATTCCAGCCATATAGCCCAAACCGGTATCATGAGGATTTGTTCCCGTACAAACGCCTAAGGCTACCATCATAAATCCAAACTGAGAAATTGTAGAGAATGCCAAGACTCGTTTTATATCGCTTTGCACACATGCAACCGATGCCGCATAGAAAGCTGTAAACATCCCGACATAAGCCACAAGATGTAAAACCTGAGGAGCAAAAGCAATAAATAAAGGGAACATGCGAGCCACCAAATATACACCGGCCACAACCATTGTTGCCGCATGTATCAAGGCAGAAACCGGAGTAGGACCTTCCATCGCGTCAGGCAACCATATATGTAAAGGGAACATCGCACTCTTACCTGCTCCACCGATAAACATCAGTCCCAATGCCCAAGGCAACATCATGCCGGCCTGCATAAGCTGTTCTTCTGACGGCGTAAAGGTAAAAGTTTTCATATAGTATCCATAAATCAGAATACCTATAAGGAAACCTAAATCGGCAAAACGCGTCACGATAAAAGCCTTTTTACTCGCGGCGATTGCTTCCGGCTTGGTATAATAAAATCCGATAAGGAGATATGATGAAACACCTACCAGCTCCCAAAAGACATACATTTGAAATATGTTCGTTGCAACGACAAGGCCCAACATGGAAAATGTGAAAAGAGATAAGAATGCATAATAGCGCTGAAATCCTATTTCTCCTTTCATATAACCAAATGAATAGATATGTACCATCAAAGAGACTGTAGAAATTACGACAAGCATCAGCACAGAGATCGGATCCAACAAGATTCCCATATCAATATGAAGCTGACCGGTAAATGGCAGCCACTCGAAATTAAATGGGATCATCGATGAATGAACGCCTTCACTTGTGCGTTCTGTTGTAAAATAAACAAATGCCGTCAAATAACTTAATACCGTCACCGCTGCTAAAGACAGTGTTCCGATAAAGCCGGATACCCAGTGAGACATTTTCATTCCTGCCAAAGCCAAAATCAAAAAACTCAACATTGGCAATACAAGTATCAGAATCGTATAATCCATATTCGTTTCTATTTCTGATTTTTAATTCTTAATTCTATTTCAACCTTTCAAATCGGTAATATCATCTGTCAGCACTTGTTTGACATTACGATATACATTTATAATAATAGCAATTGCTACTGCTGTTTCAGCCGCCGCAATGGCTATCCCAAACAAGCTGAAAAAATGCCCTTCCAATGCATCCGGAAAAAGGTAACGATTGCACACCGCAAAATTAATATTCGCAGCATTCAGCATCAACTCCACCGAAATCAATAAAGCCAACAAGTTCTTCCGTGTAAAAAAGCCGTAAATACCGCAAAACATCATTACCGTACTAACTATAAGATAATGTATTACATGTACTTCTATTTCCATATATTTCCCTCCTTCTTACTTTTCCTTACGTGCAATGAGAATCGCACCTATCATACAAGCCAACAATAAAACTCCGGTAATCTCGAAAGGAAGTACAAACTGATACTTGTCCGTTCCAATTAAAGATTTACCAATTTCATGAACAGGATACTCAAATCCTTGCGGGATTATACTATCGGCAAAGCCGTTTGTCAGAATTAAAAACAGGACTAAAGCCGCACCTACGACAGAAGCAGACAAAACACTTAACCACTTTGCCCGTTTCTGACGATATTTCATATCCTTATCTGATCGAGTAAGCAAAATAGAGAATACATACAAAATCACTATTCCTCCGGCATATACAATTAATTGTACTGCTCCTAAAAACGTGTATCCCAAAAGGATATAAAGCATTGCAGTTCCAAACAAAACGAACAGCAAATTAGTCACCGCGCGGAGGATTTTACCAGAAGTAACTGCCAAAATCGAACAGATAACAATACAAACAGCTACAATATAAAATGATATTTCTTGAAGTGACATCTTTTATCTATTAATTTATTTATTCAATGTAAGCAGTAGTTTCTCTTTTTGAAATACTGCGTTCTCAAAATCATTACTGAAACGAATCGCATCATGAGGACAAGCGTTGACACATAATTCACAAAACATGCAAGAGCCTAAATTATATTCATACTTGACCAGCACTTTTTTCTTCTTTCCGTCTTCAGTCTCACGCGTTTCACTGACAATATGTATTGTACCATTCGGACAAGCCATTTGGCATAATCCACAAGCGATACAACGATTGTTTCCTTCCTCATCATGCGGCATTACCAACATAGCCCGATGACGTTCCGGGATATGTAATGTTGTATGACGGTTTTCCGGATATTGCTCAGTTATCTTTTTCTGGCAAAAGACCTTCATAGACGTACGCATTCCTATTAACAGACTCTTAAATCCGTCAACATATCCCGAGATATATTTTCCAAAACTACTCATCTTATCTCATTAAAATATTAATCCATAAATCTTACATACAGTCATCAGTAACAAAACGACCAATGAGGTTGGCATTAAATATTTCCATTCCAATGTCAGGACTTGGTCGATTCGCAAACGAGGAAATGTCCAGCGGATCCACATTAAAAGGAATACAACCATAAATGTCTTTCCCAAGAACCAAACAAAACCAGGTATATAATCCATTACAGCATTGAATCCTTCCAGACCCGCAATATGCAAAGGCATCCAACCACCCAAGAATAAAGTTGTCGCAATACCTGCAGTAATAAACAAATTCAAATACTCTGCCAAATAAAAGAATCCGAAATGCAAGCCGGAATACTCGGTATGATATCCGGCAGTTAATTCCTGCTCTGCTTCAGCCAAATCAAACGGACCACGATTAGCTTCCGCATTCCCTGCAATCAGATAAATGATGAAAGCAGCAATGGCCGGTATATGTCCTTTGAAAATATTCCAACCGTCCGCTTGATTGCTTACAATCATTTGAATATCCATCGTACCACTCATAACCACCATTGTCAGGACACAGATGCCAATAGAGAGTTCATAACTGATAATCATCGCACCACTTCGCATTGCACCTATTAATGTATACTTGCTATTACTACTCCATCCGGCCAACAAAATACCGAGAATCCCGATGGAAGAAACAGCCAGCACAAAGAATATTCCGATATTCATGTGCAAAATTTCTCCGCCTTTATTCCATGGCAAACAAGAAAACGTAAGTATAGATGCCAATATAACAAGAAAAGGAGCCAAGTTATATAAGAAATGATCTGAATTTTTCAATTTAATAATTTCCTTTGTCAACATCTTAAGAACGTCGGCCGGCACCTGAAGCAACCCGCCTTTTCCTCCAACTCGGTTCGGACCAATGCGGCATTGAAAAGCGGCACATACTTTACGCTCCATATAAATCATGACAATGGCCAATATTACATACAAAAGCAGAATGATAACTCCAACAATTACTCCTTCAAGTGTCAGAACCAACCATTCCGGCATCACTCCACAAAGAGCGGTATGAATATACATCAATAAAGGCTCAAGGTTATAATAATCTAAAGTCATACTCTTAATATTTTAATTAAATCATCTGTCTATATCAGGAATCACAAAATCCAATGTTCCGCCGATTGCTATCAAATCCGCAATCTTTGCGTTACGGCAAGCCGTATCCATCGCATGCACCAAAGGCAATCCTGTAGAACGGAAGTGCAATCTGTACGGATATTTATCACCGTGACTTTCCAAAATAACACAGAACTCTCCACGACTGGCCTCCACCGATGAAGAATATACTCCCTCAGGCAATTTTATAATGGCCTTTGTCTTTACACGGTAATCACCCTCCGGAATATTATCAATCAACTGTTCTATAATATTGCAAGATTCCATAATCTCATCCATACGCACCATATAGCGTGCAAAAGAATCGCCTTCCGTATAAACTATTTCTCGGAAATCTACTTTGTCATACAACGCATACGGATGATGTTTTCGCACGTCATTCGACCATCCTGAGGCTCTTCCTGTACCACCTGTGGCGCCAAGTGATATTACATCTTCACGCGACAATACCCCCACCCCTTTCAATCGTGTGGTAGCAATCACATTTCCTGTAAAAATGTCATGGTAATCTTTAATTACACTGCGCAGATGCTTGATAAATGCCTTTACTTTCCGTTGGAAATCCGGATGCAAATCAGCTTGAACGCCACCTATCATATTATAATTTTGAATCAGTCGACCACCGGTCGTTTCTTCGAAAATATCCAAAATCATTTCACGTTCACGGAATCCATAAAAGAATGGTGTCAAACCTCCCATATCCATTACAAGACAAGAATAGAACAGCAAATGGGAATCTATTCGCTGCAATTCATCCATAATCGTACGAATATATTGGGCACGTTCCGAAATTTCAATACCGGCTGCCTTCTCTATGCACATACATAAAGCATGACGATTCTGATGAGCGCTCAAGTAATCCAAACGATCCGTAAATGCCAATGTTTGAGGATAGGTAAGACTTTCGCCTAATTTCTCTATTCCCCGATGTATATATCCTAATATCGGATCTACCTTACAAATAGTTTCTCCTTGCAATGACACACGCATACGAAGAACTCCATGAGTTGAAGGGTGTTGAGGACCGATATTCACGACAAAATCCTTTTTATCGAATACCGTATTTTCTTTCCCTCTTATCGTTCCATCATTATTAAGATAATATTCCTCCGTCACATCAGAATTTTCCTCATTATCCATATCCAACGGATTGGAATTCATATCATAATCCTTACGCAAAGGATAACCTTTCCAATCTTCCCGCAGGTAAAGACGACGCATATCCGGATTATTCAGGAATCGGATGCCAAAGAAATCATAAACTTCGCGTTCTTTTATTTCTGCAGTCTTCCATAAATCACATACACTCGGCAGAAAAGCCTGTTCACGTTCCGAAGTTGATATTTTCAATGTAACGCGACGATAAGTCACCGTCGACTCCAAATAATAAAGAGCTCCTAATGTCTCACCCCAATCCATTCCTACGATATCGCGCAAATAATCCATCGGTTCTTCCTTGTCATAGCGAAGAGCTTCAGCCACTTTGCGGAAATCTTCAAGAGGAAGTGTTACAACAAGCTCTCCCAACTCACTGAATTCCGTTTGGGGAGTCATTGCCTTAATTTTATCTTTCAATTCCATAATCCGTTTATTTTTCTTCTTCCGGTTCTTTTTCTTTACGGTTTACCCCGCCCAAATATTTTTCAACTTTCATTTTACGTTGCAACTGCATCATTCCATAATAAAAAGCTTCCGGGCGCGGAGGACATCCGGGTATAAACACATCCACCGGAATAATTTTATCCACTCCGTTCACTACATGATATGATTTAAGGAACGGTCCTCCGGAGATTGTACAGCCACCTACAGCAATTACATACTTCGGTTCTGCCATCTGATCGTATAAACGTTTTAACACCGGCGCCATCTTATAAGTAATTGTTCCCAATACCATAATCATATCTGCCTGACGAGGAGAGTTACGGGTCACCTCAAATCCGAAACGCGCCATATCATAGCGTGCTGCTCCCAGCGCCATAAACTCAATGGCACAACAGCTTGTACCAAAAGTCAACGACCAAAGTGAATTACTTCGTCCCCAGTCTAACAGCTCATCCAAAGTACCGACAACAACACCGGCACCATTCTGATTCAGTTCACGTACCAATTCTTCGAGGTAATCATTATTCTTAAATTCCTCATACTTCATTGAACGGATAGCAGTTCGCTTCTTTATTTCCATTCCAACGCTCCTTTCTTCCATGCATATGCAAGGCCTAATATTAATATGAAAAGGAAGAACGATACGCTAACCAACGCGTAAGTTCCAACTTCTGCCGCTACGACTGCCCACGGAAACAAAAAAACTGTTTCGATATCAAACATCAAAAACAAGATAGCATACAGATAATACCCTACCTTGAATTGCACCCATGAAGAACCACGAGTGGGGATACCGCATTCATAAGGCTCACCTTTTTGGGGATTGAACGAGCGCGGAGCGACAAGCTTCGCAACCGTTATTCCCGCAACAACTAAAAGAACAGCCGCAAGTATCGCGACTATTAAATACAAGAAATACATATATTGACAATTTTGATTCTACAAAACAAAAAAAGTTCCCACTCCCCACATCACCGAGACATTTCATCTTCTAAAAGGGGCGTCACTCAAACAAAAGGCAACCCCATACTAAATAAGGATATGTCCAAGAGTATACACATAATAATCCAAAACTCCCGATAAATATGGATGGGTGGAATGACTAAGATTCTGCGATAAATAGAAAAAGGAAGGAGGCACATTACGGTCTGAAAACGCCAGATACGGCCGTAAGACCGATTTACAATTTAAAGAGGAAAATCCGGAAGATAAGAAAACACAATGGAATAAATCAAGACAATAACAACGAGATGCATTTTCTTCCCCTTGCTGTTCTCCTTCATAAGATAAATCATATAAATAATCTACTGCGCCGGAAGAGTGCAAAAAACAGGTATGACCATTCCAGGTTATCGTGCAGAAATCATTCCTTACGATTAGAATCGCAAGGACGGCAATAAATAACACACTTATTTTTACCCATCTGCACATGTGAATATCCTTGTAAAAACGGGCACAAATATACACATTTCATTGAGAAGACACGATTTTTATTCAAAAAAAAACGTCCTCCCACATTTTGTTTTTAATCAGTCTTGCTAAAGAATTTGCTCTTTGAGTCCTCAATGGCCTAAGAAACATATAAAAAAACTTCCCATTACTTCAGCCCAAAGAACACCGGCTTTCAAACAAAACACTTCTTTATCAGAAGACGAAGAACGGGAAGAAATATCATAAGTTACACCAGCATTCTCAAAAAGATGAAGAAAAAATCTTCAACATCACTAAAAAACATTATTTTTGTAACAAGAATTTATTTATAACACAAGCTTATGTATCCATTAAAATTTAAACCGATTTTAAAATCAACAATTTGGGGAGGAGAAAAAATCATCCCGTTCAAGCATCTCGATTGCCAACAAGCACAAGTAGGAGAAAGCTGGGAAATATCAGACGTTCCGGGCGATGAATCCATCGTTTCTAACGGCCCGGACGCAGGAGAGAACCTGACTCAAATGGTAAACAAATATAAAGGTGCATTGGTAGGAGAAGAAAATTTCAAACGATTTAACGGTAAATTCCCTCTTTTGATTAAATTCATCGATGCCCAAGACGACTTGTCTATCCAAGTCCACCCTAATGATGAATTGGCAATGAAACGTCATAATTCAATGGGTAAGACCGAGATGTGGTACGTCATAGACAATGCTGAGGGGAAAGCGCACCTCCGTTCCGGATTAAAGAAGGAAATCACACCCGATGAATACGCTGCAATGATCCGTGACAACACGATATGTGACGCTTTGGCTGACTACGCCGTAAAACCGGGAGATGTGTTCTTCTTACCGGCAGGCCGCATTCACAGTATCGGTGCCGGCTGTTTCATTGCAGAAATACAACAAACATCCAATATAACATACCGTATTTACGATTTCAACAGAAAGGACAAAAACGGAAATACGCGTGAGCTTCACACCGAATTGTCGAAAGACGCCATCGACTATAATGTGGAACCTGATTATCGCACACAGTATACTCCTAAGCAAAACGAACCGGTGGAATTGGTCAGCTGCCCCTATTTTACCACATCGGTTTATGACTTAACAGAGAATATGTCGGCAGATTATAGTGATCTTGATTCTTTCGTCATTTACATTTGTATGGAAGGTTCATGCTCTATAACAGACAATGAAGGACATACCATAGATATGCAGGCCGGAGAATCTGTCCTTTTCCCTGCTACTACAAAAGGAACCGATATCACTCCCAATGGGCATGTAAAGTTCCTTGAGACCTACGTTTAATGAAACTTACAATCATACACTTTTCATGATAATAAGAAGAATCTGTACATACGTCCACACGTGTTATGGATTCTTCTTTTTTATTTAATCCTTTAAGACCATATTTTTATGAAACAGAAATATATTCTTGCCGCATTTGGTTTAATCACCTTTTTCATGTTCGGATGTTCTTCCGCATACCAAAGGCAACAACAAACAGATTATACCCAATACGTTAACCCGTTTATCGGCGGAGCTGCAAACGGGCACACGTTTCCTGGCGCATGCCGCCCATTCGGTTTAATACAAGCCAGCCCGGTAACCGGAGCCATCGGCTGGCAATACTGTTCCGAATATATTTATGGAGACTCCATTATTTGGGGATTCACCCAGACCCATCTGAACGGCACCGGTTGTATGGATTTAGGGGATATCCTTATCATGCCGGCAACCGGCAATAGAAAACGCGCATGGGATGGCTATCGCAGTTCCTTTAAGAAATCATCCGAAAGTGCATCTCCAGGATATTATTCCGTCACTCTTGACGATGCAGGTGTAAAAGCCGAACTCACCGCAACGGCTCACACAGCCTTCCATCGCTATACCTTTCAGAAATCCGACTCGGCATCTGTGCTGATAGATTTACAACATGGCCCGGCATGGAACGAAAATCAATATCATTCACAGGTGAGAAGTTGTGAAATCCATTGGGAAAATGACAGCACTTTGACAGGAACAGTCAACAATGAAGTATGGGTAAACCAGCAATATGCATTTGTCATCCGTTTTAACCGACCAGTAATCGACAAGATTGAACTACCTATGGATGAAAGAGAAAAAGGGAAACGTATCGTGGCTAGTTTCAACATGAAACCCGGAGAAGAATTGCTAATGAAAATTGCTTTATCGTCAACCGATACAGAAGGTGCACGCGCTAATCTCACAACAGAACTGCCCGGATGGGATTTCGACAGCACATGCCAAACGGCAAAGGAAGAATGGAACAGTTTCCTGAGCCGAATTGAAATAGACGGGACGCCCGATGAAAAGACCAATTTCTATACGTGTTTCTACCATGCACTTATCCAGCCTAATGAAATTTCCGACGTAAATGGTATGTATCGGAATGCGGCCGGCAAGATAGCACATGCTACCGGTAACAAATATTATTCTACATTCTCGCTTTGGGATACGTACCGCGCTGCACATCCTTTTTACACTCTTATGATTCCCGAACGAGTAGATGATTTTATCAATTCCATGATTGACCAATGCGAAGTACAAGGATATTTGCCTATCTGGAGCTTATGGGGGCAAGAGAATCATTGCATGATCGGGAACCATGCCGTACCCGTCATCGCCGAAGCCTATGCAAAAGGTTTTAAAGGATTCGATGCCGAACGTGCATTCAATGCAATCAAACGCTCACAAACCGTTTCACATCCGTGGAAATCCGACTGGGAAACTTATATGAAATACGGATATTTCCCGACCGACCTCATAGCCACCGAATCGGTATCTTCTACGTTGGAAACCGTATATGACGATTATGCTGCCGCAGATATGGCCGCCCGCATGGGGAAAAAGGAGGATGCAGAATATTTCAGCAACAGGGCGAATTTTTATAAGAACCTGTTCGATCCGAGCACGCAATTCATGCGTCCAAAAAAATCTGACGGGACATGGAGAAGTCCGTTCAATCCCAGTCGGGTAGCACACTCGGCAAGTGTGGGAGGAGATTATACAGAAGGTAACGCATGGCAGTATACTTGGCACGTACAACACGACGTAAACGGACTAATCGAACTATTCGGAGGGGAAGATGCTTTCATCAACAAACTTGATTCACTGTTTACTCTTACACTTGTAACAGATCAACCCGATGTAACCGGCCTTATCGGACAATATGCACACGGCAATGAACCCAGTCACCATGTCGCTTATCTATATGCATTAGCGGGGAAGCCTGAACGGACACAAGAGCTTATCCGTCAGATTTTCGACACACAGTATCATCCGAAACCCGACGGTCTCTGCGGAAACGATGACTGCGGCCAAATGTCAGCATGGTACATGTTCTCCGCTATGGGCTTTTATCCCGTCAATCCGGTCAGCGGACAATACGTATTTGGTGCTCCACAATTGCCCAAGATGGAACTGCATCTGAGTAACGGCAAAACGTTTACCATCATAGCCGAAGGAATTTCAAAAGAAAATAAATACATAGAAAACATCACCCTTAACGGGGAGTTATATACAAAAAACTATATCACACACAATGATATATTAAAAGGAGGTACTTTAATTTACAAGATGCGTAAGTAAAAAGGCCGTATTATTTCCGGAAAAAGAACGAAGACTTTTTCCGGAAATAAGAAAACGTTTCTCTGAAATTCTTGGCGCATTTATAGCATTTTTACGGCAAAAATCATAAAAAATTGCCGTGAAAATGCTATCTTTGCATTCAAAATTACTACGATCAATCGGGGTTGACTGGATTTGACAGCGAGAGATGTGGTATGTAAGCATGCAGTGCGTCTGTGATTTGCACTATAATCTCAGTTACAGAACAATTATCTGGCAACGAAAATTATGCTCTCGCTGCTTAATCGAAGCATAGTAGATTAAACTTTATTCCCGTCATAGTGATGGGAACGAGATGTCACTCAAAAGCTCTTGTTCCGAAGCGTTTGGTTCAGTGGCACAGCAAAATCGGAAATAGTTTCAGCTTTGTTCCGTTGTTGAAATGAATTTTTAGGAACTAAGGCATAGGTTGGTGGCTCTGGTCTTGCCCATGCACGAAAAAGAAGGCAGAGATAAGCATGTAGAAAGCATATGGCTTCCTTGTTTGGACGAGGGTTCGACTCCCTCCAGCTCCACCCGAATAAATTAAAATCACTCTAAAGTGCCTAAATAAAGTACTTTGGAGTGACTTTTGTTTTTTATACTTCCCGCAAAAATTTTCTCCATCAAAACTGCAATAACGCCATAGAGTTCTGTGAAAAACATCCTTCATTTATCACCGGAAGAGCAACACGACTAATGCCAAAAAAACTTTCCGTCAAACAAAATTCTTACCTGAAATCTGTATTATAGTGCCTCAACTCAGCCCGCAACTGCAACGCTTGTTCCTCGGTCATCTTATTCATCA
Organism: uncultured Bacteroides sp.; assembly: GCA_949285025.1. Lineage (GTDB taxonomy): Bacteria > Bacteroidota > Bacteroidia > Bacteroidales > Bacteroidaceae > Phocaeicola. The sequence continues at coordinate 31,351 of CASDXG010000061.1, read as the reverse complement.
GTTCCCAAAAGCGAGGACCATGATTCATTTCTTTCGTATGAGCCAGTTCATGCAACAATACATAGTCCATCAAATGTGAAGGTAAAAGCATCACATAACAAGAAAGCCGAATAGCCCGAGACGCAGTACAACTCCCCCAACGACTGCGTGCTGTATTTATACGAACCGACTTATATGGCAAGTCAAAACGTTCTGACCAGACATCCAACAGCGGCGGTAAATATTCTTCTGCTGTTTTCTTTAAAGCACGAACGATTGCTTTCCGGGCAAGCCGTTGCACATCTTCCGATGAAAAATCAGCGTCATGAGGACAGTAAATACATGCTCCATCATCTTTTTTACGGAAAATAAAATGCTTTGACTGTCCTGGAAGGAAGCGCAAATGGAAACATTCTGCAGAAATCGAAAAATCAAAATCAATACGGCGCGGCGCTATCTCTCTAAATCGCTCCAACAAACGACTTCTAAAAGGCTTTATCGCTTCTACAATCTTCTCCGTTTTACAATAAGGTGGAGCAGATATATGCAAACCGTCAGAGCGTACCCTCATCGTAATATTCCTCGCCAAACGGCGGGGATGTATCACAATTGTACCAAAATCGTCGTCTTTTAACACCCGCTTAGAAGCCATAAAACTGCGATCAGTGCCTAACTAGCAACAACAAGCGTTCCTTCCCCTTTTCCAATGGCCGAAGCCGATGTAATAACCACTTCCTTCACTCCTGCGGCAATTGCAGAAAACGCATTTTCCAGTTTCGGAATCATTCCTCCTTTTATTACTTCCTCTGAAACATATCGACGGAATAACTGCGGTGTAAGTATGGGAATCACACTTTCATCATCGGCCTCATCCAGCAGAACGCCCTTCTTCTCAAAACAATAGACCAATGTTACCTCAAAAAAAGCGGAAAGGGCTTTCGCTGTTTCCCCCGCAATTGTATCGGCATTTGTATTCAGCAAATGCCCTTTCCCGTCGTGGGTCAAAGGAGCCATTACCGGGACAACTCCTCCGTCAACCAGCGATGAAAGCTGCATGCCGTCTACACATCTTACATCTCCCACAAAGCCGTAATCGATTTCCTTTACCGGCCGCTTCTCTGAAAGAATTACATTCATATCGGCACCTGTGAGCCCTAAAGCATTCATTCCTCTCGCCTGCAATCCTGCCACAATGTTTTTATTCACCAAACCGCCGTAAACCATCGTAACAACTTTCAGCATTTCTTCATCGGTCACACGACGACCGTCAACCATCCGACTCTCAATACCTAACGACGAAGCTATTCTCGTAGCAGAACGTCCTCCTCCGTGTACCAACATTTTCTTGCCGGGAATTGCGGCAAAATCCGCCAACAATTTATCTAAAGTATCGGGTTCTTCTACAATTTTCCCCCCAACTTTTATAATAGTCAACCGTTCTTTCATATCATTCCAAATAAGTGTATCCATATAAACCGGAACGGTAATTAGCCAGAAATTCCTTACCCTCTTCCAAAGAGATCCGCCCCTCTTTTACTGATTTTGTCACCCAAGTTTCCAACGTACGGACTAATTTCTTCGGACTATATTGCACATAGTCCAACACTTCGGCCACTGTCTCACCGTCTATTACCTGATCAATAGAATATCCTTTGTCGTTCACACTGACATGTACTGCATTTGTATCACCGAACAGATTATGCATATCGCCTAAAATCTCCTGGTAAGCTCCAACCAGAAAAACGCCGATATAATAAGAATCTTTTCCTTTCAATGTGTGTACAGGCAAATCGTGTGAAACACTTCGAGGAGACACAAAATTGGCAATTTTCCCGTCGGAATCACAAGTAATATCCTGCAAAGTCGCAGTTCTGTCCGGCTTTTCATCCAAACGCTGAATCGGCATTATCGGGAATATCTGATCGATAGCCCAAGAATCCGGCAATGACTGAAACAAAGAGAAGTTACAAAAGTATTTATCGGCAAGAAGTTTATCCATATTTCTGAATTCTTCCGGAACATGTTTCAAGCCTGAAGCAATCTGACTTATCTCACGTGTCACCGACCAATACATCCTCTCTATCTGAGCACGCGTCTTTAAATCTACGATACCATGACTGAACAAATCGAGAGTCTCCTCGCGAATTTGTTGAGCATCGTGCCAAGCTTCAAGCATTCTGCTTTGATTCAGATTATCCCATATCTCATACAATTCCTGAACCAATTCGTGATCTTCCGGACTGACAACAAAATCATCATCCATTTCAGGCAGAGAAGCAGTCTCCAAGACTTCGAAAATCAAGACAGAATGATGAGCCGTCAGTGAGCGTCCGCTCTCAGTAATAATATTGGGATGCGGTATATTATTCTTATTACTTGCATCGACCATGATAGAAATAGAGTCGTTCACATACTCCTGAATTGAGTAATTCACACTACTTTCACTGTTTGCAGAACGGGTTCCATCGTAATCAACACCCAATCCACCGCCTATATCCACAAATTCCACCGGGAATCCCATTTGGTAAAGCTGCACATAAAACTGCGATGCTTCACGCAATGCTGTTTTGATACGACGTATTTTTGTAACCTGACTCCCTATATGAAAATGTATCAACTTCAAGCAGTCCTGCATTTCTTTCTTTTCCAGAAAATCCAAAGCTTCCAACAATTCACTTGAAGTCAAACCGAACTTACTGCCGTCACCTCCGCTTTCTTCCCATTTCCCACTTCCGGAAGATGCCAGCTTGATACGGATGCCTATATTAGGACGTACATTCAATTGTTTCGCCATTTTGGCAATCAGTCGCAATTCATTTAGCTTCTCCACTACCAAGAAGATGCGTTTCCCCATTTTTTGTGCCAACAATGCCAGCTCGATGTAACTTTCATCCTTATAGCCGTTGCAGATGATTAATGAATCGGAATCTGTATTTACAGCAATCACGGCATGAAGTTCCGGTTTGGATCCCGCCTCTAATCCTAAATTGAATTTTTTTCCATGGCTGATAATCTCCTCAACAACAGGACGCATCTGATTCACCTTTATGGGATATATGATAAAGTTCTGAGCCGTGTATCCGTATTCTTCAGAAGCAATCGAAAAACAATTCGATATTTTCTCTATACGGTTATCCAGAATATCCGGAAAACGTATCAACATCGGTGCCGTTACATCTCTCAATTGCAACTCATCTACCAGTTCTTTCAAATCGACTGCCACTCCATTTTTACGGGGAGTCACCACGACATGGCCTTTTTCGTTTATGCCAAAGTACGAAACACCCCACCCGGTAATGTTATAAAGTTCCTCAGAATCTTCGATACGCCATTTTCTCATTTCACGAACAATTTCTCTACGTTTATACTTGTTTAATTAATAATGCATTCATTTTTTTTACTGCCTCCTCTATCTGTTCCCTATTCTCAAGGCATTCTGCATTGAAAACATATTCAGCTTTCAAATAATACGGCAAACGCTTCTCCAAAGCAGACACAATAGTCTGCTTCAGATCATCATCTGTCTTCTCGGCAAGCAATGGGCGTTTTGCTTTTGCTATCCGCAACCGACGGAACAATACCTGAGGACAAACATCCAGAAACACGGTTGTCCCTGCCTTTCTCATATAATCCATATTATCAAAGAAACAAGGAGTTCCTCCTCCGGTTGCAACCACCACATCTTCAAACTCTCCCACTTCATGCAACATTTTCTGCTCTATTTCACGAAAACCTTTTTCGCCATACTCACCAAACAAATCGGATACTGTCTTGTGATAACGCTGTTCTATATACCAATCCAAGTCTATGAATTGTAGATTCATCGCTTCAGAGTAAGCCCGTCCCAAGGCCGTTTTACCGGCTCCCATGTAACCTGTCAGAAAAATACGTATCATGCCTTTTTCTTTTTTGCCGTATTTCCTTTCCGCGTCTGACGTTTCTCTTTTTGCATCTCAACCACCTTAAAACAAGCATCCAGGCTTAAATCCGTCGGCACAACATCATCAGGAATCTTATAATTCCGGTTCTGATATGCAATATAAGGCCCGTAACGCCCGTTCAAAATCTGTAAATCCGATTCTTCTGCAAAGGTCTTTATAATCTTTTTAGCAGCCGTTTCATTCTTCTCACGAAGCATATTTTCTGCAGTTTCCAACGTAATCGTCATTGGGTCCTGCGACTTCGGAATAGACACAAACGTATTTCCACACCGAACATACGGGCCAAACCGTCCTTCTCCAACAGTCACAGACTGGCCTTCAAACTCACCTAATGTTCGGGGCAACTTGAACAAATCAAGAGCTTCTTGAAGCGTTATGGTTTCAATAGAGTATTCCTTTCTCAACTGAGCGAAGCGAGGTTTCTCCGCATCTTCGGCTGAACCAATCTGCACAACAGGTCCAAAACGTCCGATCTTTACAAACACCGGCTTACCGCTCTTCGGGTCTGTTCCCAATAAACGCTCTCCTACTTTATGCGCAGTCTGCAAATCTTTCGTCTTTTCCACCTGCGGATGAAAACCTTCATAAAAATGTTCCATCATATCTGTCCAGGTCTTTTCTCCTTCCGCTACCTCATCAAACTCTTTTTCTATCGATGCTGTAAAATTATAATCCATTATTTGCGGGAAACATTCTTTCAAGAAGTCGTTTACCACTATGCCGACATCGGTAGGAAGGAGCTTAGCCTTTTCACTTCCGGTAAGTTCTTTTTGAACTGTTTCCGTTATTTTTCCTTTTTCCAAATTCAATATTGTGTACGATCGCTCCACACCTTCCCGGTCGCCTTTCTCCACGTAACCACGCTGCTGTATTGTCGAAATTGTCGGAGCATACGTTGAAGGACGGCCAATTCCCAATTCCTCCAACTTACGTACCAGGCTTGCCTCAGTATATCGCAAAGGAGACTGGGAAAAGCGCTGTACAGCCACAATATCCTCATTCGTCAGATCCTGACCAATCTCAAAGGAAGGAAGTAAACGATCTTCATTCTCTTGTTCCACATCATCATCGTAAGATTCCTTATAAACCCGCAGAAAACCATCAAATACAACAACTTCACCCACAGCAATAAACTTCTCGGTATGATTGCCGATTGCGATAGATATCGTTGTCTTTTCAAGTTCCGCATCTGCCATCTGCGAGGCCAATGTCCGTTTCCATATCAATTCATACAGCCGTTGTTCCTGAGCTGTACCGGATATTGTCTCGTTCGAGATATAAGTAGGACGAATCGCTTCATGTGCTTCCTGAGCGCCTTTTGTTTTTGTGGCAAATTGTCTTGTCTTTACATATCGTTCTCCCATTAAAGAGGCTACAGTATCTTTACAAGCCTCCAACGCGAAATTCGACAGATTAACCGAATCGGTTCGCATATACGTTATCAATCCGTTTTCATACAGCCGTTGTGCCAGCATCATTGTCTGCGCTACGGTATAGCCCAATTTGCGGGCAGCTTCCTGTTGCAGCGTAGATGTTGTAAACGGAGCTGCCGGCGCTTTCTTTACCGGACGAGTAACAATATCATCAATTTTAAAATCAACATCGGCGCAACTTTCCAGAAATTTCTGAGCTTCCTCCTTTGTTTTAAACCTTCGGTCTAATTCTGCACGGAAACTGTTCTTACCCTCCACACTGAAATGTGCGGTCACTTTATAAGACGACTCGCTCACAAAAGAGTTGATTTCCCGTTCACGTTCCACAATCAGGCGGACAGCAACCGACTGCACCCGCCCTGCCGACAAAGCCGGCTTAATTTTTTTCCACAAAATCGGAGATAATTCAAAACCAACAATACGGTCTAACACACGACGGGCCTGTTGTGCATTTACCAGATTTATATCTATCTGTCGGGGGTTTTCGATGGCTTTCAATATCGCACTCTTTGTTATTTCATGGAACACGATACGGCGGGTTTTCGCCGGGTCTAAGTTCAAGACCTCGAATAAATGCCATGAAATAGCTTCTCCTTCACGGTCTTCATCGGAAGCCAGCCAAACAACATCCGCCTTCTTCGCCTCGCTCCGCAATTCGGAAACTAGCTTCTTTTTGTCTTCCGGGATTTCATATATCGGTTTGAAGTGGTCATTTACATCAATACTAAAGGTCTTTTTCTTTAAATCACGGATATGTCCGTAACTAGACAACACCTTGTATCCTTTCCCCAAGAACTTTTCTATGGTTTTCGCCTTTGCCGGAGATTCGACTATGACAAGATTATTTTGCATAACTTTTGCGTATTCCATTTATAATTTGGGACAAATGTATGAAAAAAGCAAAAGCACAACATTATAATAAGGTCGGTTTCTCTTTTTTTTTCGTAATTTTTAGTTTGTCAAAAGAATAAATACTTCCAACAAAAGATAACAAGTCCTTTAAACAGAAACGTCGGGATGTTTTTGTTTAAACATCCCGACGTCTTCTCAAGAGACTTTCGGCGTTTCTTTAAAAACGGAAATTTATTCCCCCCAGCACCGTAAATCCTTGTACCGGATAACCCGTATCTAAAATATATTTTTTATTAAGAAGATTCTCAATACGCCCGAAAACATCCAAACGATTAAAGAAACAATATCCGGCAGACAATCTTAAATCATTAACAGCAGCTGCAGCCTTCAAATCATCTACGGCCTTACGATTCTGATAATGATAACCGGCTTCCGCATACGCATCACCAACAATTCGCGCATGCAATGACACATTCAATTCAAATCGGGGTTTCAAATACAATAAATATTCGCGACCTTCCACATCTGCATCCCAATTATAATAAGTACCATCGACCGCAAAATCAAGCCAATCCTTATATGTATAGTTCAAGGCGCCACCACCATAAGCAACGGTTGCCTTTTCCTGCAGCAACGAGCTATACAGATAATTTGTATAGCCGTCAGCAGCTCCCGGCAATACAAACAGTTCATCTTTTGTCACACGATAGCCACCAAACAACTCAATACCAAGACCAATCAGCGGAGAGGCCTTAAACCCGACTCTGGCATTAACCGGTGTATAAGAAGAATGCAGTTGTTCGCTTTGTAACCAATAAGGAGTGAGCCCATTCAAAGAACGGTAATCATTCAGAGCGGTCCCTCCCGTTGCATGGGCATAGAAACGATAATGTTCGGCAAAAACAAAATCAAATTTGACGTCCGGCGCAACCTTTATCCCGCTCCCATTCGCCGTTTGTCCGTCGACATGCACACCGGCCCGAAAGCGGATCGCCTCATTCCGTATCACGTAATAGGGATTTATCTGCACCAATGTATAATCTTTCAACAGATCACCGTAAAACATGTTGTTCATAGCAAAGCTCAAACCAACTTCCTGACGCTCATCAATATTTCCGGATATACCGCCTTCCGTATGTACCGACTGTTCTGAATCTTCTGTCGCATAAGGAAGTGCATACTTACGGTCGAACATCCGAAAACCGCTTTGCAACGAGAACTGAACCGGCAAATCGTCATCTTTTGACGTAACTCTTAAATAACCTTCACCCAACGTGTAATGTTGTTTGTCTGAAAGAGATGTACCGTTACCGACATTATTCTCATCACCCGGCATATAATTGAATACCTGTGAAGCAAAAACTCCGCCAAGTCCCAATGAGACCTTACGAAAATCATGCTTATAGTCCAACGAAATATCCGTACGGAAGAATCGGGAATTCCAGTTCTCATCTGCGTTTAAAGACGGGATATCTCCTTTCATTCCATATAAAGAGCCCATAACGTTTAATCTGTCCCGCTCGGTTATATCCCATAAATAGCCGGCTTTCAAGTCTGTATTATTCCGGTTTCCGTACGCCAAACGCAAATATCCCCGATAGACGTCCCGTTGTTCCTCTCGAGCTGTAATTGCGGGCATAAGAGAACTTCTCCAGCCTGTCAGCAGACGACTGTTTGTAGCATAATCAATATGCCGTTTCGGCACCGTCGGTTCCTCTATCTCCGGCAAGACATTTACTTTAAAGGCATCCATAATTTCCGGATTATACTGGTTCTCCACCACAACGGTACGGTTCAGTGTCGAATCTTTCAACTGCTCTTGCGCGCTCATTTCAAAGCAGGCAAGCAGTGTCATTCCCAATAATATTATCTCTTTACGTCTCATAGTTTACTTTCTGTATTAAGTTTCTCCAAACGCGTCTCTATCATCTTGGCGATATCATCATCAGCCTGATAGTTTTGTTTCAATGATAACAAATATTGTTTTGCATCCAAATTACGTCCCAATTTCACATATACATCGGACAACAACACGAAACTACGTGCCAACCAATAAGCATGAGGCGTACTTACTTCTATATATTCAAGCACTTCTTTCTCGGCTTTTTCGGTTTCTCCTCCATCAAAATAGATTTGAGCTGTCAAATATTTCGCCTCTGCCCCATAAACATTACGGGTATCCTTCCCGAGAATAATATAATCTTGCAACGCCTCATCCGTCTTTCCGATGTCCTGTAAAGCCTTTGCCCGATCATAACGCGCCTCATTCTTCAGTTCCGGTGTCAGTTTGCTTTCCGTCAACATACTTGAAGCTATCGCTATCACCTCCTGATGCTCTTTCAAATAATAGGCACTACGCAATGCACCGGCTTCGGCTTTCCAACGGGCTTCCGGAGATGCTGCCCGATCTATCATCCGTTTGTATATTTCCAACGCCTTTGCATAGTCCTTATCATTATAAGCCATTCCTGCACATATTTCCATCGCTTCCTCAGAGAATCTGTTGTCGGGATACTCTATCACTCTATTCAAATGCATGGCAGCATTGGCATAATCTTCCTGATTGTAGCTGATGATTCCAAGATAATAATGTGCATTTACACTAAATGCGCCATCATTAAATGACTGCAAATAACGCTCAAAGCTGTTTTTTGCTTCTGTTATGTCACCGCGCATATAAAGACGTTCCGCCGCGATATAAGTAAGGGAATCCCGTTCACTTACCTCGAATTGGGCATTTCCCGGTATGGTTGCAGCAAAACTAATATAATCGTCCACTTTGTTTAAATCGACGTAAATAGAACGCAAATCCCGCTGGGCCAACCGCGCCTCCTCACTTCCGGGGTAAGTTGCAATTACATTCTTATAAGCTTTTATCGCATCATCATACCGATCTTCCTGATAATAAAGCAACCCGATTTCATTGGCCGCCTTACGCGAAAGCGGACTCTCGGGGAAACGCTGCTTCAACAATTCATAACGCTTTATTGCATTATCATTATCTTCTAACTGAACGAATGCACGTCCTTGCTCATATAATGCATCATCAAGGTATTGAGAGGATGGATAATCGGCGATCAAACGGTTCAACGTTTCTATCTTGCCGGAATAATCTCTTTGCAGTCCCTTAACAAAGCCTTCTTGAAACAAGGAATAATCGGCCAATGTCGCATCATACTCCAAAGCCTTCGCATATTGCTGACGGGCAGAGTCGAACGAGCGGACGTAGAAATAACAGTCACCTATCCGGTTATAAGCATCTGCAATAACAGCAGGTTCCAAAGAAATGCCCGAAGATACACTACGAGAGAACCATGTCAAAGCATGATCATACTGCTTTTGTTTAAACAAAGCATAGCCTAAATTATATAAGGAAAGACCGTATTCTTTACTCTGACGATCAACGGCAAACTCCATATACTGTCTCCAATCATTAGCCGCATCCCCGTATTGCTCCATCCGATATTTCGACTCCCCTCTCCAATAGTATGCATCGGCTTTCGTCTGCTGGTTATAACGTCCCAATTGCAATGACTGCGAAAAATAATCGATTGCATTCGTAAAAGCAGCCTGTGCAAAAGCCTGAGTTCCCAAGCGGAACAAAAGTTTTTGTTTGGCTTCCAATATTCTGTCTCCCGGATGACTAATCTTTTCGATTGAGCGGAGAGCCGCCATATAGCTACGCGTGTTCATGTACACCTCAATCAAATAGTCGTTTACCTTTTCTGTGTAAGGAGAATCCGGGAATTCATTCAGGAAACGTTCAAAAACTGTCACCGATTCGGCAAAAGGAGAATAGGATGTTTCGTGTATGCATAATGCATAGTTATATAAAGCCTGCTCTTTTATCGTACGACTAAAATCGGCAGCCGCCGCTTGTTCGAATGCCATACGTGCCTGACTTCGCTCCATCAGCTGTAAGTAAGACAAGCCCATATGGAAATATGCATTCTGAGTCAGCACATCATTTTCGGTAGTCGCCTCTCCCAAACATTCGGCCGCTTTTGAATATACGCCTGTTTGAAAATAGCTCATTCCCAACTCATAGGATGCTTTTCTATCGGCATTCTTCACTCCGGAATGATAAATCTTCAAAGATTTTACCGCATCTTCATACATGCCCAAGCCGTAACAGGCCTCTCCCCGTATCCGTTGCATCTGCAAGACATTCTCTTGTGTCGGATAATCGGCTATATAACTTTCCGCATTTTTCTTTGCTTCTTCATAATTATTATTCCGCAAATAAATCTCAGCGATATAATACGGAGACAAGAGGCTGTACTTCGGATGTTTCTCCACCCGCCGGAAACCTTTCAATGCCTCATTATCTTTTCCCTGCACATAATTGATATAAGCTAAATGATATACCGCATCATCAGAATACGCCTCGCTTACTTCCTGCAAAATAGAGAACCATAAAGTTGCATCTTTCAAACGATTTAATTTTAAATAGGCGGTTGCCAAACGCATCGTACAAGCATCCCTCTCCACATCGGGAAGCAGGCCAATATCACAACGATCAAACGTTGCAATCGTTTTTTTGTATTTCCCTTCAAAGAAACAGGCAGAAGCGATTAATGAATATACACGGTTCGCATATCGTGAATCAGGATATTTTTCCAAAAAAGCATGCAATTTTGCCATACGCTCCGATTCCTTCAACTCATATGACGTACAAGCCAACATATAATCTGCCTCTTCTACAAAATCAGGTTGCGAAGCCTGTTGCAAATAACGAATCAATATTTGCTGCGAAGCAGCATAATCTTGACGAATAAACAACGATTTACCCTGATTGAATAAATGCCGGACATTAACCGAAACATCGTCCCGCTGAGCCGTAGCTATCAGGGGAATGGTACAAAATAGCCCCACCGCAAAAAAATGCCTCACACTTCTCATCTTAAAGAATTATTTATATTTTCCATCATTTCACTAATTCATTTAAATAAAGGACAAGTCCCTTACGTACAGATTCCAGCCCGAATTCCTCCGGATTTATCCGATCCATCGGCAGCCAGAACGTATCAGCCACATCATCCATTGCCGCAATTCTAGAATCATCTGCCACCTTACATACAAAAAACAGGTCAAGTGTATGTACCAAAAAGCCGGAATACATATAGGTATTTGGCAACGAAAACTGATAAACAGCCTCAGTTACAGACAAACCGGTTTCTTCTTTTACCTCACGGGCTACACCTTCTTCACCCGTTTCATGCAAGTCAATAAAGCCACCCGGCAAATCAAGCGTTCCCTTTGCCGGTTCTTTCGCTCTACGGCAAACCAATAATTCTCCGCGAGTATTCATAATAAATGCCACCGTAGCTGCGCTCGAATTAAAATAATAAACAAAGCCGCAATCTTCACACTTCTTCGACTTTCCATTATGTTCCTTAAACCGAGACGAGCCACATTCCGGACAATATTTAAACTGTGCCAAAGGATGCATATTCATTAATCTTAAATTCTAGCCACAAAGATAAAAGAATTGGCAATAAATCAACCCATAAAATCGAAATAAAGATGGCGATGTTTAAAAAAAACGACTCATTGTCTTTATTGTTTTCCCGCCACTTTTTTGCATAAAGCCACTAATAATTTATTACCACAGCCCGAACTTCCCAAAGAAAAATGATAACAAAAAGATAACCCAACCGATATTTTTTATTCTTTTTTGCACGGATATTTCTGTTTTTAATCCTAAATTTGCAGCAGAATAAATAATATTTCTATATTTGCTTACAATATGACACAACAAGTTTACATTAACAATTATGGAAAAAATTGATTCGTTAGACAAACAAATTCTCGAAATTATTTCTCAGAATGCCCGAATCCCCTTCAAAGATGTTGCTGCAGAATGCGGAGTCTCTCGCGCCGCCATCCACCAACGCGTACAACGTCTGATCGATATGGGGGTAATCATCGGCTCAGGATACCACGTTAATCCTAAAAGTTTAGGCTATAGTACATGTACCTATGTTGGTATTAAACTGGAAAAAGGATCTATGTATAAGAGCGTAGTAGCCGAATTGGAAAAGATACCGGAAATCGTAGAATGTCATTTCACAACAGGTCCTTATACCATGCTTACCAAATTATATTGTTCCGATAACGAGCATCTTATGGCATTATTGAACTCGAAAATTCAAGAAATTCCCGGTGTAACTGCTACAGAAACATTGATATCTTTGGAACAAAGCATCAAGAAAGAAATCCCTATCTGTAAAAAAGAGAAGTGATGAACTGGCTGTTATCTCACCATTTAGGAGGTATTGTCATTGGCATAGGAACGTTTCTTATCATAGGGATCTTTCATCCGATTGTAATAAAAGCTGAATATAGATGGGGTACACGCTGCTGGTGGTTTTTCCTTTTGATTGGCATCATCGGTATTATTTGTTCCATCCTTACAGAGCATCTTATATTATCTTCTTTGGCAGGAGTATTCGCATTTTCCTCATTTTGGACCATAAAGGAACTTTTCGACCAGCGTAAACGTGTTAAAAAAGGCTGGTTTCCAATGAATCCGAAACGAGAACACGAGTATAAATAGCCTTGCAAAAGCCCGGCAATATGCATCATTCATATTGCCGGACTTGGTTTTTATCACGTTCATATGCATAATTCCTTACCGAAAGTTCTCCTCTCAATACGCCTAAAGCATTCATCGCCAACGCGCCCATCTCATCCTCTCCGGGGAAAATTACAATCGGTGCGATTCTTTCGACCCATCTTTTGAGAATAGACATACAATAATTGCTATAAGCCACTCCACCTGTCAATAAAATCGCATCGGCATGCCCGTGTAAAGCCACATGCATCGCTCCTATCTGTTTCGCCACTGTATAAATCATAGCCTCCAAAAGAAGCTGATGTTTTTTATTACCGGCATGAGCCCATCGCGCGATTGTCTGTACATCTGTCGTGCCAAGATGAGCCAGAAGTCCGCCCTTCCCATTCAGCAATTTACGTATCTCCTGATAAGAATATTTCCCGCTAAAACACAAATCAACCAATTGACGTGCAGGTATTGTCCCCGCACGTTCTGGGCTGAACGGCCCCTCTCCATTCAATGCATTATTAACATCTACCACTCTCCCCCTGTGATGCGCACTAACAGATATGCCGCCTCCGATATGCGCGACTATTAAATCAAGTTCCTCATACGCCTTTTTTATTTGACAAGCATAGCGTCTGGAGACAGCCCGACTGTTTAATGCATGAAAAATAGAGATGCGAGAAATCTCCGGAATACCTGTTATTCTGGCAATATCGCGCAATTCGTCCGTTACAACCGGATCGGCAAAAAAAGACGGACACTTCATCTCCTGAGCCAACTCATCAGCAATTAATGCCCCTAAATTGGAGGCATGTTCCATATCGGCATGCCATAAATCATGCTTCACCTGCTCATCTATCCGATAAACCCCTCCGGGAATCGGTTTTAACAACCCTCCCCTTGCTATAATTGCATCGAAAGTCAAGAGTAAACCTGCCCGCTTCAATACATGCAGCACATGCTTCATGCGATAATCATATTGCTCATTTATATGATGATATACGGCAAGTTCCTCCGCCGGATGATAAATACTTTCACACCATACCGGCAACTCATTCTCATAAACAGCAACTTTTGTGGATGTAGATCCCGGATTTATAACAAGTATCTTCATATATTCATTTTTTATTCACTCATCAAACAAGCCAAAGCAAGACTGTAATATTTGGAATTGCCCGAATCACTCCGTGAAGGAACAACCACAGGTGCCGATGTTCCTGTAAGCATCCCGGCCATATTTGCGTCCCCAAATAAAGAAATCGTTTTATAAAAAGTATTTCCTGCTTCAATATCCGGGAAAATCAACAAGTCCGCATTTCCCACAACCGGCGAAGACAATCCCTTTATTTCCCCGCTATACCGGTCACAAGCTGTCTTTACATCCATTGGTCCATCTATATACACATTCCCGAAACTGCTTACACTTTCATCCGCCTTCAATGCCTCATAAGCCGATGTCACGGGAAATTTCTTTCCAACCTTCTCCGTACAATGAATTAAAGCTATTCGCGGCTGAGACACACCTAAAGCGCGACAGACAGCAATACCACGCAAAATCATCTGCCGGAACTGCGGCAAAGAAGGATTCGGAATGACAGCCGCATCTGAAAAGAACAGCAGCTTATGATATAAAGGTATTTGTGCAATGGCAATATGACTCAATACTCCACCCGGAAGAAGCAAACCTTTTTCCTTATCCAGTACCGCCCGCAACAAATTGTCTGTATTAATCGAGCCTTTCATCAAGACATCTGCCTCACCAGCCCGAACCAAATCAACCGCAAGCGCCGCAGCCTTATCGGGTGTTTCGGTCTCGTACACATGAACATATTCCGGAGATGCTGCACATAAACGGTCAGGAACATCGCGATGCGCCGCATCTGTCACCAGCAAATACTCGGCCAAGCCTTCCCGAAGGCTACGGATAACAACATATTCTGTATGGGAATCGCAAGGGCAAACCACTGCCACCCGACGACGGATGCACCGGGAACATAAAACATCAACCAGTTGGCTCAAGGTTTTCAGGCCTTCCATTTCTTCAGTTTTTAGCAAATATACGGAATTAAATCTGAAAATATCGTTATATTTGCTTCAAACCATAGAAAATTCAATTCATGAAAACGTTTCAGACATTCAACTTTGAATCGGATTACTCCACGTTTCACAACAGACCGTTTAAACACTTCTGCCGACCAAGAATAGGACTTACAGGTAATTTTTCCGAAGGAAATCTTACTCTTGCCCAAGGATATTATTCCTCTGTATTGCATGCGGGAGGAATACCTGTCGTCATTCCTCCATTCGATGACCCCGACATACTTTCCGGATTACTTGATGAGATAGATGGAATTATATTGACCGGAGGAGCAGATATCAATCCGCTTTTCTTAAAAGAAGAGCCCGTTTGCGAACTACACGGTATCAATCCATACCGTGACCGCCAAGAATTATTGCTTACCCGCCTCGCTTCCGATCGTCAGATTCCTGTTTTAGGAATCTGTAGGGGCATACAAATCATGAATGCGGCTTTGGGCGGTTCCTTATATCAAGACATTCATTCCCAAATGAATGGCAAAAGAATCAAGCACGATCAGACATTAGACAGAGCATTTGCTTCGCATACAGTACAAATATCACAGGGAAGTTTACTGGAAAGAATCATGAAAACATCCTTACTACCGGTAAATTCTTTTCATCACCAGGCTGTAAAAGAGCCGGCACCGGGCTTCCGCGTTTCGGCAAGAGCCTCCGACGGAGTAATAGAAGCCATAGAGAACACCGAATACAAATCCATGCTTGGAGTACAATGGCATCCTGAATGTTTCATTACAAACAATGACGAATGTATGATGCCTCTTTTCGACTGGCTTATCGGCGAAGCTCTTTCTTTCCGAAAAGCAAAAGAATTGCATCAACAAATTCTTACGCTGGACTCACATTGCGACACTCCGATGTTTTTCGGGAAAAACATCAACTTTGCTACAAGAGATCCGCAAATTAAGGTTGATTTGTATAAAATGACAGAAGGACATCTCGATACTATTGTCATGGCAGCCTACCTCAAGCAAGAAGAACGAAGCCCGGAAAAGCTCCTGGCTGCAACCATGAAAGCAAACGACTTACTGGATAAAATAGAAGAAATCGCAGAGCAAAATAAAACATATATCGGTATTGCCCGTACACCTGAAGACCTTTATTTCCTGAAAGGGCAAGGAAAGAAAGCAATCATGCTGGGCATAGAAAACGGATATGCCATAGGAAAAGATCTGAAAAACATTGCGCGTTTCCGGCAACGGGGTGTAGTCTATATGACACTTTGCCACAATGGAAATAATGACATTTGCGGTTCTGCCCGATACAACGACGAGAACATCGGGCTAACGTCCTTTGGAGAAGATGTCGTAAAAGAGATGAATCGCGTAGGAATGATGGTCGATCTCTCTCATGCGGGTCAGCAAACGTTCTACGATACACTGGACGTCAGTCGGAAACCGGTCATTTGTTCTCATTCTTCATGCCGGGCTCTTTGCGACCATCCACGTAATCTCACCGATGAACAATTACGGACTATCGCCCAAAAAGGAGGTGTCGTACAACTCTGCTTATATGGAGGATTCTTAAAAAAGGACGGCAATGCATGCATTTGCGATGCCATAGAACACTTAAACCACATGATAAATATCATGGGAATAGAACATGTGGGAATCGGAAGCGATTTCGATGGGGACGGAGGCATAACAGGATGTAATGACGCATCGGAACTAATCAATTTCACCCGCCATCTGCTAAGCCGGAAATACAATAAAGATGATATCCGCAAAATATGGGGAGAGAACTTTCTGAGAGTAATGAAAGATGTTCAAAATTAATATACCTTTGCAACAGAAGGAATAAACAAACGTAAAAAGAAGATGAATCTATTCAAACCAACATTTAGTATAATCATTCTGTCAGGTTGCATTCTCTTTGCCTCTTGCGGAAGCAGTAAGACCAAAAACAGTATAACTGACGAACCACAAAAGACGAACAAAGTGCAGGTCCCTGTATTTAATACAGACAGTGCATACGCATATATCCAAAAGCAGACCGAATTCGGTCCCCGTGTTCCAAACACTCAAGCACATAAGAACTGCGGAGAATATTTAGCAAAGATGCTGGCACATTTCGGAGCGAAAGTATATAATCAGCATGCAAACCTGACCGCATACAACGGGACAATATTGGAATCCCGCAATATTATCGGAGTCTATAATCAGGAAACAAAAAAACGCGTACTGCTGTGCGCGCACTGGGACAGCCGTCCTTATGCCGATGAAGGCGATGAAAAATACCATCATACTCCCATTGACGGAGCCAATGATGGCGCGAGCGGTACAGGAGTGTTACTCGAAATCGCACGTCAAATCCAGAAACAAGCGCCTAATATCGGCATTGACATTGTCTTTTTCGATTCGGAAGATTATGGAATACCCGATTTTTACCAGGGAGAATACAAGGAAGACACATGGTGTCTCGGCTCACAATACTGGGGGAGAAGTCCCCATACACCCGATTATAAAGCAAGGTTCGGCATATTACTTGACATGGTCGGTGGGAAGAATGCAAAGTTCTACTACGAAGGATATTCTATGCGGACTGCAAATCATGCAATGAAGAAAATATGGAATGCAGCACATCAATTAGGATTCGGTGAACTCTTCATTAAACAGGCCGGCGGAGAGATAACCGATGATCATATCTACGTCAACCGGCTTCGTCAAATCCCATGCGTTGATATCGTTGATATTGACCCGAACTCTCCCAAAGGCTTCAACCCTACATGGCATACCATATCGGACAATCTTGAAAATATCGACAAAACAGTTCTGCAGGCTGTCGGACAAACGGTACTGCACGTTATCTATAATGAAAAATAAATATCACAAGACACGATGAAGACAATCAATGAAATACAAGATGAAATCATAGAAGAATTTGAGAACTTTGATGATTGGATGGACAAATATCAGTTGCTCATTGATTTGGGAAATGAGCAAGAGCCGCTTGACCCGGCCTATAAAACCGAACAGAACCTGATAGACGGCTGCCAAAGCCGCGTATGGTTACAAGCCGATTTGCAGGACGAAAAAGTCATCTTTATGGCAGAGAGTGATGCTCTTATCGTAAAAGGGATTATTACATTACTCATCAAAGTACTCTCCGGACATACGCCCGATGAGATACTCGATGCCGACCTCTATTTTATTGACCGCATCGGGCTGAAAGAACACCTCTCACCCACACGCAGCAACGGGCTGCTGGCAATGGTAAAACAGATGCGCATGTATGCCCTCGCATTTAAGTCGATGCAGAATGAAGCCCCTGCAAATGAGTGAGAACATCTGCATAAATTGTAAAAAACATCCCGATATTTTGGCAGAAATATCGGGATGTTTTTCAAGTAATAACAAATCAAAGTTTTTCACACTTCACCAGAACATGCTTTCCGTCAGCCAATGTCGTAGCAAAGATATAACAATCTCCTCCATCTTGTAATTTCAGCATTTTCCTCAGTTCTGCAACCGACAACGGGAAATTACGCACCGTAAGATTTGCCTTATGCTCATTCTGCAAGAATGTTTTCAACTCCTTCTTACCAAATCCCGAGACACCTGTTACTTTAAAACGCCGGCCGGGAAAAGGGAACAACTCTCCGGATGTATATAAATGACTGTTTACGTGTAATTTCTTGACGTGATAAGTCTGCGACAGAATCCGAAAAGCCCCTGCCTTCAATAGCGCAGAATAAGGCTCATACAAATAACTTTCCACTTGTTCTGCCCATTGCACAATTGCAGTATCTTCCTGTGAGCGAGTAAACTCAAATCGCACAGTTGTCGAATCATTAGATATTTCCTCGCAAACAATCAAAGGGTCCTTATCGCCATTACAACATTCTGCCGTTTCTTTTCGAAGAATCGCCAACAGTTCTTTGCACTCATTCTGCACAGAAACAATATGGAATTGCCGTATAAAATGCAAGTCTTTCAACGCCGACATTACGTCAAGCATCGGAGAAAACTTAACCAAAACTGTCCCTGCTTTCTCTACAAGCAATGACTCCAACTCACTGACATCGGGCACGCATGCCGAAATGGTAATTATTTTCCCCCCGTATTTGTCTCTACGTGCCGGATCAATATAGATACAATCAACGGCATCCATCCGCTGTAAATATGCGACAGAATCAGCGCAACACACCCGGATATGGGTCAAATTAAGCACAGAAAAGTTATGTTCTGCCAGTTCACATAAATCCGGCTGACATTCCACATAACAGACATTTTTGAAACGAGTTGCCAAAAACGCACAGTCTACCCCAAGCCCTCCTGTCAAATCAACCAATGAATCACCGCTTATCAACAGTGCTTTATTCCTCGCTGTCATTTCCGAAGAACACTGCTCCATAGACAAACGTCGGGGATATCTTATACCCTCAACCCTACTCCATGATGGAATTTTCCGCACAGCAATCTGCCATCCGGCAATTTGTTCTATCGCAGCACCCATATCCACCATGTCCTTTTTACCGCCGGAAAGGGCCAGCACATGCACATTATCCGAGCGATGCAACCTGATAAATTCCTTTGTCTCCGGAGTCAGTTCTTTCATCTCATCACTGTTTGTAACGCATCAATAACGGTTTCAGGATAGAAGTCCACAAATTATATCCCTCACGATTCAAATGCAGTTTATCCGGCTTGTAAATATCCTGCCGCAAATTTCCTTCAGCGTCATACATAGACGATGCGACATCAACAAAATAGACATTGGGAGTAACAGAAGCATATTCTTCCAGCAATGCATTAATCAGCTTCTGCTTCGGAATCATTTTTGCACGCGAAGGTGATGGTTTATAAGACAACATATAAACAGGAACCCCCTTGTAATCGCGTTTCAACCGGTTTACAAAAACCCGAAGATAATCGAATGTCTCACCAACAGTCAAATCGTGTCTGACATCTCCGCTCAAATCGTTCTCTACATAAAGAACAATGGCATGCGGACGATATCCGCGCGCTATCACATTATAATGATATAACATATCGCGGACTGCGGATCCTCCATAAGAACGGCGAATAATTTTCAAAGGAGCAAAGTCTTGCTCTATTCCATCCCACATATTAATTGAAGAACTCCCCAGAAAAAGTACGTCACAAGACTTGTCTGTCAGCTTACGGTTCTCGTCAATATATCGGTCTATCGCTACCTGATCACGCGTCATCCATTTCAAATCATCTGCATGATACAACTCCAAAAACTCATGTGTGTATACAGTATCCCTTGAAGTCTGGGAAAACAGACTTGTACACAGCCCGCATAACGCAAATAAAAAAACAACGATCTTTTTCATCTCCAAACAATTTTTATTTTATGACAAAACTACACTTCTCCTTCCAAAACACCAAACCATTATTCTAAAGAAGGACCGTAATCACAGACAACCCGCATTAAACAAATATTTCATCTAGGATTTGCGGAACATCATGGTCTAAATCTCCATTATAATCAGTATATGGGATATTAAACTTTTCCAAAGCCAACTTAAAACGTTTATATCCATTCTCATCACGACAAGCCACCCAACAAATATCAAGATTATCGCACTGATTTTTATTTTGTAGAGAAAGAGTATCAGCAACAAAGACATCACTACTCCGGGCAATAATCGCATCAGCACTTTCAGGATTACCTTGCCCCATCAATTTAACCTCGCATTTGTACTTAACACCATTATTCTGAAGATAGAAATCAATCTCTCTATCCACATCCAAATTATTATTTCTAACAAAATGTTCTGCATTATAATACTCTTTGCCAACCTTATACAATTTACACAGCGTCAACATTAAATATTTCTCGGCACGCTTTCCTGCCGTACTCCATAAACCTCCCCGCAAAGCTGCACGCTTCACAGCTAATGTATTTATTATAATAAGACTCTCGCTCACATTTAAATCAACACTAACTCCTTTTAATTTTATTGTTAATGTCAAGTCAATATCATGTTCGTTTTCAACAAGTGCCTGAATGTTGGAATATAAAGAATCAAAATGTTCTTTTGATGCCTCGATTACTATCTGTCTTGTTGTAGAACGATACATGTTGCTAATTGTCTTTTTATTCAAACCTGAGTTTATTGCAATTTCATCTGACGATAACGATTTATTTAAAAAGGCCTTTTTATACCATTCTATAGTTATATCTTCAGAATTAAGTTTTGCATTAACCACCTGCTTGAAAAAATCAATCGCAAATTGTAAAAACTCAGCATTAATTAGATTAACAACTTCTATACGGTAATCTTGAGACTTAATTACACGCATTACTATGCTCTTTATTACCTGATCTGTAAGTGTCATTGAAGGCTATTTTTAAATTGTTCTAGTGTAAAAAATTTTGTTACGTCCCCTTTAGTTTGCTTATCTTTTGACTGTAAAGTTTTCATATACTCAAAATATTTAACTTCTTTCTCAGTAAGAAAAAATTTTCTATCTAAAGACTTCGCTGTTCTCCCCAGTGTTCCACTACCTGCAAATGGGTCAAAAACGATATCCCCCTTAAAAGAATAATATTCAATTACCCTTTTACACAAATCAACAGGAAAGATAGCTGAATGAATTTTATCTGATTTGGGAGCAATTTTCCATACATTAGTTGTTTCAAATCCATCTTTAACTTTACTTTCCTCGACAATGTTTGAATCATACTGATGTATATTCCAGTCAATTAATCTATCTGTTTTTTTCCTATATACCATCAGATATTCTGTTATACTATTAGGCTTATAGGCCAAAGGCTTCCGATGTTGTTGAAATCCACCAATGCGATTTTTTACACTATATTCCGGCTTTTCCCAAATAATATCATCTATAAATTCCCAACCCATATTTACTAGATAATAGTGCAAATCAAATGGAATCGGATAACGTTTACTGGAATGCGCACGACTGATTCTCGGAATTATCACAGGAGAAGTATTGACAATAAGAAAACGTCCTTCTTTAGTTATTCGAAATGTCTCTCTAAAAACTTCTTCCAAAAATCTTAAATACTTTTCATAACTAGGATATATTGAATAATCGCGGGCATTATAATATGGTGGAGATGTAAATGTTAAATGTATACTTTCATCAGGAACAAATTTTAGAACATCTCTAACGTCTCCATTAACGACAACATTTTCCAAGAAGTGATACGTTTCCGTATGCCTCAATTCCGGCAATTTATTTTTCCGCTTTGCAAAAAATTCCTTTGATACAATATTTCTCACCAATTCATTCTCATGATTCTTCAGTTTCTTCAAAGATTTATCTACAATTTTATCTCCCTTAAAAACTAATAAACCACGAATCGCTTGACAAACTATTTTAGGATCCTCATCTGCCAGTGCCTTAATTAAATATGGGATTGCCACAGTTGCTCTCATTCTCCCTATAGCCGAAACAGCCTCTCTTTTTACCATAGAGCTCTTATCATCCGCTAGGATTCTTGACAATAACTCTATATTAGAAACAGATGCCTGCTTAGCTAAATTCTTAACAGCCAATAATCTTACATTTTCATTATCATGAGTAGTAAGAGAAACAAGCCAACTATAATCAAAATTTGAGGGTAAATGCCCTAAATGTTCAAGAATAAAAACCAGACTATTACTATTTGTCAAATTATCCTTAACTAAAGAAATCAAGCCTTTATTATCATTTTGTTTTAATTTTATAATATCTTCTTTTGATAAAGAAAAACGGGCCTTATTATTATCTAATTTACGTTCTTTCATATTCAATAAATACTCTCACCTTAAAATTTGTCCGACGCTATCTTCATCCTTTATTTAACATAAAAACAACAAATCCTTTTTCCATGAATTATCCGAAAGGAATAATCTGTTAAACAACCGAAATTGTTCATTACAACAATCTTTTTCTTACTCCATCATTCCTATCGCAAACATCAAATATTTAGCTTTTCTCTCTCATTTTATCTAAAATCCAAGCCTCTTTTACCAAGGGAATAACGAGACATACAAAATTATCCCCATGCTATGATATCATAAAATTTGTCTGTAAATATAAAGTTTTTTTGGATACATTATATCTTGCTCCATCTTTTCTTATCATCGAAATTTGATCTGCCTCCTCAATACAAATCTGACACTGTTACGTTTAACTACTATAGTGCTTCTCCTTCACAATCATATACGATATTCGTATTCCTTCAGTCTATCAGTTATTTTCCACTCTTCTCTACGAAATATGTCGCATATCCAAGAATGAAGATAACTAACTCAAGTTTAGCCACCGTCCCGATCGAAACAATGTTGATATATCACTTTGACTCCACACTTGGAGCAAGATATAGGTTAAGACAAGCATGTTCCGTTATCTTCAAACTTTCCCCAAACTCCCGTCCTACTTTTGCCGAAAAACATAGCAGGATATGAAGCATATTGTATTATTGGGGATCTTCTTTATTCTCAGCATTGCTGCCTACGGGCAAGGGAACTCTTTATTTTATTATATAGAGACAGCCAAGCAGAACAGCCCATTGCTGAACGATTATCGCAACCGGATGCGAATCGAGCAGGACGAGTTGCAACGGCTGAAGGTGATGTATCGCCATTCCCGGCTGGAGGTAAACGGGGATTACCTGTTCGTGCCGATTGTGTCCAAGAAGGGCGGGCGGACTTCCTTCCAATGGAACGCACGGGATGCAGTGGATTATTACGGTTATGATCTCGGTGAAAGTAGCGGATTCCTCCACGCCGGGGTGACGTGGACACAGCCTTTGTTGGGCAACTCGTCCTACAAGGTGGCGCAGGAGCAGTCACGGATAAACACGGAGATAGCCCGCAACTATATCCGCTTGGAAGAGCATCAGTTGGAGCGTGCCGTGACGGAACAATACCTGCTTTGCCTGCTCGACCAGACGCAGAAGGCGTTTGCCGATTCTGTCGGCGCGGTGCTCGTGCGTCAGGAAGAGATAGTCGCACGGTTGGTGGAGAACGGGTTGGCAAAGGAATCGGACTTGCGCCTGCTCGCCATCGAGAGGGAGGCGAACGAGGAACTGCGCCTCTCTGCCCGGCAATCCTATCACACGCACCTGATGGACTTGAACTTGCTATGCGGCATTGAGGATACAACGGACGTGCCGTTGGTGAATGTCGGCGTGGAACTGCATACACCTTATTTATATAATAGCCTCTTCACGGAACAATACCGGCTGAATAGCCTGAACACAGCGGCATCGTTGCGCTCGTTCAACCTGCAATATAAGCCTCGACTGGATCTTTTCGTGAACGTCGGCCTGCAAGTAGGTGACTTCACCGGATGGTACCGCCACTTCGGGTGGAGCGCGGGACTTACCTTCCGTTGGACGATATTCGATGGCAAGCAGAAGCGTTGGAAGGAACGGCAGGTCACGTGGCAACAACAAAGCATACGTACCTATAAGGAGAACGCCGAGTATCAACGCCAAATGCGCCTCCGTCAATGCCTCGCCGAACTGGACAAGTACAACCGCCGGGCGGAAATCTTGCGGCGGCAGTTGGAAGAATATGATAAGGTGCTTTCCGCTTATGCCAAAGAAGTGGAAGAAGGACAGGTGTCCGTTCTTGATTACATCACCGTCCTGCGTAATAAGATACAGGCAGAAAGGGACACACTATTACTCCAGACAAATCGCCATCTGATCATAGCGACTTATAATTATTGGAATCATTAAAATTCATCCTCTCAACAAGAAACGATATGAAAACAATACACATTCTATCTGCGCTTGCACTCTGTTTAACCGCTTGCGGCAGCGGACAGACAGAAAACCAATCCAAAGCGCAGCCAGTCACGGAAGTCACCCTGGCACATCCCGTCCGTGGGTGCCTCCCGCAAGAAACCGTCCTCACGGCAACTACCGTCTATCAGAGCAAAACGACCGTGTTTGCTCCGATACCCTCCTTCGTCACGGAAGCACGGGTGAAGCCCGGCACGAGGGTACAAGCCGGGCAACTGCTCTACCGCTTGCAGAGCAAAGAACAACACGCATTGGGAAATAATGGGAAAGTGATTGAGATAAAGGCGGAGCAAAGTGGCATCGTACTTGGCGTGATGGCGCAAACGGGGAGCTATGTGCCAGAAGGCACCGTGCTTTGCACTATCGTTGAAGCGACAAGCTTGGTCTTTGAAATCAATGTTCCTTACGAGCAACGGGCGTATGCCAAAGCTGGGAATCATTGTACGTTGGAACTGCCCGACGGCACACGCTTTACGGGCGCCGTACAATTCCCATTGGCGGAAATGAATTCTGTTTCACAATCACAGCGGGTCGTTGCCACAGCCGATGTTCCCTTCCTGCCAGAAGGGATGAACGTGAAAGCCGTCTTCACTTCCCGAAACACATTCGAGGGGACAACCCTGCTGCCCAAATCCGCTGTACTGAGCGACGAGACGCTGACAAAGCATTGGGTGATGCGTCTTGACACGGACAGCACGGCCGTACGAATTCCTATAAGCATAGGTAATAGCACGGCAGACAGTATCGAAATCCTTTCGCCAAGCCTCTCGCCGGAAGACTGCATCATCGCCACAGGTGGATACGGATTAGAGGACAAGGCACGAGTAACAGTAAATCAATAAGGCACAATTATGGACAAGATTCACAGACAAAGTTTTCATCAGCTTTACGCCAAGCCCATTCTCTTTGTGGGTGTGCTGCTCCTGCTCGCAGGGTTTTATTGCTACACCCAGATGCAAACCAACTTGTTTCCCGAAGTGCTATTCCCCCGCATCACCGTCATAGCCGATGCCGGACAGCAGCCTGTGGATCGGATGATGATTACCGTGGCCAAGCCGCTGGAAAGTGCCGTGAAGAAGGTGCAGGGCACGACCGTGGTCAAGAGCAGCACCTCGCGGGGCAGTTGCGTGATTGATGTATATTTCCAATGGGGACTGGATATCTATGCCCTGAAGACCCAGTTGGAGAGCCGCATCAACGAGATAAAGAACTTCCTGCCCGCCGGGACGGTCATCTCCACCGAGGCGATGAACCAGTCGCTCTTCCCGTGTACGGCTTCACGTTGGAGAGCGACACGCACAGCCGCATTGCCCTGCGCGATGTGGGCAACCTCGTGGTGCGCCCCATGTTCTCGCAGGTCAGCGGCATCAGCAACGTGGTGGTGCGCGGCGGCAAGGCGAAGGAGTTTGTCTTCAAGCCCGACCCGATGAAGATGTCCGCCTTGGGCATCACGCCCGCACAGATAAAGGAAGCGTTCAGCCGCACCAACTTCGTGCTGGGCAATGGACAGGTGGCGGACTACAACCGCCTCTATCTCTCGCTGACCGACACACGCATCGACGGTTTGGAGGAATTGAAGACAGTCGTCATCCGCAATGACGGCAAACGCATCATCCGCCTGCGGGACTTCGCCGAAGTGGAGATACAGGAGCAACAGGAGTTCCTCAAAATCAACGCCGATGGCAGGGATGCCGTATTGATAGACCTTGTGAAACAGCCCGGCATCAATCTGCTGACCTTTGCCAAGGATGTGGAAGCCAAGGCGGAGGAGATACGCGCCCAGCTTCCCGACGGCTACGAACTGAAACCCTATTACAATCAAAGTGCCTTCGTGGGCGACAGCATCCACAGCGTCTTGAAAACCATCTACGAAAGGCTGTTCCTTGCCCTTGTGGTAATGGTGCTGTTCCTGCGCTCTTGGCGGTCGAGTCTTGTGGTGATGCTGACCATTCCTGTCACGGTGGCATTCAGCATCCTACTCTGCTACTTGGCGGAAATCACTATCAACGTGATATCGCTCGGCGCAATGGCGGCATCGGTCGGCCTGATTATCGACGATGCCATTGTCATCATCGAACAGATATACCGCGAGCACGAGGAGCGTCCCGATGAAGACCGCTTCACCGTGGTGCGCCACGCCATAAAAGGATTGTTCCCGGCAATGGTAGCCTCTTCGCTGGCGACTATCGTCATTCACTTTCCTTTCCGACTGATGAGCGGACTGGGTGGAAGCTTCTTCAAGGAACTCTCCGACACGATGCAGCTCACAATGGTAGCATCGTTCCTCGTCACGTGGCTCTTGCTCCCTGTACTCCATTTGATAACAGGCTACAAGAAGCGGTTGCGTCCGAAATCATTGGATGCAAAGGAACAGGAAGAGGCATCCATCCGCAAGGTGCATTTCCTTACCTTTATATATAGGAAGCCTGCCGTTGCCGCTTGTTTCGTCCTGTTGCTGGGCTTCGGCGGCTGGTATGCCTCCACACAGTTGGCTTCCGGCTTCTTGCCCGACTTGGACGAGGGGACTATTGTGCTCGACTATCGTTCCCCGTCAGGCACAGACATCGAGGAGACCGACCGCCTGTGCCGTCAGATGGAGCGCATCATCTTGGCACATCCCGATGTGGAGACCTATTCACGCCGCACGGCTCTCGGCATGTCGTTCAAGACCCGACCGACCAACTTTGGCGACTACCTCATCCAATTGAAGAAAGACCGAAGCAAGACCACGCCCGAAGTCATCAGCGACTTGCGCCGCAGTATCTCGCAAGCCGTACCATTAATGACCATCAGCTTCGGGCAACGCATCGCCGATCTCTTAGGCGACCTGATGAGCACACCGCAACCTATTGAGGTAAAGATATTCGGCGACGACTATGTTTCTCTGCAAAAGATAGCGGCGCGGGCGGAGAAGATTATGCAGTCTGTATCCGGCGTGGTGGACATCGACAATGGACTGGTGCCTGCCGGAGCTTCTCTCGTGTTCATTCCCGATGAGGACAAACTCTCGCAGTTCGGCATCACATTGACCGATTTTCAAGAACAGTTGCAAGCTTATACGGGCGGCATCCCCTTGTCCGGTCAAGCGAATGTCATCGAGCCACATCCTGCTCAAGCAGCTATGACGGGCGGACTGCAAATCGGCTCCGTACAGGACGGCGAGCAGATGCGCCGCATTCTCCTGCGCTTCACCGACTTCCCCGACAATTCTCCAGAACTCCTACGCCGCCAACCCATTTTCCTGCCCGATGGTTCAGTCCGTCCGCTTGAAACCTTCTGCACGGTCAAGGTGAACCCCGGCGAGATAGAGCAACGGCGCGAGGATTTGAAGAGCAACATCACCTTGACCGCCCGCTTGGAGGATCGCGACTTGGGTAATGCAGTTAGTGACTTGCAACAGAAGTTCAAACAGCAACTGCACCTGCCGTCCGGTTACAGCATTTCCTTCGGCGGCGCATACTCCGAGCAGCAGCAGTCGTTTCGCGAACTGGCCACCATCCTGCTTCTTGCTACCTTATTGGTACTTACGGTGCTGATGTTCCTTCTGCGCGAATGGCGCATATCGCTTGCTGTGTTGTTCATCTCGCTGATGGGCATCTGCGGCTGCCTGCTCGCCCTTTGGATAACAGGAGTGCCGCTCAATGTCAGCAGCTACACGGGCATCATCATGATAGTTGGCATCTTGGCAGAGAACAGCATCTTCACCGTCTGGCAATACAAGACCAACCGCAGGAACGGCGGCACGGTGGAGGAAGCGGTGGATTATGCCATCGCCCTCCGCATCCGCCCCAAACTGATGACCGCCATCGGTGCCGTGCTTGCTCTGATGCCGCTTGCCCTCGGCTTGGGGATGGGCGCACAGATGCAGCAACCATTGGCAGTGGCGGTGATAGGCGGATTCGTGGTGGGTTTGCCGTTGCTGCTTATTGTGTTACCAACATTGATGAGAGGCATTTATGGGAAAGGCAGGTAATCTATAGAAGGGTCTACATAAAACAGGGAATTTACAATATATGCCGATTTATTTTGTCGAAGAAAATAATCTCTGACAGTATTCTGACGGAGTGATTCCCATCTGCTTCTTAAACATCCGGCTGAAATGTTGGGAATATTCGAATCCCAATTCATAGGCTACTTGCGCAATGGATGTTCCTCCGGCAAGCTCATTCTTTGCCAATCGGATGACGTATTTCCGGATATGATCACTGGCGGTGTCACCCGTCATCTTCTTGAACATATCACCGAAATAATTAGGTGACATGCAGAGTTTGTCGGCACAATACTGCACGGTTGGCAATCCAAGCGTCAGTTGCCGCTTCTCTTCGTAATAGCACTGCAGCAGTTTGTTGAACCGCATCAGTATGTCCGAATTCTCTAATTTGCGGGTGATAAACTGGCGATTATAGAAACGTTGGCAGAAGTTCAGCACCAGTTCAATGTAGCCCACGATGATAGTATCCTGCAACTCGTCGTGCATCTTTCCTAACTCTTCACGCATCTGGCGCATCAGCGAGGCAAGGATGTCGTGCTCCTCGTCGGTCATGTGGAGGGCTTCATTGACGCGATAGTCAAAGAAAGAGTAATTCTTGATGGACTTCTCCAGCGGAGTGCCGTGCAGCAGGTCAGGATGAAACAGAAGCGCCCAGCCCGTCAGCATTACCTCTTCGCCGTTGTCCTCCTTGCCGCCCACCTGTCCGGGAGCCACGCAGATAACCGTACCTTTCTTGTAGTCATACTTACCGCAACCGTAGGCAAGATCTATCTCCGCCTCGTCGTGGAAAAAGATACCATACACGCTGTAATTATTCAGACTGTGACGCACGGGAGACACCTCTGTATAGTCGATAACGCAGACCAACGGGTGCTGTTCCACGTATCCGAGATAGCGGCTATAGTCACCCACATTCCTGATTTTCATTATCTTCGTCATCTTGCTGCCTAAAGGTTGTATGGTTACAAAAATAAAGAAATTCCATCAAACAGGGTCCCTTATAGCCGAAAATCTGTAAAAAAGGCACGAACTGCCCACTTATTGTTACGCTCACTTCGAAGCCGGGCTATAACTTTGCATCAACAAACAAAAGAAGAATTTGAATAATGGAAAGACAAATGAACATCCCGACAGAATTGTACGAAGACGAAGTAGTCGGCTTTTTGGCAGACCGCTACCACAGCACCCCGCAGGAAATCGTGCAATGTTTCCTTGCGCAAGACGGAAGGATAGAAGAAGCCGGCAGGAAAGTGATTTCTTTCACTTTAGAGAATAACGAAATGGAAATCATGAGGGGATTGGTAAAAAACGGTAAGATATAATAAAACAGGAAGAAGATATGAAAAAGTTATTCTTAATCCCACTGATGCTGCTGGCCACGCTTATGATGGCAACGATTCAAGCCAAACAGAACGTTTCTAACAATCAAAATAAGATGAATATGGAATGTGACACGGTTAATAATGTACCGGGACATGAAATGTTGGTACGTATTTCCGAGATTGAGGTATATCCCGAATATCTGGATGAATATCTGTCGTTCGTCCGGAAAGTGGGAGCAGAGTCCGTCCGCAAGGAGCCGGGTGTAATCGCCATTTACCCGATGGTACAGAAACGGGATTCGTGTCAGATACGCATCCTTGAAATATATGCCAGTCAGGATGCTTATAAAAAACATATCGCTTCGGAGCATTTCCAAACGTACAAGCAGGGAACATTACACATGGTGAAATCGCTGGATTTGGTGGATATGACCCCGATGAACCTCGAAAGTATGAATGAAATTTTTATCAAAATGAAATAAAAGGTTCTTATTCCGGCATGTTTATGTGAAATCGCAAATACCGGAGGAAGGTGAAAATAAAATATGAATCTTCAAAATTTCCACAAAATCCTGCTCTACTTTTGTTTTTAATATCAATACTTTTGCATAAATTTATGGAGAGATTTTTCTGATTATGTGGAAATATTATGCCTTACTTTCGGCATTCTTTGCCGCACTGACCGCCATCTTTGCCAAGGTGGGAGTCCGGGACATCAATTCAGATTTGGCGACTGCCATACGTACCACGGTGATATTGTTCATCACGTGGGGCATTGTGTTATTCGGTTCGCACGTGGATGAGGTGAGGGACATCCCGCGCCATTCATGGTTATTCCTCGTGTTAAGCGGCGCGGCTACGGGCCTGTCGTGGCTATTCTACTTCAAGGCGCTGCAGACGGGCGATGTGTCCCGCGTAGCTCCAATTGACAAACTAAGCGTAGTCATCACCATCTGCCTGTCGTTCCTGTTCCTGAAAGAACCAGTCTCTCCGAAGGTCATCTTGGGCGCGGTGTTGATAACCTGCGGAAGCATCATTATGTTACTGAAATGAAACTGTTGATTATCGAAGACGAAAGGGAACTGTCGGACAACATCGTGGCGTACCTCAGTTCCGAGCACTATGTGTGCGAACAGGCGTTTACCTACGGCGATGCACGGGAGAAGGTGAACCTCTACGACTACGACTGTGTGCTGCTCGATCTGATGCTTCCGGGCGGCAACGGGTTGGACATCCTGCACGACATCCGTTCCAAGCGGAATCCCGTCGGAATTATCATTGTGTCTGCAAAGGATTCTTTCTTGAAAAGCGTATTATCCAGTATTGATTGACAGAAAAGCAATGTGACGTATGTCTCCACCTCTTTCGGACTTAGAGATGGTATTTTGTATGGAACCTGGATAAACTTCTCCATGTATGAATCACCCAGTTGTGGT
>CASDXG010000060.1 GCA_949285025.1 uncultured Bacteroides sp. | reverse complement strand
AGTGACTATACTGACCGATACATCAAGAAAGTGCAGTACAAACTCAACTCAAGGCCAAGGGAAAAATTAAACTTCGACACGCCAAAATGCAGGTTCTTCAATTTCTTTGATTAATTTTGCATTTGCTGTTGGACTCTACATCTTTTTGAAAGAAATCCGCTTCAATTTATTTTAATCCCTTTATATTTGTTTTTTCGAATAAAAAAGCATACCTTTGCAGACGCATTAAAAAAAAACAACATCGCGGAGTGGAGCAGTTGGTAGCTCGTTGGGCTCATAACCCAAAGGTCGCTTGTTCGAGTCAGGCCTCCGCAACAAGGAAAGGGAAGAAGCAGACTTCTTCCCTTTTTCTGTGTACTTATACCTTCACAAGCCGACAAACACACTAAACAAATCATTCCTTTTCGCTATATTTGCAATAAGTAACAACTTAAACAACAAATTCATCATGCCAAAAATTTACAAACAATTGACAGACCTGATAGGGCATACCCCTCTATTGGCACTGGAAAGACTCGGGAAAGCCCATAATATCTACGCAAACCTTATAGCCAAAGTGGAATATTTCAATCCGGGAGGTAGTGTAAAAGACCGTATCGCCCTCGCAATGATTGAAGACGCCGAACAAAAAGGGCTGCTGAAATCCGGTTCAATCATTATTGAACCGACAAGCGGAAATACGGGAGTTGGTTTAGCATGGATTGCATCGGTCAAAGGATACAAAACAGTTCTTACAATGCCCGAAACAATGAGTGCAGAAAGAAGAAACCTGTTAAAAGCCTTAGGTGCCGAAATTATTCTGACACCCGGAAGCAAAGGAATGAGCGGGGCTATCGAAAAAGCAAACGAGCTACATAAGGCCAACCCTGATTCTATTATATTACAGCAGTTCGAAAATCCGGCCAACCCACAGGCACACATACACAGCACAGCAGAAGAAATATGGCAGGATACCGACGGAAAAATCGATGTGTTTGTCGCAGGAGTCGGCACAGGCGGGACATTAAGCGGCACAGGCATAGGCCTAAAGCAGCGCAATCCCAATATAGAAATTATCGCCGTAGAACCGGATTCATCGGCAGTCCTTTCAGGAGAAAAACCGGGAGCACATAAAATACAAGGCATAGGTGCCGGATTTATCCCGAAAACCTACAGACAAAATATCGCCGACAAAATCATACGGGTTAAGGATGATGATGCAATCCGTACAGGAAGAGAACTATCATTCAAAGAAGGATTGTTAGTAGGAATATCTTCCGGAGCCGCCACTTTTGCCGCACTCCAGCTGGCTAAAGACCCTGCCTATACCGGGAAAAACATCGTTGTCCTACTTCCCGATACGGGCGAAAGATACCTGTCTACCGAACTTTATGCTTTCGATCAATACCCTCTATAAGAAAAAAGAGCAACACCATAAAAACAAAAGCAGCATATCTCTTTTTAAGATATACCGCTTTTGTTTCGTGGGCGTTGACGGATTCGAACCGCCGACCCTCTGCTTGTAAGGCAGATGCTCTGAACCAGCTGAGCTAAACGCCCGAAGGTTTGTCAATGAGAGTAAACATATTCGTTTGTGGGCGTTGACGGATTCGAACCGCCGACCCTCTGCTTGTAAGGCAGATGCTCTGAACCAGCTGAGCTAAACGCCCGAAGGTTTACCCTCAATTGCGGTTGCAAAGATACGGCTTTCTTTTAAACGTGCAAACTTTTTATCTGTTTTTTTCTGAAAAACATGCAAAAGTTTTTCCAAAGCAACAGGATGTTCCCCCAAAAACATGCAAACGTTTTCTTCTAAAAGAACCGTTCTTTTTACCAAAACCCGGTTATTTAGAGAAACGTTTAGCCTGTTCTTCCATCAATGACATATCTTCGAAATAATTTATTTTCATCGCATTACGCACCTCAGACATTGTCTTGGCTGCCGCTTCCCTTGCAACTTCACATCCTTTTTTCAAGATCTCATACACACCAGGAATGTCCTTTTCAAACTCATGACGGCGCATACGTATCGGTTCAAGCGTTTCCTGCATTACCGCAGCAAGGAACTTCTTCACTTTCATATCGCCTAAACCACCTCGTGTATAATGAGCTTTCAATTCATTTAAATCGGCATAATCCGGCAAATAACGCCCGAAATGCTCCGGACGACAGAATGCGTCCAGATAAGTAAATACGGTATTTCCCTCCAGCTTTCCCGGATCACTTACCTTAATGTGCGTAGGATCCGTATACATGCTCTTCACTTTCTTCTCTACTTCATCCGCCGGGTCAGACAAATAGATACAGTTTCCAAGTGATTTGCTCATCTTCGCCTTTCCATCCGTTCCCGGCAAACGCAAGCAAGCACTGTTATCAGGCAATAGAATTTCCGGCTCTACCAACGTATCTCCATAAATATAATTGAAACGACGAACGATTTCTCTTGTCTGTTCTATCATCGGTTCCTGATCTTCTCCCACCGGCACAGTCGTCGCTTTAAACGCAGCAATATCGGCAGCCTGGCTGATAGGATACGTAAAGAAACCTACCGGAATGCTTGTCTCAAAGTTACGCATCTGTATCTCCGTCTTCACGGTCGGGTTACGTTGCAGGCGCGAAACAGTAACCAAATCCATAAAATAGAAGCTCAACTCATAAAGTTCCGGTATCTGAGACTGGATGAAAAGAGTGGTTTTCTTCGGATCAAGTCCGGCAGAAAGGTAATCAAGTGCCACCTCAATCACGTTCTGTCTCACCTTTTCCGGGTTCTCTATGTTATCGGTCAAGGCCTGTCCGTCCGCCTCAAACACGAAAATTTTATCGTAATCTCCCGAATCTTGCAATTCTACACGCCGACGTAATGAGCCGACATAATGACCGATATGCAGCTTTCCCGTAGGACGATCACCGGTCAATATTATTTTTTCTTTTCCCATATTGGCAACTTTATTTACAAATTATTGCAGCAAAGATAACATATTCCTTTGTTTTCTTCAAAATTAATTATTCCTTTGCAGTAAACAGAATACGAATCTGTCATAAAGACCCTTTGATAATTAAAACTACAGTCGAAAATTTAATATGAAAAAGGAACTGAAAAAAGTGCTGGTATTAGGATCCGGCGCACTAAAGATCGGCCAAGCCGGAGAATTTGATTACTCCGGTTCACAGGCATTAAAGGCACTTCGAGAAGAAGGCATTCGTTCGGTTTTGGTAAATCCTAACATCGCAACCATCCAGACATCGGAAGGTATTGCCGATAAGGTTTACTTCCTTCCCGTTACTCCTTATTTTGTTGAAGAGATCATAAAGAAAGAAAAGCCCGACGGTATCCTGTTGGCTTTCGGAGGACAAACCGCTCTAAACTGCGGAACAGAACTATATCGGAACGGAATCCTCGAAAAATACGGAGTAAACGTGCTCGGCACTTCGGTAGAAGCCATTATGAATACCGAAGACAGAGACTTGTTTGTCAAGAAACTTGATGGAATAAAAATGAAAACTCCGGCCAGCCAAGCGGTAGAAAACATGGAAGACGCACTTGCTGCAGCCCGACGAATCGGTTACCCCGTCATGATACGTTCGGCTTATGCCTTAGGCGGACTTGGCAGCGGAATCTGTCCCACCGAAGAAAAGTTCATCGAGCTGGCTGAAAGCGCCTTTACTTTCTCTCCGCAAATCCTGGTAGAAGAATCCTTGAAAGGCTGGAAAGAGATAGAATTCGAGGTGATACGTGACGCAAACGACCACTGCTTTACAGTGGCAAGCATGGAAAATTTCGACCCGCTGGGCATACATACCGGCGAGTCCATCGTCGTGGCCCCTACGTGTTCTCTCAGCGAACAGCAGGTAAGTATGCTGCAAGAACTGGCAATCCAGTGCATCCGGCACCTGAACATCGTAGGCGAATGCAATATCCAATATGCATTCAATGCTGAAACGAACGATTACCGTGTAATCGAAGTCAACGCCCGACTCAGCCGTTCGTCGGCGCTTGCATCTAAAGCGACCGGATATCCGCTGGCATTTGTCGCAGCAAAGATCGCACTCGGCTACACGCTTGACGAAATAGGCGAAATGGGAACTCCCAATTCGGCGTATGTTGCTCCTTCACTCGACTATTTGATTTGCAAAATACCCCGCTGGGACTTGACAAAATTTGCCGGCGTATCAAGGCGTATAGGCTCAAGCATGAAGTCGGTCGGCGAAATCATGTCAATCGGACGTTCTTTTGAAGAGATTATCCAAAAAGGACTTCGTATGATAGGACAGGGCATGCACGGCTTTGTAGGCAACGATCATACCCGCTTTACAAACCTTGACGATGAACTGGAGAACCCGACGGACTTGCGAATCTTCGCCATCGCACAGGCATTGGAAGAGGGTTATTCCGTAGAACGCATCTATGAACTGACAAAAATCGACCCTTGGTTCATAGAACGGCTCAAGAACATTGTAGACTATGCCGCAAAACTTCAGACATACAATTCGCTTGAAGAACTTCCTGTCGACGTATTACGTCAGGCAAAAGTATTGGGATTCTCCGACTTCCAAATCGCACGTTTCGTTCTGAAGCCCAAGAGCGGAAACATGGAAAAAGAGAATCTTGCCGTACGGGAATTCCGAAAGAAAGCCGGAATCCTGCCCGCCGTAAAACGCATCAATACCGTTGCATCGGAACATCCGGAACTGACAAATTACCTATACATGACGTATGCCGTAGAAGGATACGATGTCAATTACTATAAGAACGAGAAATCCGTTATCGTACTCGGCTCGGGAGCTTACCGAATCGGTTCGTCGGTTGAGTTCGACTGGTGCTCCGTTAATGCCATCCAGACGGCACGAAAGTTAGGATACAAATCCATCATGATAAATTATAACCCGGAGACCGTATCGACCGACTACGACATGTGCGACCGTTTATACTTCGATGAATTGTCGTTCGAGCGCGTGCTTGATGTAATAGACTTGGAACAACCACGCGGCGTAATCGTATCCGTAGGCGGACAGATACCGAACAATCTGGCAATGAAACTCTATCGTCAGTCTGTTCCCGTGCTTGGAACTTCTCCTATTTCCATCGACCGTGCAGAAAACCGCAACAAGTTCTCGGCCATGCTCGACCAACTTGGCATCGATCAGCCGGCATGGCAGGAGCTGACCAGCCTGGACGATGTGAAAACATTTATCGAAAAAGTGGGTTATCCGGTGCTTGTCCGTCCGTCATACGTCCTCAGCGGTGCGGCAATGAATGTATGCTATGACGAAGAAGAACTGATACGTTTCCTGCAAATGGCCAGCGAGGTTTCAAAAGAATATCCCGTTGTCATCTCACAATTCATGCAGAACACGAAAGAAATCGAGTTCGATGCCGTAGCACAAAACGGGGAAATCGTAGAATACGCCATCTCGGAACATATCGAATATGCCGGCGTTCACTCGGGAGACGCCACATTGGTATTCCCGGCACAACGCATCTATTTCTCAACGGCACGGCAAATCAAACGCATAAGCCGGCAGATTGCCAAAGAACTCAACATCTCCGGACCGTTCAACATTCAGTTCCTTGCACGCAAGAACGAAGTAAAAGTCATCGAGTGTAACCTGAGGGCATCACGCAGTTTCCCGTTCGTATCGAAAGTACTGAAACGGAACTTCATCGATACTGCCACACGCATCATGCTCGATGCTCCTTACACCCGTCCCGACAAATCGGCGTTCGACATCGACCGCATCGGAGTAAAAGCGTCACAGTTCTCGTTCGCACGTTTGCAGAACGCCGACCCTGTGCTGGGTGTGGACATGTCTTCTACCGGAGAAGTGGGCTGCTTGGGCGACGACTTCAACGAGGCATTGCTGAACGCAATGATAGCTACCGGATATAAGATTCCGAAGAAATCGGTACTTCTTTCCTCAGGAGAAACAAGATCGAAAGTCGATTTGCTGGATGCAAGCCATATGTTGAGCCAAAAAGGCTACCAGATTTATGCTACCTTAGGCACGGCAACATTCCTCAACTCGCACGGTATTCCCACAACACCCGTATTCTGGCCGGATGAACGCCCGCATGCAGAGAACAACGTAATGAAAATGATTGCCGAACATAAGTTCGATTTGGTGGTCAACATCCCGAAGAATCATACCAAAAGGGAACTGACCAACGGTTACCGCATCCGCAGAGGAGCTATCGATCATAACATTCCGCTGATAACAAACGCACGGCTGGCCAAAGCCTTTATCGAAGCATTCTGCAGCATGAAGCAGGAAGAAATCCAGATAAAGAGCTGGCAGGAATATAACTAAACCACTGTAAAACCAATCCCCGAAGGCATACTTTCGGGGATTGGTTTATTCTGCTGTCTGAATCATTTGCTTCGCTTTTATAATCTTCGCTATAACATACGCCAATACTGCGGCTATTCCACCGCAAGTATCACCGCATTCTCCTGTTTCAATCTGCGGGGAAATTTCTTTACCACTTCAGCATAACTGTGTCTGATAAGACTTTCCACAAACCTATCCGTGAGCATCCCCGACAGACTTAGCTGGTTCCAATATTTTTTATTCATGTGCCAAGCTCCTTTAATCTCGGGATACCTGTCGCGTAACTCTACCGCATAATCCGGATTACACTTCAACACAAACCACTCCGTATCCTCAAGATCAATCATGGCAAATATCTTCCCCAAGACACGAAACGCCAATATTGTCTCGTCAAAAGGGAAATCTTCCGTTGCCAACGGCAGCGACAAGCAATAATCTCTCACGCTCTCTACATCCATAAGCCTTCCGCGTAAAAAAACAGTTTTACTTTTAACCAAACAAATATACGCAAAAAGCCCCGAAAAATGATGCAAACATCGTGTCTAAAAGAATTCGTTCTTTTAAAGAAAATGTCTTGTCTTTTTCCGGAAAAGCGGCAAGTCTTTTTGCAGAAGGATACTTACATTTTATAATTTATCCCCCATAATTATAATAATTTTTTATAGGATTGTTTTGATATTGATGAATCTTTTATAATTTTGCCCCAAACAAAAGGAAGTAACATCAATATAAATCAAACATATGAAAACTATATTTTTTTCTACTACAATCAACAAAAACCTAAAAACATATAAGACTTATTATCCAAATACAAGGAAACTAATCCATAATTACATGGATGGATAATATGAGCCATGCGCACAATCTCATATATCAAATTTGAAGTTCACATTAAATAATAACCATTTTAAAAACCAATCAATATGAAACTTTTTTATATCTTGCTCTTTTCTTTGGGATTATTGTCTTGCGGTGGCAACAGCAACCGCCAAAGAGGAATGGGGTTTAAACCGATATCCTTATCTGCCGATACCGTGAAAAACATTACATCGACCGCCGATACAATTACCATCGACAAGGTAGAAGACCTTATACAACTTGCCGATTTCATTGATACGCTGATTTATGTTCCACTGGAAACAACGAAGGAATCGCTGTTTGCTTACAACACCCAAATGAAAGTCTACAAAAACCATATCTATATCATGGATGATTTAGTGGCAGAAGCGGTGCTTGTTTTCGGAACAGACGGGCATTTTATCAAGCGAATCGGAGATAAAGGAGGAGCCCCCTACGAATTCTCTTTGCTGCAAGGCATGACCATTGATGAAAAAAGAGACCGACTTGCTCTCTACGACAATAAGAAGCGCAAAATAATGTACTTCACATTAGACGGGGATTATATAGAAAATACGGAGGTAAACTTCAGATATAACGGAGAAATGGAATTCCTTCCATCGGGGAATCTCGTATCGGCCACATGCTCATGGCAGCGCAACGTTCATTTGAACAATCTTGACAATTACCGCCTTCTGTACACAGACTCTACCGGAAACATTGTGAAAGCCGGATTTAACCGCAATGACAATAAGAATTTAAGTACACAGTTTGAAACGCTTACCAATACCCCCGATGGCATACTATATCATCCGCATTTCATCAATGCGCTATATAATGTGACCGACAGCGCCATAATCGAGAAATATGTAATCGACTACAAACACGCAAGTCCTCTTTCACAAGAAAAATTCTTAAGCCTGAGTAACATGGAAGAACTCAAAGAATTTTCAAAAGGAACGATGTATTTATCAGGCGGTACATTGGCAGAAAACACCTCACACTTAGTATTCAAGACAGAAGGGAAAGACCAATTTTATACCTTTTACGACAAAAACGCCAAAAACTACATCGCATTCAAAGGCTGCATTTATTCGCAAGGCATGATTTTTAACATGAGTCCCATATACAGCTACAAGGACTTCTTTGTAACAACAGTTTCAGGCCAACAGTTAATCGCCATGCGAGATGCCATGAAGAAAGACAATATAGAAATTCCTTCGCAATGGAAAGAGTTATATGAAAAAATACAGGCCGACGATAATCCCGTTGCGGTATTTTTTAAAGTAAAACCGCTATAATCATGCGCAACATTTCCATTATCATCATCTTAGCCGCAAGTATCGGAGCGGGAAGAAACGGATGCCTTTCTTGAAAGCTTTGACAGACTGCTGAACTGACCGTTTATTAATCCCACAATAATAAAATTAAAAATGCTAAAAGGAGCCTTTCCTACAAAGCTCCTTTTAGCATTTTCATCAACGCTGTAAAACCTTCTTTTCCATAACCTAAAGAAGAATAGATAAGTTTTCCGTCTTTATTGAACAAAAAACAGCGGGGAATTGCACTGTCGGCAAACAGCGAAAAGACCTTTCTGTCCGGATCCGGATAGAGAGGAAACGAGAACTTTTTCTTCTCATTATACTTTGCCAATGCCGCATCGTCGTGTTCACGCCCGATAACCAACAGCTTGAAGTTTTCATTATCCTTGTATAAAGGATAGAGCGTCTTCTGAAATTCCGCCAGTTCCAATTGGCACGGTCCGCACCAAGTGGCAAACAACGTAACCAGTACAACCTTACCTTTCAGGTCGGCCGGCGACACATTCCCGTAAGTTTCCGAATTCAAGGTAAAAGCGGGCAACGAATCGCCGATTTTCAACTTACCGTCTTTTTCCTGAGAGAAGGCCGTTGTTGAAACAAACAACAGCAACGAGGCCAAAATCCATGCTTTCATCTTTCCTAACATAGCGTTCTTTTTCTAAATAAACGATTATACATCTGAAACAAATATAGAGATTCTCCCCCGATACAATTGCGTTATATGTATCTTTGTAATGAGTTTTAACGAAAAAAAGACCGACTTATGATTATTTATATTTCTTGCGCAAAAACCATGAACGACCGAACGCCGGCACAAATACCGCCCGTCACATCGCCCGCATTTGCCGCAGAAGCCAACGACAATGCAGCGTTCATGTCGCACTTCTCTGCCGAAGAATTAAGTAAAATACTCCGCATAAATAAAAAACTGGCCGCCGAAAACTGTTTGCGCTACCGAAATTTCTTCTCGGAAGACAACCACCCCATTCCAGCTCTGAGCGCATACACCGGCATTGTTTTCAAACATATCTGGCCGGAACAGTTCACCGAAAGCGACCGGACTTATGCACAAGATCATCTGCTTATCGCCTCATTTCTGTACGGACTTCTGCGCCCTTCGGACGGCATAAAACCATACCGCATGGAAGGAGATGTCAAACTGCCGGAAAGAAACGGCATAACCATGTTCGATTATTGGAAACCCATACTCACCGACTTTTTCATCAGCCGGATAAAAGAAGACGACGGCATCCTCATCAATCTGGCAAGTGCCGAGATGAAAGAACTTTTAAACTGGGGAAAAGTGCGGAGAGAAGTACGCATCATTACTCCGGAGTTCCTCGTACACAAAGGCAATTCGCTTAAAAACATCGTAATCTACACTAAAATGTGCAGGGGAGAAATGACCCGGTATATTTTGATGAACCGCATCACAGAACCCGAAGAATTGCGTAACTTCAGTTGGGAAGGCTTTACATACAACCCGAAAGAAAGTACGGACGAGCGTTTTGTTTTCACACTATAACCGAAGTCACGAAACAGAAAGTCCGAAACGTTTTGCAGAAAACTTTGCATTGTTCTTGCAAAAACGCTTCGGACTTTTTATGACCTGAACGCCTGTTCCGGCATAGAGAAATACATCCCGCATCAATCGCAGCCGCAGACTTCCGTCAGCTCGCCCGTGACCGAGTTGATAATAAATCCTCTTACAATAATATTTTTCGGAACGAGCGGATGATGCTTTACCAGACGTACACTTCCGCACACGGCATGTTCCACATCATCGAAACCGCTCAACCACCCTTCCAAATCGATATTAAAATAGCGAATCATGGATATATCATCATCCGACACTCCGCGTTCTTTCATGTGATGCAGCATTTCCTTGCTATTCATGTGCTGCGCCCCGCAATCGGTATGCCCGATAATCATAATCTCTTCCACGCCAAGTTCATAAATACCCACCAGCAGACTTCGCATCACGCTCCCGAACGGATGCGTGATTATTCCACCGGCGTTTTTTATCATTTTCACATCGCCGTTCTTCAGACCTAACGATGCAGGAATCAACTCAACAAGGCGTGTATCCATACATGCCACAATAGCAATCTTCTTATCCGGATATTTATCGGTACGATATTTCTCATATCCCTTGTTTTTCACGAAGTCACGATTAAACTTCAATAGCTCGTCTATCATCATACTGCCTGCAAATAAAATAAAACGATTACTCAAAAGCAATGCAAATTGCACTCACTCCTATCCGGTTTAATTTACCGTTCAAAGTACCGTCCGGCGAAAAACTCAAGATATCGCTTGATGCCATATACGCGTTCGCATCGGTAATATACACATTTCCGCTGACGGGATTCACTTCAATAGACGACGGCGTATTGATTTTCGTTCCGTCGGTTATAAAGTTCTCACGTTCCATCCGACCGGTGCTCAGATTAAACACTCCGATTTCCACAGCCGAAGTGGTATAATCATAACGGTACAGATAGGCAAGATTCTCGTAAACCGTAAAATTCTCCGGGTGTACATCGTAGATTTCCGCGCACACATCCGTACTTGTATCTATTTTCACAAGGTGATAATCTTCGGCCGTAGAAAGTGCTCCCCGCGTTACAACGTATACAGAATGTCCGGGGCCGGGAAGAATCTTTCCGGGATTCGGACCAACGTCTATCTTTTTCACCTCAGAAAAAGTGTTCAGATCGACTACAGAAACGGTACGATCTACGCCAATGGGCTCCATATAATCCAGACCGCCTGAGTTGGCCACATATAACTTCCCGTCCTGCACGCATAAATCATCGGGATTACGGCCGCAAGTCACCCATCCGTCTATGTTCAAAGTTGTCGTATCGATTCGGGCAACCGTCCCGTCAAAAGAACAGACATAGGCCTTATTTTTATAAAAAGCAACGCTTCGAGGCTGCCGCGCACTGTTTTCTTCGTCCACCATCGACAGCTGCTTCAGCGATTTCCCCGTCGCGCGATCGATGATTTCCACCGTATTCGATTCATTGACTACGATGTAAAGTTTCGAACCGTATATCCCCATATCGTTAGCCGTATCACCCAATCCACGACTATTTGCCGCAAGGAAATAATCAGGCACACTCGTTCCCGTTTCGTAAGAATAGCGGAAAAGCGAACTGTTATTCTGGTTCCACATACCGCTACACAGCACAAGAAGTGTAGACGTACCGTCTTCTACTAAAGGAAATTCGCCGCCTTCCGGATTAGGATTCGGATCGTTCGAATCATCACACGCCGCAAAAACAAGACAAGCGGCAAAAATCAATCCTACTCTATTAAGAAATTTCATGTCATTTAATATTTAAAAGTTAGCGTAATACGGAAAGAACGTCCCGGCATCGGAAAGTTCTTTACTATCTCATAATTCTTATTCATCAGATTCAAAAGCTCGGCATTTACTGCACATGACGTTGTCTTCCAACAAAAATCTTTCGACACAGATAAACTATGATCGGTATAACCGTCTAAAAGATTCCGATCTATATTCTCACCGGCAATATAACGTTCTCCGGAAAACAGCATTGAATACGAAAAATCAACATAAGGAGTCTCCAGTACGGCAGAAGCTGATCCCGATGATGACGGCGTATAAGCAATCTGGTTCCTGTAAGTTTTTCCAGCTACCGTCTCCGGATTCGGATCCGTTACATCCAACGCTTTCTGAAAAGTATAGTTCCCGGTCAGAGTAAGTCCGAAACCTTTCCCCAACGAAAGACCGATGTTTGAAGTCAAGTCCAGACCTTTTATATCGACTTTACCCAAATTAACCATACTCCATATAAATAAGTTCCTGGTAGGAATCGCCATTATCTTGTCATCAATCCGGTTTATATATCCATCGGCTGTAAGGGAAAGGTAAGATAAAAATCCCGACATATTCTTTGCATAAGCCATGCCTAAATTATACTGTGTTACGTACTCCGGCTCTAAATCTCGGTTTCCCGTTTGTCCATAATATAGGTCATTGAACGTGGGCATGCGGAAAATTTTCTTATAAAAGGCACGTATGCGAAACTCTTCTTGACGAAACGGCTTAAAAGACATACTGACATAAGGGGACAAACGGCGATGTGTTCCGGCGCTACTGCCTCTGCGAACATTCTCATCGATGATTGTCGACAATACTGAAGCCGACAGCGTAAAGCGGTTTGTAACGTATTTCCCGGCAAGAGCTGTCAGCCACGAATAGCGAACAGGCGAGGCAAAATCGACCAAATCGGCATGCAATTTATTGATACTCCCGTCAGTGGCCAATGAGAAAGACAGGTTATCCGTTACCCTGTATAAGGCTACAGCAGACAAATAATACTCCTGTTGGTAATAACTGTTCTCCAACTTCCCGACACTCCCTTTATAATCCTCATCCAAATAACGCTGATAATTCCAGTTCCATTTCCCGGAAACTTTAACAGCCCAACGGTCGTTGAATTCTTTTTTATAAGAGCCTTGTACAAAAACGTTCTTGTCCCATAAATGTTGTGCCTCATCGGTATAATAAAATGTAGTGGCAGAAGGAAGACCACGAGAAGACTGATAATAATACGCACGCAAGCGTAATTGTTCTGTGTCAGAGAAATTTCCGAATAAGGATATCTCGGTACGCAAATTACGTACGGATGAATTCTTGCGTTCCTCCCGGCTCTTCCGATCATTTTCTCCGCCATAATATAATGTATACGGATAATCTCCTTTAGAAGACAACCACTCCGCATCTGCTGTAAGGCTCCATTTGCCGGATAACCTCTGCTCCCAATAAAACGAAGGATTCACTAATCCCCACGATCCGGCCTTACATGCGACCCGGAAATTTGAAGACTTTTCCTCGCTGAAATGAGGCGTTAATGTAAAAATATTCAGGATCCCGGCAGAAGCAAAATAACGGGCAGACTGAAATATCTGATCATTCTGCCCGTTATTCAGCATCAATCGGTCGACATTATTCAATGAAAACCGTCCGATATCAATTTGTCCTGTCTGGCAATCCGTAATCGTTACTCCGTCATATCCTATCGTTGTATGCTGGGCGCCTAAACTTCTTAAAGAAACAGTCTTCAGTCCGCCTATGCCTCCATAGTCTTTTACTGTTACACCCGCGAAGTGTTTTACCG
Source organism: uncultured Bacteroides sp. (assembly GCA_949285025.1). GTDB lineage: Bacteria > Bacteroidota > Bacteroidia > Bacteroidales > Bacteroidaceae > Phocaeicola. The sequence continues at coordinate 57,366 of CASDXG010000060.1, read as the reverse complement.
CATCCGCTACCTGCATCACATTCAAAGCCTTCAGTTCTTTGCTTGAAAGTACCTGAAGCGGCGCTCCGGAACGTACTTCATTCGCATAATGCCGCTCTATTATTTTAATCTCCGGAATAGCATAATTCTTCAGACTGTCAGGAAGTTTCTGAGCATATATAGTAAGGAGCGGAAAACATCCTGCCGATAAGCAAACAAACTTAAGCCATATTTTCATTTAAAACTTATAGCCTGCACTCACAAACATTCCCATATTACGTGGACCATTCTTCTGCAAACGGCACAAACCAAAGTCACCGTTAAGCCCAATCATCCACGCGGGAAAATCTAAACTTACTCCAACTTCAACACCGGCATCGAAACGTCTTAATCCTTTCCAGATATCAACGTTACGGACTTGCCCGTCATTAAACGTATCCCATGACACTTTTACATCATCAACATTCCGAAATGTTTTTCCTTTCGCGCCGTAAGCGATATAAGGACCTGCCGACACAACGACATCAAAGTTCTGTTTCGTCCCGATATGCAATGACGCCAATATCGGCATCTGAAAGTAATTTTGGTTCACTTTCATGTCTTCATCCTGCAATTCAGACATCGCTCCCAAAGACATCCAACGCAGGCCTGTTTTAAAAGAGAACCAACCGCTCAACGGAATATCCACACCGATTCCGACATGTTGATTAAAAATAGCATGTGAATTATTTGCGCCATTTCCCATCCATGTACTGAGTCCTAACCCTGCTTCTACGCTTAAAGTTGTAATTGTCTGAGCATTGGCAAAAAGCATCGAGAAGACACACAACAATGAAAGTACTAACTTCTTCATATCTCTATCGTTTATTAATAAATAACTAATACGACAAATATAGAGAAAAAATATTTAATGCCTTACAATACGCCCCGATATTTTATAGTCATGAAGGCATAAAAAGCAGTAAAAGTTACGCAAAAACGGAAATTTTACTTCATTGTTTTTTATGACGTTCCGCACGGCTTTTACGGTAGCTTGCCTTCATCTTTGCTGAAGCCGAGCCGTGCAGCCCGGTAATATATGTTTTTTTCTTTGCTTTTGTCTTGACTTTCTTCCCTTTCTGAGACGGACTTTCACTCTTTCCACGAAAAACAAGTCCTTCCATCAATACCTTTTCTATATCCATCTGTTCCGAAATATTAAAAAAAGAATTGTCCTATGTTTCTTGCGTTGGCAAACTCTTTTAACAACTCCACCATATAGTGTACGGCATCTTCCAGTCCGTCTTTTCCATTATATCCATTTATTATTGTCAATAAATGTACGGTTTCTGATGATATTTTCGTACGTTCATTATCGCTTGTCGGGGTTCCTATTCCCCCGACACTGTCACGATATACCGGCATCCCTTCAATATTCAGATTTCCACGTCCGATCCCTTCATATGGTTCTCCGGCCTTTCCTATGCCTAATACCAGTTTATCTCCTTGTATTTTATCCAAGTCAAAACCTCCGATAGCGTCGCCACTGTAAATGGAAACGAGGTTGATTAAATCGACAAGCGTATCAATCTGATACAAAGGAATGCCACGCAGAATACGGCGGCACAGTGCTTCTGATGACGGACGATAGCGGCTTGGATCTTTTCCGCACCTTTTATATGCCTGACGGGTAGCCTGAATTGCCGGAATTTCTTTCAATGAATCTACCGTATACCGGGCACGGTAATTCTCAGAGAACTCATCGATTTTCTTCCATAAATCCGCATTATAAGTCGAATTCTCTACTTCAGCCCGGACAGCCGCGCCGCAAAACTGCGGACAAGCCTGTCTGAATTCCTCAGAAATCTCAATGCTTATAGTCCTCATCTTTGTTTATCTTCATCATCCCAATCAAGATCTTCATATTCGTAATCCTCCAGCTCTTCATCGGTATCTTCCTCGTATTCATAAGAAAAATCGTCATCATCCCCCAGTTCATCCAGTTCTTCCTGCAACAATTCCCGGCTTTTCGGACGATGTACGATGGATTCCTTTCCTGAAGTCTCCAGAAGATTGCTCTCTTTATTCAGCTCCGTCCACAACAAATCTTTCAATTCCTGAAGTCCTTTGTTCGCCACCGATGAAATAAACACATGCGGTACATTCTCCGGTAAAGTCGGCTCCAGCAATCGGATCAGCTCATCATCCAATAAATCGCTCTTTGTGATTGCCAACACACGTCCTTTGTCTAACATTTCCGGATTGAATGTTTTCAACTCATTCAACAGGATCTCATACTCTTTCCGTATATCCGTTGCATCTCCCGGAACCATAAAAAGTAATAATGAATTCCGCTCGATATGACGAAGGAAACGCAATCCTAAGCCTTTCCCCTGACTTGCTCCTTCTATAATACCGGGAATATCTGCCATGACAAACGACTTCCCGTCTCTATAAGATACGATTCCCAGATTCGGTTCAAGCGTAGTAAACGGATAATTCGCTATCTTCGGACGAGCAGCCGACACCGAAGACAATAACGTAGACTTTCCGGCATTAGGGAAACCTACGAGCCCGACATCGGCCAAAAGCTTCAATTCAAGAATCACAGCCATCTCTTGCATCGGTTCACCCGGCTGCGCAAAACGGGGAGCCTGCCGAGTTGCCGTACGGAAATGCCAGTTTCCTAAGCCTCCCCGTCCGCCTTTCAATAAGATAACTTCCTGACCATGTTCTGTAATATCACAAACATACTCACCGGTCTCTGCATTATATGCAACCGTACCGCAAGGAACTTCTATGATTTTATCGGCACCGTCTCTTCCGAAGCTTTTATTCTTCGAACCATTACCGCCATGTTCGGCAAATACATGACGCTCATATTTTAAGTGAAGCAACGTCCAGTAATTACGGTTTCCACGTAATATGACATGGCCTCCTCGACCGCCATCTCCTCCGTCCGGGCCTCCGTTCGGAATATATTTCTCGCGTCGCAAGTGTACCGAGCCCCGCCCTCCTTTTCCGGAGCGGCAATAAATTTTCACATAATCTACGAAATTCGATTCAGCCATTTAGTATATCGTATGAAACATTCGGAATGAATCAATTTGAAACGTTCCGAATGTTTTTATAAAAAAATCAAAGTTTATCTATCACAGCGCATATATCGGCAAAGATTCCGTCCATAGTCCCCACACCTTTAATGTGACTGTATTTGCCGTCTTTCTTGTACCAGTCTATCAGAGGAGCCGTTTGAGAATGATATACGACCAAACGTTTTTTTATCGTCTCTTCATTGTCATCGGCACGTCCTGATTCCTGTCCGCGCTTAATAAGGCGTGTCATAAGTTCTTCTTCCGGAACTTCCAAATCAAGCATTACGGAAACTTCCTGATTTCTTTCTGCCAACATTGTCTTCAAAGCCTCAGCTTGGGCAATCGTTCGGGGGAATCCATCGAATATCACGCCTTTGCTGTCTTTAAAACTATCAAAGACACTTGCCAATATATCAATCATCAATGCATCGGGAATCAGCTGTCCGTTATCAATATATCCCTTTGCTGTTTTACCCAGTTCCGTACCGTTTTTAATTTCTGCGCGTAAAACATCCCCGGTTGAGATGTGATTCAAACCATATTTTTCCACCAAACGGGCACTTTGCGTGCCTTTTCCTGAACCGGGAGCCCCGAAAATTACAATATTCAACATTTTTGTTTTATTTTAAATTTATAGTTCAATTCTTATCTGTCACTACATATAAATCACGAAGATTGCGGCCATAGCCATCATAATCAAGGCCATAACCGACAATAAAATCGTCAGGTATTTTCATCGCCACATAATCGACTTGCAAATCTGTCTGCAGTTTTCCCGGTTTCAGCAACAATGTAGCTATCCGAACTTCACCGGGATTTTTCAAACGAAGCATATTCAATAAATACTGCATGGTGGTTCCTGTATCGATAATATCCTCCACTATCACCACAGAACGTCCCGAAATATCAAAGTCCAGCCCTATCAATTCATTTACCTTCCCGCTTGTTTCCGTTCCAACATAAGAAGATAACTTTACAAACGACACCTCACAGGGAAAAGACAAACGCCTCAACAAATCGGCCGCAAACATAAAAGAACCGTTCAATATGCAAACGAATAACGGACTTTTACCGCAAAGGTCTCGCTCCATTTCAGAGGCTACACGGGATATTTCCTCTAAAATAACCTTTTCCGATAAGAAAATCCTAAACTCCTTGTCTCTTATCCGCATAATACCCATACCGAACTTTTCTAAACAAAACCGGGAACAAAAGTACAAATTATCCGTTAAAGTCAGAAAAACGTCTGCATGTTTTAAAGATATTTTCAGGAAGAATTTTCAATATATCCAAGCTTTTTTTCGTACTTTTACCGACAAATAGATAACGAAATAACTTTTTATTTTTCAAAGGATAATGAAGATACTAACTTGCTCTCAGCAAAAAGAAGCAGACGCATATACGATAACCAATGAAGCCATACCGTCCATCAAGCTGATGGAAAAGGCAGCAATACAAATCACCGAAGCCATTTGCCGGAGATGGGACAAATCGAAATCCTTCACTGTTTTCGCCGGACCGGGAAATAACGGAGGAGATGCTGTTGCCATTACCCGTTTATTATTCCTGAAGGGCTACAACGTTACGCTTTACGTATTCAACGTTTCCGGCCAATTATCGGAAGAATGCCAGATAAACATCCAGCGGCTGCAAGAATGTAAATTCCCGAACTTTATTGAAGTCTATAATAAATTTGATTTCCCGAAACTGCAAAAAGAAGATATTGTTATTGACGGACTATTCGGTTCCGGCCTGAACAAACCATTAAGCGGCGGCTTTGCTGCCATTGTGCAACGCATAAATGCGTCTCCTGCCACAGTGGTTTCCATTGATATCCCATCGGGATTAATGGGAGAAGACAACGCATATAATATAAAGCAAAACATCATTCGGGCAGACCTGACACTATGTATACATGCACCCAAACTTTCTTTCTTATTTCAGGAAAATGAAGAATTTGTAGGTGAATGGGAAAACATTGATATCGGCATTAGCACCGGTTTCATAAATCAGGTAAACACTCCATATTACATTACGGAGAAAGCCGAAATAAGCAAACTCATAAAGCCACGCAAACGTTTCGCCCATAAAGGAAATTTCGGACACGGTTTGCTTATCGCCGGTTCATACGGGATGGCCGGAGCTGCAATCCTTTCTGCCAAAGCCGGACTACGTTCCGGTATCGGACTGCTTACGATTCACACACCGATATGCAATCATGCCATCCTTCAAACGGCAGTCCCCGAAGCAATGGTGCAGGACGATGTGTTCGACCATTATTTTGCAAATCCCGTAGATATCAGTCGTTATCAGGCAATGGCCATCGGCCCCGGACTCGGACAAGAAGAAGATACATCACTTGCCACATTGGAACAAATCAAAGAGTGCCCGATTCCCTTGATTCTCGATGCCGACGCCTTGAATATTTTCAGCACTCATCAGGAGCAGTTAAGCATAATACCTCCTTACAGTATACTCACGCCACACGTAAAAGAACTGGAACGCATTATCGGACGCTGCAATAATAGTTACGAGCGACTGACAAAAGCCGTTGAATTAGCCGCAAGACTACAATGCTTCATTATACTGAAAGGTGCATGGTCTACCGTAATAACTCCGGAAGGATGTTGCCACTTTAATCCTACAGGAAATCCGGGTATGGCAACAGGCGGCAGCGGAGATGTTCTGACAGGTATCCTCACCGCTTTATTGGCACAAGGATATCCTCAAGAAGATGCATGCCGTTTAGGCGTATATGTTCACGGGCTTGCCGGAGATATTGCCGCACAACAGAAAGGAGAAATAAGCATGACAGCCAGCGACATTATCGACGCATTGCCTGAGGCATGGAAAAATTTAACCATAAGTAAATAGGAACGAATCATGAAAAAAGTATTATTTGCGTTAAGTTTACCGTTTTTCTTACAGACAGCAAGCGCACAGGATATAAGTTATTATACTCCGGGCAGCGATGAAGGTATCGTTTACTTTCTCCCCAAAACCGCTTTGGAAGTAAATGTCATTGCCACAAAAGTTACATACCAGCCGGGAGACTTTTGTCAATATGCCAACCGATACATGAAAATAAACAATATTACCTCAACTTCCGAAACGTATTGGGAAATTAAACATATCGAAGTTCATTCTATCGGGATTCCTGACTCTGCCAATGCTTACCGCATGAAATTAAAAGACAAAAGTAATATCTCCAACATAGAATTGACGAAAGAGGGACTGATCAAGGCCATAAATACGCAATCGCCTAAGGAAGAAGCCCCCAAAGAATATGCATTAGAGAAACCGGCCATACACGAAAATGCACGAAAATATATGACCGAAGATATCCTGATGGCAGGATCTACTGCTAAGATGGCGGAATTGACGGCCAAAGAAATCTACAACATCCGCGAAAGCAAAAACCTCATCCTGCGCGGACAGGCGGATACTATGCCCAAAGACGGGGCATCACTTAAACTGATTATCGACAATCTGGACAAACAAGAGCGAGCTCTTACCGAATTGTTCACAGGCAAAAAAGACCGTGAAGACAAGCTTTTTTCTTTCCGCGTAATACCCGACGGTGAAATGAAAGACCATGTTGTATTCCGCTTTTCCCGCAGCCTGGGAATCCTTTCCGCACAAGATCTGTCAGGAGAACCGGTATATCTCACACTGAAAAGCACGCTTAATCAACCTGCCCCATCTGAAGAAGATGCAAAAAAGAAAGAGAAACTGAAAGGAGCCATCTATAACATACCGGGCAAAGGAATGGTTTCAATAAATTATAACGGCAAGGAATTCTTTAAAGGCGAACTGCCTGTCACACAATTCGGCAATACAGAAGTTCTGGTAGACGGGCTGTTCGATAAGAAGCTCAATACCCGCGTTGTCTTCAATCCACAGACAGGAGGAATCATAAAGATTGACAAAGACTGAGACCTCTGCCTCGAAGAATGATTAACAACAATTTCTCATTCAAGGCATTTCTATACGAGGAATGCGAATAAATCTTGCATCGGGGAAATCTTCGGACAGTAATGTCCGAAGGTAATTCTCCGTATCATTGCGTATCAATAAATCATCACTCTCGGGAAAAAGATTATATGCTACGGCATATAAATGTATATTCCTGCTCCGAATGGCCTCCAGACTTAACAGCGTATGATTAATACTTCCCAACCGCCCGGAGGTAACAAAAATCAAAGGCAAGCCTTTATCTGCAATATAATCTATCGTCAAATATCTTCGCGTAAGAGGAACCATCAAGCCACCGGCCCCCTCCAACAAAACCGCATCATACTTTCTGCTTAAGCAATCTGCCGCATCTTCTATTTTAGAGAAGTCGATTTCCCTCCGGTCTATTTCCGCTGCCAAATGAGGAGAACAAGGATATGAAAAGATTTCGGGCATGGTCAAACCGGACAAGTCTTCGGGCAACAAACCGGTTCCCATAATTTCCCGATGCAATTCAATATCTTCAGACAAACCGACATTCCCCGTCTGTATAAACTTTTGTGTAATGGTCCTTATACCTTTCTCGTTCCATATCCGTGCCAAATACCCCACCGTGAAACTTTTTCCTATATTTGTATCGATACCCGATACGAAATAAATATTCTTGTTCATACGCTTTTTGTTTTACAAATAAAGTAAAGAGGATGATAAGTCAGCGTTACCTTTCCGTTACCATCCGAATATTTCCTCTCGTAATTACTATAAAAATCGTCCAAAGTCTTTCTTGTCCAGCAGGAAGAAGATATGCCGGTCACTCCCGTTGTCTTCAGATGTTTCAGCACATCATAAGGAGAAACAAAGGACAACTTATTCATTTCCTCCCATGAATGCTCTATCGTATAGTATTGTCTTAATATTTTCTTCATCCGCTCAAATGGGATATACGGAAGGGAAATCCCCGATAATTCGGCAATTTCCTGAAGATTCTTCTCTCCAAACGTAGTAAATGCCAGATACCCTCCTGCCACAAGATGAGTACGAATACGGGAAAAGAATCTTTCCGGATTTTCAAACCACTGAATCGCAGAACAGGAAATAACCATTCCTAGAGAGGAAGGAAAATTCAACGTTTCAGCATCCCCCCATAAAAAGACGGCATCCTTTCCGCAAGAATCAGACACCCATGCCTGCATTTCAGGACATATATCGTTCAGGAACAAACAGGCCGGATGAAAATGATTACGGTACATCCGGGTAAAAACACCCGTTCCGCATCCTATTTCCAACACACGGTTCCGAAAAGACATCGGGACATATTGTTCAATTCGTCCTGTCATTTTCTCTGCGATGCGGCGTTGTATTTCTGCATTCTTCTCGTAAGTTCCGGCAGCCCGTACAAATCTTTTCCGTATCAATCCTTTGTCCATAAACTTTCCTCTGAGCCAAGCAACAAAACATTAAACAGCCTCTCATCATAATGAGCCGCATCTACCTCGACAGCCGTTACCCCCTGCCATGCACAATGCTGGTTTTCCACCGGGAATATATGGTCACGCACTCCTATAATCGCCTTATCCCATAAAAAAGAAGCTTCCCCCAAATCGTTATACATTTCTCTGAGTACGGCCAACTCCTCTTTCAAGTCTTCCAATGAACGATAGGGCGTATATGACAAGAAGACTTTAACCTGCTCCATACTTCCGCACATCCGCCGACGAAAACGCACCAACGTAGTTTCTGAAAAATGCGCCAGTGTACCCTCAAAAACAGCCGGAAGAATTCCTTTTTCCTCATCAATAGGGAAAGAAGTTCCATTTACAGCCATTTTCATATTCCATTGATATTTGTCATTCTTCTCGAACGTTTTCCCGGCCACCCACACTCCCATCGACCAGGCCAGCAGGCGGATACTTTCATAGGGGGCCAACAAGCCGTAATCAAAATCGAGTGTCCGATAATCGTAACATAACATATAATCATATCCGTCAGCAACCTGACGACTGAACAGCCGTTCATCTGCTCCCCATCCTGCAAAAAAAATCAGCAAACGGCGGTTTTCTTCTTTTTTCAAAAAATATTGTTTCACGATGTTATTCCTTTTTCTTTTGTAACAAGAGTTGTAATCCCTGCAAATCCTCCACCGTAATTCCTGCCGAAAGCGAGAAACGGATTCTTGCAGTCCCGGCAGGCACTGTAGGAGGACGTACGGGCAATACATAATACCCGCCCGATTGTAGTTTCTCTGCCATAAGGAGGGCTTCCGAACTTTCCCCTATCGTCATCGGAAGAATCTGACTCTGAGAATCGCTATGAAAACCGGAAAGTTCCAGCATCTGTTTCAAATGAGCTGAAAGGACATGCAAATGCGCCCGGCGATCAGCCCAGTCATCCATCCGAGACCAAACATATTTTGTCCATGCAACATTGACAGGAGGCAATGCTGTCGTAAAGATTAATGTACGCATTTTATTAATCAAATAATCCCGCATAATCTTACTGCACACCACAAATGCTCCGACAGAGGCCATCGCCTTTCCGAATGTTCCGCACAAGAAATCAATATCTTTCATACAGTCCTGCTCTTCCGCCACGCCAAGCCCGCGCTTCCCACGTACACCTACGGCGTGTGCCTCATCGACATAAAGCATCGTCTGTGGAAATTTTCGCTTGAACTCCACCAGACGCATAAGGGGAGTCACATCACCGTCCATGCTGAAAATACTTTCCGTAGCAATGATGATACGGGGAAAAACAGCATGATACTTCTGCAACAATTGCTCAAGCTGACAAATATCCCCGTGCCTATAACGGATACACCGGGCAGTCGACAAGCGAATCCCGTCGATCAAACTGGCATGCACCAGTTTATCTGCCAGAATCAAGGTATTGCTGTCGGCAACTGCCGGAATGATTCCCGCGTTCATGTGATATCCGCTCCCGAAAGTAAGTGCGGCCTCCGCTCCATAACTTTCGGCAATCATATCCTCAAGCTCCCGATAAACAGAATAATTTCCCGTAAGCAAACGTGAAGAAGATGATGACAACAACGCTTCCTCACCGGATAATCCTGCAAGAAACGAAGCATGCAACTCCGGGTCAGACGCTAATCCCAAATAGTCATTCGAAGAAAGATTCAGCAACTGCCGCCCACCAATAACCGCCCATTTCCCCGAATGAGTTATTTCCGGAAGCGTACGCAGACACCCATTTGTCTCCAGTTGTCTTAAAATCTGCCGGTATGTTTGCTCTGTATCAGTCATCGTTTTCTGCATTTTCATTCATCTCACTCACCACTTTCAATAAGGCTTTTGTCAAAAAAGTCAATTCTTTTTCTGAAATAATAAAAGGCGGCATGATATAAACAAGCTTACCGAACGGACGGACCCACACGCCTTCCTCTACAAAGCGTCTCTGAATCTGCGCCATATTTACAGGCCGTTTCATCTCTATCACTCCGATAGCTCCCAAAACTCTCACATCGGCTACCTGAGGCAAATTCCGGGCAGGCATCAATTCCCGCCTTAGCTGTTCCTCGATACGCAGCACCTTTTCCTTCCAACCGTAAGATAAAAGCAAGTCTATGGAAGCACACGCCACCGCACAAGCCAAAGGATTTCCCATAAACGTGGGCCCATGCATGAAAGCATAAGGAAATGCATCTGAAATAACCTGTCCCACCTTTTCCGTAGTCATCACGGCAGAAAAAGTCATATATCCTCCCGTCAAGGCTTTCCCCACGCACATAATATCAGGTTCTACTCCGGCATATTCCCAAGCAAACAGCTTCCCCGTCCTGCCGAAACCCGTAGCTATTTCATCAAAGATAAGCAATATTCCATAATCACGGCAAAGTTTTGCAGCTTCTACAAGATAATGCGGGTGATAGAATCGCATTCCTCCAGCTCCTTGAACGACCGGTTCCAGGATAAGGCCGGCCAGTTCATCATAGTGGTTCTCTATAATCTCACGCAAAGACCGGATATCTTCGTCAATCCATTCTCCTCCAAAACGTGATACCGGTGCAGGAGCAAAATAACGAATGGGAAGTGCCGGTCCGAATAATCCGTGCATTCCTGTCACCGGATCGCATACAGACATCGCATTCCATGTATCGCCATGATAACCGGAACGAATCGTCACAAAATTAGTCCGCTTGGAATTTCCTTTCCCATAATGATATTGCACAGCCATTTTCAGGGCAACCTCCACAGCTACCGAACCACTATCGGCATAAAAGACCTTTTGCATAGAGGGAGGAGCCAGGCTGAGTAACCGTTTCCCCAAAGCAATAGCCGGCTCATGAGTCAACCCACCGAACATAACGTGCGCCATTTGCTTTAACTGCCGGCTGACAGCCTCATTCAGAAACGGATGATTATAGCCATGTACGGCACACCACCACGATGACATTCCGTCAATCAGTTGTGTATCATCTGCCAGCGTAATCACACACCCGTCCACCCTTTTTACTTTATATGTGGGGAGAGGATTGGTAACCGATGTATAAGGATGCCAAAGATGTTCCCGATCAAAGGCATCAAATAATTGTTCATAATTCATAACCTGCCTGTCTGATTAATTCAACATCCTGCGATATTTTCGAGCCGAGCGTTGTAAGCAAATCGCCTACAATTGCGGCATTGACTCCAATGTAAAGGGCTTTCCGCACCGTCTCCCGAGACAACTGCGAACGACCTCCCGCAAAACGGATATACGCATCGGGATTCACAATACGGAAAGCGGCAATCGTCCGCAAAACTTCTTCGGCCGACAAAGAAGGACAAGCAGCCAAAGGAGTTCCCTTAATGGGATGAAGCAAATTCAACGGTATCGATTTTACATTCAGAGTACGCAATGCAAATGCCAATTCTACGCGCTGCTTCATCGTCTCCCCCATACCGATAATTCCACCGCTGCAGATTTCCATACCTGCACGCCGTGCTGCCTGAAGCGTTTTTATCTTTTGTTCCTGCGTATGAGTGGAACATACTGATGAAAAATACGATGGGGCCGTTTCCAGATTACAATGATAACGCGATACTCCGGCCTCATGCAAGGCCCGTAAGTTCTCCTCGTCTGTCAAGCCTAATGAGGCACACAAAGAGATATGCGCGTGTTCCTTTATATAAGCAATGCGTTCGCATAAACGAAGCAGTTCCGCTTTACTCGGACGGCACCCGCTTGTAACCAAAGAAAAACGCCCGACACCCTGACTCTCATTAGCACGGGCATGCTCCAGACATTCATCGGCAGAGAGCAAACCATACGTTGAGATTCCGGTTTTATACCGTACCGATTGCGCACACCATTTACAATCTTCCGGACAAAGCCCTGAACGGGCATTTACAATCGAGCACATGTCGAATTTAAATGATGCATATTTACATGTTATCTTCCGGGTCAAATCACAAAGCTCATCCAAAGGTGTTTCTGTAACAATCCGCAACACCTGTTCCTGAGACAGGACACCTCCCGAATCAATATCTTCTTCTATCTTCGATATCATAACGGTCAAACTATAAAATTATATCTGTTTCCATTCAAAAACGAAAGTCCGTCATGCGCATTACCCTATACACATGACGGACTTTCCCGTATTCCATTTATTTATATTATTAACAAAGCCATATCCGCTACGGCGGGATGACTTCACGACATCAGTTCTTTGAGAACATAAAACGGCAAGGCACAATTCTTCCTCCAGCCGGAAATCCGGCACATTAATGCAAGTCCCGTCTGCAGACAAGGTCTTCGGTTCATCCGTCCCTCTCCTTGCTGCATTTCCGGCATAGCCTTGCATTAGCGCCTGCTTGACCTTACTCAAAGCCGCATCTGCAATACTTTTACAGACACACCCTATCGTAACGCATCTTCTGACACTGCAGAACATGGCATATTTTTTCCTGTTCCAGCGATGAAACCGGATGGTCCCGGCTTGTCCTCCTAATGCAATTTGAATCATCGTGCCACAATTATTTATCGCAAATGTAACTAAAAATATATATCCATCCAAACATCCATAAAAAACATACCGGTCTTCCCAAGAAAACGTGCCCGCTATTTCTTCAAGACAAAACCACATTCCTAAAAAACATACCCGCTGAAAGCACCATAATCGCCGGGCATAATTGTAACCTGTCCTTTGCAATGAACAAATGCGTATATTAAAATAGTGAAATTTTTCCGTAATAATTATCAAAGCATATTTCCCCAAGCACGATTCTTTCTCCAAAGATTATTATTTCAACAAGAACTTTCCTATCTTTGCTCTCGGAAAAAAGGAAAAAGGATTTTTATATTTATAATACAACTCTAATAACAAACATTATGAAATTTGTAACAGATGAAAAACTGACCATCGTCGGTGCAGCCGGAATGATTGGTTCAAACATGGCACAAACTGCCATCATGATGGGATTAACTCCTAACATTTGTTTGTATGACCCGTATGCTCCGGGATTGGAAGGCGTTGCAGAAGAATTATTCCACTGCGGTTTCGAAGGTGTAAACATTACTTTCACTTCTGATGTGAAGGAAGCATTGACCGGTGCAAAATATATTGTCAACTCAGGCGGTGCGGCACGTAAAGCCGGAATGACCCGCGAAGATTTGTTGAAAGGCAATGCTGCCATTGCAGAAGAATTCGGCAAGAATGTAAAACAATACTGCCCGGATGTAAAACACATCGTCGTTATCTTCAACCCCGCCGACATTACAGGTCTTATTACCCTGTTATACTCAGGTCTGAAACCGGGACAAGTTACAACATTGGCTGCCCTTGATTCTACCCGTCTGCGCAGTGAACTGGCTAAACACTTCGGCGTATCTATGGACGCAGTTGAGAACTGCCGCACCTACGGAGGGCACGGAGAACAAATGGCCGTATTCGCCTCTACAGCCAAAGTAAACGGAAAACCATTGACAGACATCATCGGAACTGATGCTTTAACAAAAGAACAATGGGCTGAGATCCAACAAAAAGTAACAAAAGGCGGTGCAAATATCATCAATTTGCGCGGACGTTCTTCATTCCAAAGCCCGGCTTACGTTTCAATTGAAATGATTGGCGCAGCAATGGGTGGCAAAGCATTCCGTTGGCCTGCCGGTACATATGTATCAAACGACAAATACGATCACATCATGATGGCATGGGAAACCAACATCACCGCCGATGGATGTCACTGCGAAAAACTCTGCGGAACAGCAGAAGAACAGGCTGCTTTGGACAAGAGCTATGAACACCTCTGTGCATTGCGCGACGAAGTAATCGCAATGGGCGTACTTCCTGCCATCACAGAATGGAACAAATTGAATCCGAACATTAAATAAGATTCTCATAAAAACAACGTAAATAAAAAGAGCTGCTTGTATAAGCAGCTCTTTTTATTTCGCTATCCAAGCGTTTCCAACGCCATAAATCGTTTTATTCCGCTTGCAGTCCTCTTTCCCATATGGCAAGTTCGGCAAGCATTTCCACGATTGCCGCTTCATGACGTATCTCCCAACTTGTCATAGGCGCACTCTCACCGGTCAAATCATTGTAATCAATCAGACCATTATCGCGATGTGCATAACCAAACCACGCCTGAAGCATGGTATCTTTAAATGCATTCAAATAAACCGGGTCCTCATCTATAGAATATAATTCGAAGAAACCCCTACTCATCACTGCATTAAACCACATATCTTCATGCGGTTTCAGGACATTAACAGTCTCGTCAAACACGTCTGAAGTATAGGATTTAAACCATTGCTTAAAACAAGCTTCTGCTATATTACGCGCGTTAGTCAGATACTTCTCTTCGCCTGTTATTTTATACAACATGCAAGCCAATTGCAACGGCTGTCCCGAATTATAAGCATACTTATTCTTTTCTATACTGCCTATTTCCGTAGGATTGCCATCAGCAGGACGGCAGTTATCCCAGAACAAATAATCGGCATCTTGCATATATGTAACCAGCCATTCGTACAAATCCTTAGCCCACGTCAGATATTTTTCGTCGTGTGTGATTTCATACAGGCGGCAACTCAACACACCGGTCGGCGCAGTAGAAC
The DNA here is from genome assembly GCA_949285025.1 of uncultured Bacteroides sp. GTDB lineage: Bacteria > Bacteroidota > Bacteroidia > Bacteroidales > Bacteroidaceae > Phocaeicola. The sequence goes on along the minus strand of CASDXG010000060.1, from coordinate 42,301 downwards.
AAGTATGTTTACTTGTCGTTTTTTCCGGCAGTTCCTTCCACAGGATTCCCCCGTGACATGTCGTGTCATACCCTACGGTTGTCAGATAATCCCACACGGCAACTGCCTGAGTCAGATAGCGCTGGTCATTGGTAAGCTGATACCACTTCGCCATATCCAATCCGATCCATACGTTATCATCAAAGTATCGGTCATTGCCGGCATCGGGATAACAAGAATAAGCAGTCACACCGTCTCTGTTGTCAAGTTTCCAGAAACCCTGTATGCCGTTATACATATCATCCTCTAACGACAGGTAATCTCCTCCGATAGAAAGGCCGTTTGTCGCTTCACGCATGGAAACAAATGCAGACAAGCCCGCACCTTGTCCCCAAACCAGCGCATCTCCTTCCCAATAAACACCGTTACCCGACTGTACATTCGGATAGCATGTTTGCCAAACAGTACGCGAGCTTTTATGGAAATATTTCTCAATCAGATTCGACATCAACTCGTCGGCCAGATCAATCATCGGCGTTTCCCTTATGGAACCGGGGTCGAACGTTGCAGCAGTTTTCGTCACCGTTTCGGAACGTTCTCCGTTATGTCCTATCAAAGTGACACCCACTTCATACGTCCCGACAGAAGGCAGTTTCAACAAATAACTGAATACAACCGTATAATCTGAACCGTTCAAAGAAATCGTTCCCGGTTCGCTTCCGTCGGTCTTTTCATAAGAGATTTCTATTGTCTTCACATTCATGTAGTTTGGATTCTGAAACTTAACCTGCAACTCAGCAACAAGATTTGTTGCCGTTACCGTCAGTGAAGAGGGTGCAGGAAGCGTTCCCGGAGTATCCGAATTCCCGTCATCATCACTACATGCCGTTACGTTTAAGCCCATCAATAACGTAAGGAAGCATAAGAAAACACACTTAAACCTCAAGTCTCTCATTTTGTAAGTTTTCATAAGTCTTGTCTGTTTACTAAATTATAAGATTAAAACTATTTTGATAAAACGGAGGAAAGGTAAAGAAAATTATTTGTTTTTCCATTTATTCCCCTAAAAAAAATAACAATAATAAGAAAAACGGAACATATCAATTCATTTTCGCACACTATTCTATCAATTATCCTTTAACAGATAAGAAGCCAATATAAACTCACGCCCACCGTTTTCCCCAAAGAAAAACAAATTTCATATACGTTTTTATCCATTATTTCCGTAATTTTGCCTCTTGCATGATAGATCAAGCCACTATAGACCGCATATTGGATGCAGCACAAATTGTTGATGTAGTATCCGAATTTGTCACTCTGCGCAAGCGCGGAGTGAACTACATAGGCTTATGCCCGTTCCATAATGAAAAGACACCTTCATTCAGTGTCTCACCAAGTAAAGGACTTTGCAAATGCTTCAGTTGCGGTAAAGGCGGTAATGTGGTGCATTTTATCATGGAACATGAACAACTCTCCTACTATGAGGCTCTGCGATGGCTGGCAAAAAAATACAACATCGAAATAAAAGAACGTGAACTGACTGCCGAAGAAAGACAGGCACAAAGCCTAAGAGAAAGCCTGTTCATCGTGAACCAGTTTGCCGCAGAATACTTTCAAGATATTCTTTATAACCATATAGACGGCCAGCGCATAGGCATGACTTATTTCCGTCAACGGGGATTCCGTGATGACATCATTAAGAAATTCCAACTGGGTTACAGCACAGATTCACGGGATGCACTGGCACATGCCGCGCTACAAAAAGGCTTCAAGGCGGAATTCCTGGAGAAAACAGGCCTCTGCATCAAAAAAGACGACGGCTCCTTACGCGACCGTTTTTGGGGACGTGTCATTTTTCCGGTACATACGCTTTCGGGAAAAATCGTAGCCTTCGGCGGACGCGTACTGAACGCACAGACAAAAAACGTACAAATGAAGTATGTTAACTCTCCCGAATCGGAAATCTACCATAAAAGTCGGGAACTGTACGGAATATTCTTTGCCAAACAGGCTATCGTACGCCAGGACCGTTGTTTCCTCGTAGAAGGTTATACAGATGTCATTTCCATGCACCAAAGTGGAGTGGAAAACGTCGTTTCATCTTCCGGAACGGCGCTTACGGGTGACCAAATCCGCATGATTCACCGTTTTACCAACAATATCACCGTACTTTATGACGGAGACATGGCCGGAATAAAAGCAAGTATCCGGGGTATTGATATGCTGCTTGAGGAAGGAATGAATGTGAAAGTATGCCTTTTACCGGACGGAGATGACCCTGACAGTTTCGCCCGTAAACACAATGCCACCGACTTTCAATCATATATCAATGCACATGAAACCGATTTTATCCGCTTCAAGACCGATTTGTTAATGGAAGAAGCCGGGAAAGATCCGATAAAACGCGCCTCGCTCATCTCCGGCATTGTAAAAAGTATCTCCGTCATCCCGGATGCCATCGTGCGTTCTGTCTACATACGGGAATGCAGTCAGATGTTACAGATGGAAGAAAAAGTCCTGATAGAATCGGTTGCAAAACTAAAAGAAAAAGCACGTGAGGAAAAGATAAAAGAAGAACAACGCAAACTATATCGCGAGCAACAACTGCAGACAACGGCCGGAGCTCCGACTGCTGACGATGTATCAGTCCAAAAGACGGCAGACCTTGAGAACGAAGTTCCCGATGAAACAAGAAAAACATCTGGGCCTTTTTCCGAAAAGAATGCCATTTCTTCTGAAGAGACACCCCCTTTTTCAGGAAAAGTTCCACCAACAGATATTTATAATTCTTACATCCCGCTTGAGGGAAATGAGCAAAAAGTATTCTTTGCGAAAGAACGTGAACTGATGCGTGTCCTGATCCGTTATGGAGAAAAGATAATGTGTTATATAGAAGATGAAAACGGAGAAGAAAAACCTCTCACAGTCATAGAATGCATCGCTACAGGACTAAAAGAAGATGGTCTCCAATTTCACAATGCGCTGCACCGGAAAATGTTAGAGGAAAGTGAAAGACATTTGCACGACACGGGATTTTCCACTGAAAAATATTTCATCGCTCATCCTGATCCTTCAGTAAGTAAACTGGCTGCAGAACTGGCAAGCGACCGCTATCAGCTCAGCAAATATCATTCGAAAGGGCAACACATTATCTCCGATGAGGAACGGCTTCATGAACTTGTGCCCCGTCTTTTAATAGACTTTAAACTGTCTATCGTAGAAGAAGAGATGAAGCACACGCTACAAGCGCTTGCCAACCAGAGCATCGCAAGCGACCCTATGCAGTACAAAAAAGTTATGGAACATTACAAAGAGCTGCAAGAAACTCAAAGCATCATGGCGCGAAAGGCAGGAGATCGGGTCGTCTTAAAAATCTAAGCTCCCGTCAGAAAGCCAAGAGACAAAGCAGAACGATACGCAATCAAGCCTTCGGGCGAATCAGATTCATAAATTCCTCGCGGGTGGTTGCACGGTTAAAGGCTCCGGTAAAATCGGACGTTGTCGTAATCGAATTTTGTTTCTCCACTCCGCGCATTTGCATGCACATGTGCTTTGCCTCTATCACAACCATCACCCCGAGCGGTTGCAATGTTTCCTGTATGCATTCTTTTATCTGCAAAGTCATACGTTCCTGTACCTGCAACCGGTGAGAAAAAATATCCACGACACGGGCAATTTTACTCAACCCCGTAATATATCCGTTCGGGATATACGCTACATGAGCCTTTCCGTAGAAAGGAAGCATATGATGTTCGCACATAGAAAAGAAATCAATATCCTTCACTATCACCATCTGACTATACGCTTCTTTAAATTTTGCCGCATTCAGCACTTCTTTCGGGTCCATATCATATCCACCCGTCAAGGTTAATATCGCTTTAGCAACCCGTTCCGGTGTCTTCAACAACCCTTCCCGTTCGGGATTTTCCCCTATAATAGAAAGAATCGCTTTATAGTGTTGCATCAATTTCGCAACTTTATCTTCGGAAAAGTTCTGTAAAATCGTATCACTCATCACTCAATTGATATATTAATCTGTTCACGCACAATGGTTGTCTCCTTGAAGTTTCCACTCTCATGAAGGCGTCTCATCGCAGCATGTGCTTCCTCAATACTTTTATAATCTCCCACTCTGCAAAGCCAGCGCGGCGGCTGGAAATATGTATATACCGGCATATCCGGAAATTCCTCCTTCACCTTCTCGGCCACAGCATTCGCTTCATTTCTTGCTACACGCGAGTTATTCCCTGCATAAACCTGCACACGAAATCCCCTTGCTTTCAATATTTTTTGAGAAGGTTCCGCCTCTCCGGCTACAAAACGGGAACCTATCAGTTCTGCAATACGTGCATCCTGATATATCCGGACCACCCCTTCTCCGGAACGTTTCGTTTGTAAGCTTTCCACAATCGTTTGTTGCGCATGCGCCACTCCCACAAAACCAAACAAGGCCAATGAGAATAGATATTTTTTCATAATCGATTCTTATTCGTTTCTATGCTTTTCCAAATAAAAATCCGGGAAGAAACAATATATCTTCCCGGATAGCAATCATATTACTCATTTAAAAGCGTCGATGATTCCTTTGAAATCTGCAGCCTTTAACGCAGCACCACCAATCAAGCCACCGTCAACATCCGGTTTGGCGAACAGTTCTTTCGCATTAGAAGGCTTACAGCTTCCACCATATAAGATCGAAGTATTTTCTGCAACCTCTTTGCCATATTTCGCAGCAATAAGCGAGCGTATATAAGCATGAATCTCCTGAGCTTGCTCCGGAGTTGCCGTTTTTCCGGTTCCAATAGCCCAAACCGGTTCATAAGCCAGAATAATCTTTCCGAAATCTTCGGCAGACAAAGAAAATACAGAAGCCAGTTGTGCTTCTACCACTTCGTTTTGTTTATTCGCTTCACGCTCTTCCAGTACCTCGCCAATACAGAAAATCGGTTTCAGATTATTAGCCAAAGCCAATTTAACCTTCTCAGCCAAAATCTCAACAGTCTCATGATAATATGCACGACGTTCTGAGTGACCGAGAATAACATACTGAGCACCCGTAGAAGCGACCATTTCTGCTGAAACTTCTCCTGTATATGCTCCTGAAACCTTATCTGCACAATTTTCTGCACCCACACCAATAATTGCTTTATCAACAATCGGAGTTACTGACGCCAGATGGATAAAAGGCGTACAAATAATAACGTCGCAGTTCGGTTTATCTGCTGTTAAAACTTCATTCAATTCTTTAGCCAATGCGATACCGTCCTGCAGGTTCTTATTCATTTTCCAGTTTCCTGCTACAATGTTCTTTCTCATTTCAGTCTACTTTTTAAAAGATTAATATATAACTATTTCATTCATTCTTCACTTTCGTATAATTCTTGTTCCGCCTGTCACGCCAACCACGATAATGCAACCAAGCCAAATCACAAAATACCAAACAGAGCAACGGACATACAAACCACCCTATCACTTCCAACACCCGGTGTAAACCTGTCTTTTCATTCAGTATACCCAAATCCAATTCTTCCAATGGAGCTGTCAGCTGATACTCATCCGGGAAATTCATTACGCTCCATTTATTTATAACAACTCCGTTCTTTAGCAACATCAGTCCCGGATTTGAGCGAATCATTGTCTTTAATGTTATCTCATCCATTAAAGCAAACGGATATTCTGCTCCCGTACTTTCCTGCCAGGCTGCAATATCCTCGCCCGATGAAGCCGTAACACACAAGAAACGATACCCGTGTTCTAAAGTATAATCATACACTTCATTTATCAAATCCATCCCGCTGTCATCCGCTTTAGCCAGTGAAGGAGAAACCAACAAAAAAGTATATTTTTCTCCGTCCAACACTTCATCTGTCAGATCTTCTCCGTCTAACTGCGACGATATATAGAAATCATGAATCGGAGGTTCGTAGCCTTTTTCTTTCACAACGGTTTTCGAATCAACAAAAATCCATGCCGAATCCTCCGAAATATTGTCTATCGTAAATTCTTTCTCCACACCATCTTTCGCATAAATAAAACGCGTGTCGTATACTGCAGGCTTTTCCCCGTCCGGAATTTCCATACCTTTCCGAATATCAGCCCCGATATGATAAGGCAGGATATCGAATACCGGCAAACTTTTTATACAGAAAAGCCCGTAAAAGATAATAAATATAATACTATATAACGCCACCAGCCAGTCGACTTTATCGGTCACAAGCTTAAAAATATATTTACTCCATTTAAAAACAGATACGGCGGCAAGCAATAATATCACATTTTTCCAAAAGGTTTCCCAATTCGTCAATATAATCGCATCACCGAAACATCCACAATCATCAATCGGATTAGTAATAGCCAACCATAATGTCAAAGGAGTAAGTACAAGCATTGTCAGCAAAACAAGGAAAGGTGTAAGTCTTCGACGAATGCCAAACAACAGATAAATGCCCAGAGCGAACTCGAACACTCCCAAAAACATCGCACAAAGGAACAGTGCCATTTCCGGAAAGAAGCTTATCAATCCCCACGCCTCTAAATAATCTTGCAGCTTATAAACCGTTCCAAACGGATCGTTTGATTTAATAAATCCGGAAAAAATAAAGACAGCCGCCAATAAAAAGCGACAGAAATTAGTCCAAATTATGATTGCCGTATGTAAACGTTTACTCTCCAAATTCCAACTTGATTAAAGCAAACACCGCATAATTTATCATATCCATGTAATTGGCATCAATACCTTCCGACACTAAAGTCGCACCGCTCAATGACTCTATCTGCTTAGTCCGATAGATTTTCATTAGAATCAGATCTGTATACGATGTGATGCGCATACCGCGCCAAGCTTCATCATAATCATGATTCTTAGCAAGCATTAGTTCCAACGCGGCTTTGGCATATTTATCATAAAGCGTCAAAGCTTCCTCTACATTCTTATCGGCAACCTCAGCATATCCCAGTTCCAATTGGATCAATCCTACAATCCCGTAATTAACAACACCGATAAATTCGGACCGCACTCCTTCATTCACCAAAGCGACACCTTTTATCTCAATGCTCCTAATGCGGTTTGCCTTAATAAAAATCTGATCTGTCACCGAAGAAGGACGCATAATACGCCATGCAGCCCCATAGTCATGCAATTTTTTCGCAAATAAATCTCTGCAGATGCCAATGACATGTTCAAATTGTTGCTTGGTTGCCTCCATACTCGTATGCATTTATTTGAGGAACAAAGTTACAGTTTTTTCGCAGAAGCTCCCAATAAAAAAGCGGAAAAGAATCTTCTTTTCCGCTTCACTTCTTATATCTTTTTCATTTCACGAGCATCTTAGCAACTGACCTTTCCGTAAAATTGAGGTACGTTTGATTCCATTCAACTGACACAAACGGTCTATCGAAACATGATACTTCCGCGATATGGCGCCAAGCGTATCTCCCGAACGGACTTTATGGTAACGAATGGCTGTATTTTCTGTCTTAAGCCCTTTACCACTGGCAAGGGAAGCCAATGCTGCTTTCCGTTGACGTTCATAGTAATTCGCCCCACGAATAAACAAGTAACTGTCACTAACGATATCCTGTTTGGGGAAATCAAACATAAATTCCGGGTTTATGACTTCACCCAAAAAGCGTGTTTCAAAATGAAGATGCGAACCGGTAGACCGTCCCGTATTACCGCCTAATCCAATAGGATCGCCTGCTTTCACATATTCATCTTCTTTTACTATCTGCTTTGACAAATGCCCGTAAATGGTTTCCAGGCCGTTATCATGACGTATTACGACATATTTCCCATAACCATATCGTTCGTATGCCACCATTCTCACTTTTCCATCGAAAGCCGCACGAATCGTATCGCCGATATATACCTTTATATCAAGCCCGTTATGCATACGTCTCCAGCGAGGGCCGCATTTTGACGTAATCTTAGTATGGGTTGTAGGCATACAAAAACCGGTAAGATCAATACGGAATGTATCAGGAATCTGAATGTTCGCGCTAAAATGATGAACAGACTTATTACTCCATTCCGGATACAGTGCATAAGCCGGATAAACAGACTTTTCCGCCTCTATCTGACGGACCAGCGCTAAAGAATCGACCGCCTTCAGCTTCTTATCGATGGGAGCCTGACGTGCCAACAAATCCTGCCCCCATGCATGGGCTCCGACCATTGACAACATTGCGATCGCCATTGCTTTAATACAAGTAAAAGACATTTTTCTCCTTCTCTTTTTTAAAGGCATTCCTACTCCTCTCCCACGTTTTTCATTAGTACACTGAGAAGAAAAAGAATACCCTTACATTTTCTTTAATTTATATTTTCCATTAAGGTTTGGGAATATACTATTCCACAAAATTGTTCCAAAGATAATCTTTTTCTTTTTGTTTATTCTTCTTGTTAAACTTTTTTTATGTATTTTCATACATATCGCCCGTCATTTTTCTCAAAGGCCTAACAATATGAAGAACAATGAACTATATCTGTTTATATTTCCCGACGCATATAAAAAAACTCTTCTCGATAAAAGAAGAGTCTTACCCGAATTCGTTCGCTTTAGTTACTAATCTCTGTAAACTTCCCATCCATCCACAGGAAACAAACTCCGGAAGGTTTCAAAAAAGGCCTTATCCTTTCCGCTATTTTCTCATCCATATAAGAGGGAGTAGTATATACAAATTTCAAAGAATCACTCTGCTCTGAAAGCGAGGCTTCCGACAAACACATATCAGCATGCATGCGCAGTTCTTTCAACTCGCCGGCTTTCCCCAATGAATCGGACTGCATATAAAAATCCTCTTCTTGAGGTAGTCGGAGAAACGTTTCGGTCGGCAACTTCATCCATTGCGTGTCATAAAACGAAACTTTGCTGTCCGGGACCGGAGCCTTATAAGTATGGACAACACATATCACGTTTGTAGAATCAGTAGCCGGCAAGAGTTTCATTTCTACAGTACTGGCAGAACTCATCCGTAAGAGCAAATAATCATCCGTCATTCTCAACATTTCTGACGGTCTGTCAAATCGATTCTTCACCTCTGCTTTCATATTAGAATCCAGGAAGTCCCCGAAATCGGCACGATTTATCGCAGTAAGCAGGGGAGACAAAGAATCGGGCATGGCAACAAACAACTCCCTCAGATTCTGGGCATGCAATGATATGATGCAAAACAATCCGAGCATTGATAAAATCCGTCTCATTCTTTCAATCCTTTTTTCCTAAGTTTTCCCCAAAAACGACCCGGCGTATTCTGTCAAAGTAACCGGGCTTTTAATGATTTCGGAAGCAGCGGCATGGCCCCATTCTGCGTACAAACATAAGCAGAAACCTCAACAGCCAATTTATGTGCCTCTTCAACCGGCATCCCTTTCAGGATAGCAGAAACAAATGCCGCCGTAAAAGAATCGCCAGCCCCTACCGTATCTGCGACTTCCACTTTCGGCGTCTCTACAAAAGATACTTTTCCAGGCAAGAAGACATAACTTCCATTCACCCCACATGTCAGTATCAGCATCTTCAGATTATATTTCGCCAAAAGAATCCAGCACTTATCTTGCAGGTCTATTCCCGGATAACCAAACAAACGACTCACCGTCACAAGTTCCTCATCGTTTATTTTTAAGATATTACATTTCTCGAAAGATCTGCACAATACTTCCGGCGTATAAAATCCCTGTCGCAAATTTATATCGAAAATCTTCAATACAGTCTCATCAGCCGACATGGAATCTAAAAAATGTCCTATCGTCGCACCCGATACTGCGCTCCGCTGTGCCAAAGAGCCGAAGCAAACAGCTTTCACGTTTTTTGCCAAGCCTTCCAGTGCATTTGTGTAAGGAATATTGTCCCACGCAACTCCTTCTTTGATGTCATAACGCGGCATCCCTGCTTCGTCAAGGTCTACTTGTACCGTTCCTGTCGGGTAAGGAACAACCTCAATCATGCAATTCAATTTTTTCTCCTGCAAGCCTTCCAATATCTCCTTCCCCAATTTATCATCACCTACCGCACTCACGACACGGCTGTCGAAACCAAATTGTGACATGTGATACGCAAAATTAGCAGGAGCACCACCAAGTTTTTTCCCCTCTGGGAGCATGTCCCACAAGAGTTCTCCCATACCTACAACAATATCGCTCATAATATTCTACAAAAATTAATATTTTATCTTTAATGTATAAAACAGCAAATAAAGAACACCTATCGCCATTACAATCACAGCACCGTTTTGCCCTACAGCATCACTCGCAAATCCCATAAGCAAAGGAAATACCGTTCCGCCAAACAATCCCATAATCATCAGTCCGGATATTTCGTTTTTCTTATCCGGAATAGACAATAATGCCTGAGAGAAAACAATGGAAAAGACATTGGAATTACCCAGTCCGATCAAAGCCAAAGCAAAATAAAGCATATTCTTTGTCTCGGACGTCAACAATATGATCATTGCCAAAAGCATGAACAGTACGCTTATGACAAAAAACGACTTAGACGAAACCTTCTGCAATATCACCGCCCCGGAAAGACATCCTATCGTTCGGAAAATAAAATACAGACTGGCAGCAAAACCGGCCTCTTCAAGTGTAATACCCAAACGCTCCATCAAAATTTTCGGAGCCGTCGTATTCGTCCCCACATCAATACCCACATGACATATAATTCCGATAAAACATAACAGGATAAACGGGCGTCCCAGCAGCTTAAAACAGGCAATAAAGCCGGAAGCCCTATCCGGTTGTTCTTCTTCAATGCTTGTCAATCCCAGCCATATAATTACAACTATGGCTATAATCATATATATGGGAAACAAAACACGCCAGCCCAAACCAAAGTCTGGTATTGCATGTGTGGCTCCCCACATTGCTATATATGGCGCAAGGAATGAAGCGATGGCTTTAATAAACTGCCCGAATGTAAGAGAACTGGCCAGTTTATTTCCTCTGATAACATTGCTCAACAACGGATTTAAGGACGTCTGCATCAAAGCATTCCCGATACCCAAAAGAGAAAATGAAATAAGCATCACCCAATAGCCATCGTGGAATATCGGCAACAGCAACGACAAAAAGGTAACGACAAGACTTAATAAAACCGTTTTCCTCCGACCTATCTTGTTCATCAGAACGCCGGTGGGAACGGAAAATATCAGGAACCAGAAAAAGACCAACGAAGGGAATATATTAGCTTGCGCATCCGACAAGCCTAAATCTGCCTTCACATAATTTGATGCAATGCCAACCAGGTCAACAAAGCCCATTGCAAAAAAGCAAAGCATCACCGGAATTAAAATTCCATATCTCACTTTATTTGTTGCTTCCATTGTTTATTCTCCTTATTATTCCTGCACTGTCAATTCTATTACCCTGCTATGAAGTTGCCGACACTCAAAGACATCAAGTCCAACCTTCATCAGATAATCGCCCGAGAAAACTTTTCCGTTGGTCCGAAGCCCCGATGAAGTTCCCGGCATCAAGTTAATTTCTTCTACCTTATACCGCTTATCCGGGTCCAGGCCCTGTAATTTTACAGGCAAAAGTTTTTCCTGATAACGCGGATAAATATCGTAAACAAACAACACTGCCGCCCGTTTATCTTTTCCAACATAATTCACAGCCATATGATTGGTCTCGTAAGGTGAAACCAAACGATACTGTTCCCCATCCATAATAACCGGCTGCAAACGTTCCCAATTCGAAACAGCCAAACGACAATACGCTATTTCATCGTCCGTCAAATCCTTTAATCCTATATCAAAGCCCAGCTTACACATAGAAGCAACATCCGTACGGAATTTCACAGACGCTGATCTATTCCAATTCGTAACATGAGCACACATAGCTTTCGCCGGGAAGATATGAGAGAATCCCCATTGAATAAAAATCCGCTCTACCGGGTCGGTATTATCACTGCACCAGAACTCTGTAAAATACTTCAAAGCCTCATAGTCGCAACGCCCGCCTCCTCCGGAACAAAGCATCATTGGTATATCAGGATAATTCTCCTGCAAACGTTTCAAAACCCGGTAAAGACCACGCACAAAATCGATATAAAGATTTCCCTGCTTCGTTTTCAGATACGGAGAGTATATATTCGTTATCGGACTGTTGCAGTCCCATTTGAAATAAGCGATGTCGGGATTTTCCTTCAACAACCGGTCGATAATTCCATAAACATAGTCTTGTACCTCCGGATTGCTTAAATCAAGCACCAACTGATTACGGAAATAATAGGCGTCTCTGTTAGGATAATGTATCACCCACTCCGGATGCTTCTCAAACAACTCGCTCTTCGGATTTACCATTTCCGGCTCAATCCACAAACCGAACTTAACACAGGATTCCCCTGCTGCTTTCGTCAAAGCAGACAATCCATCGGGAAGTTTCGCCTGATTTTCATCCCAATCACCCAAACCTGCCTGGTCATTATTACGAGGATATTTATTTCCAAACCATCCATCATCCAATAAAAACATGTCAACGCCCAGATCTTTTGCCTCCTTCATTAAGCCGACAAGCTTTTCCTGATTGAAGTCAAAATAGGTATTTTCCCAATTATTCAATAAACTCATTCGGGGAGACTTCCCTTCTTTCAATTGATAATTACGTGCCCATTCCTGCAAATTACGGCTACCTTCTCCCGCGCCTTTACTGAGGGTAAAGATAAATTCCGGAGTAATGAACGGAACATCTTTCTCTAATTCATACGATGAAGCATACGGATTAATTGCCGGAATTACCCGAAGATTTCCTAAATTGTCAACTTCGAAGGTAAAACGGAAGTTACCCGTCCAGCCCAATGTACCAATCAAGACATCACCTTCACTCTCACTTACCGGCTCACCCAAACCCAGCAAAAAGAACGGAGAAACATGCATCGCGGAACGGCTACCTAACTTCGTATCGATAATCTTCTTTCCATAATGCAATTGCTGGCTGCTCATTTGCACTTCTTTCGCCCAGTCACCGCTGAATTCAGTCAGATAATATGCAGAACGGCAAAAATATAACATGGTTGATGCATATCGAGACAACGATATCGGTTTCTTCTCCCGATGCGAAATCTCACTCCAAGTTTTAATTACATTTTCTGCAGGATAAGCAACATAGTGCAACACGACATCAACCGGATAACGATTGTCGCGTAAAGTTATATCGGTTTGAACTCCACCTTCTACTGCATGAGAAGAGGAAGATACGTAATACAACCATGTAGACGGATTACCATCATTATGCGTTACGGCAATAGCCGGCTCAAAATAATCTTCATTTCCCGAACCGCTATAAACTTCCCAACCTTGCTGACCTGCTTTATTATCAGCAAGAGCCTTTACATCGGTTTCATGCAACAGTTTATCACCTAAATACGTTTGATACAAACGCCCGTTGTCTGCAACCTGAAGAATCAAATCGATCTGATTGGTAGAAATACGAATAATTTTCTGTTCTCCGGCCACACTTTTCAAAGCGACCGACAACAAGCATAATAATGTCAGAATAAAATGTTTCATGGTACCTTATTTATTTCATTATATATAATTCTTCTTTTAATAACTCTCTTTGCGCTTCTTGCTCGCAACAATAAGATAAATGCCCAGCAATATCAATGGAAGGCTCAGCAACTGCCCTATATTTAATGCCATGCTTTCTTCAGCAGCGACCTGAGGATTCTTCATAAATTCCAGACCAAATCTCGCACCAAAGAAAATAAGCAGTGAAACTCCTGTTATAAGCCCGACATGTTTTTGCAAATGATAACGATGATACATAACCCATGACACGAGGAATGCAACAAAACAATACATCATTTCATAAATCTGCGTGGGATGACATGCCTGTGCCGCTCCGTTCTGATTATACAACTCCTGCCACTCACGAGAACGAACGAACTCGAATCCCCATGGCAGGGTCGTAGGATAACCAAAAATTTCCGAATTCATCAGGTTCCCGAAACGGATACAAAAACAAACGACAGCCACAGCCGGAATCAATCTGTCGAAAAGCCACCAGACACTTTTCCTCGTAACTTTTCTGGAATACCACACCAACGCGAGTATCAAAAGGAATACTCCGCCATGACTGGCCAAGCCGCCTTCCCAAATCTTCAGGATTTCAATCGGATTTGACAAGTAATATTTCGGGTCATAAAACAGACAGTGCCCCAAACGCGCACCGACTATCGTACTGATGAAACAGTACATAAACAACTTGTCTACCCAACCGTCGGGATAGCGTTCCTTTTTAAACAAACGGGCTGTCATCTCATAAGCCAGGATAAACCCCAAAGCCCACATCAAACTATACCAGCGAATGGCAAAATGACCGATATGAATCATTACGGGATCCACATCCCATACTATACCTGCTATCATCAATTTATCTATTCATTTGTTTTTCTGATTGCAAAGAAAAGAAAAAATATCAGATTTAATTGCTATTTTTGAGGATAAAATAATATCCGGCCTAATTATGAAACATTATTTAAAGAATAATCTCCGAATAGTACTTGCAACGATGGCCATATTGTCTGCCTGCAACAAACAGAGCCCGAAAACAGATTCTACACTATGCAAAAAAGAATAAACTCAGCATGGCCGGCATGAACCTCCGGGTCCCGGCTTCTTACCTCAACAATAATAACCGTCTCTCCTGATAATTCGCACGAGAATTTCCCTCTCCCATAGGAAATCAGCATCAGAAAAAAAATTATTACCGACAAGCAACTAATTAATATATCTCATATTTTTCTAACTTTGCGAAAAATTCTAAATAAATAAACGGAAACAAATATCAATTATAAAAACACAAGCGCATGAAAACAACAAAATTTATGAATGCTCTCGTCGCAGCTTTATGCCTGACGGGATGTGCGTCTAATCAAAAGCAACAGACAAAAGATGTCAACATCAATCAACAACGGGCAGAAGAGACGCTCGACTCTTTGTACAGTCATTATGGAGTAGAAGGCTCCTGCCTGTTAAGAGAGACTTACCCTTTCGATGAAAACTACAAAGCAACTTACCTTGCATCGGAAGAACAGGCGAACCGTCCGAATCCATACTCTTATTTATGGCCGTTCTCCGGAAGCCTCTCCGGTGTAAGTGCATTATATGAAACTACGAAAGACGAGAAGTTCCGGGAGAATCTTGACAAGCGTACACTTATCGGACTGGAAGAATATTTCGACACAAGTCGCGAACCACATGCTTACTCTTCTTATATCTCATCGGCACCTCTTTCAGACCGTTTCTACGATGACAACATCTGGTTAGGTATTGATTTTACGGACCTCTATGCACAAACACAGAATTCAAGTTTTCTGGAAAAAGCAAAACTTATCTGGAAATTCATAGAAAGCGGTACAGACGATAAACTTGGAGGTGGAATTTATTGGTGCGAACAAAAGAAAGCATCAAAAAATACCTGTTCGAATGCCCCCGGTTCTGTTTTTGCCTTGAAATTATTTAAAGCGACACAAGACAGCACTTACTTTAAACAAGGGAAAGCATTGTATGAATGGACACAAACACATTTACAAGATTCTGACTTCCTGTATTTCGACAACATCGGTTTAAACGGAAATATCGGGAAAGCAAAATTCGCATACAACAGCGGACAAATGATGCAATCGGCTGCACTTTTATATACACTTACAAAAGAAGAAAAGTATCTCACCGATGCACAAAACATTGCAAAGGCTTGTCTCAATTATTTCTTCTCTGACCAAACAGACAAAAACGGTCAAACATTCAAAATGATAAACAAAGGCAATATCTGGTTTACCGCTGTCATGCTGCGAGGCTTCATAGAACTATATAACATCGACGGGAACAAAACCTATCTGGATGCATTCAACAAAAGTCTGGACTATGCATGGGAACACGGAAGAGATGCTCATGGTTTATTTAATGAAGACCTGACCGGTGAGAAACAAGACAACAAGAAGTCTGTTCTTACACAAGGCGCCATGGTTGAAATGTACGCACGCTTAGCCGCTATCTACCAATAATTTTCTTATACTCACCCGGACAACCCTTTCATATTGTCCGGGTGTAATTTTTTATATCTCTAATATCCATAAAAACAAAACTTTAAATCCAATGAACATGCTACGTCATTTTTTATTTATATGTATGGCTTTCGCGCTTCTCATGCCGTCATATGCCATAGATATTGACAATTTACGTTGTGAATATCAAAAAAAACCACTGAATATCGACACACAATCGCCTCGATTTACTTGGGAATTTCAAGGGGATGACACAGATTTCGAACAAACTCATTATCGCCTTTGCATCGCGACATCTGCCGATTTACTGAAAAAAAACCAACCCGATGTATGGGACTCGGGAAAAACAGAAAGCAATCTGCCCTATGCCATTTATAACGGAACAGGGAAATTATCATCACACACATGCTACTATTGGAAAGTAGAGACGTGGAACGATCAGGAAATGTCATTTCAATCGGACATAGAGACATTTGAAACGGCAAAGATGAATTCCAACGAATGGCAGGCAAAATGGATTTCCGATGACAAAGACAAAGAAGTGGAAGCAGCTCCACTCTTCCGGAAAACGTTCACAATAAAAGAAAATATCGAAAATGCCCGTGCATACATCAGTGCAGCAGGTTACTATGAATTATTTATCAATGGCAAACGTGTAGGAAAGAACTTCTTGGATCCCGGATATACTCATTACGACAAACGTTCTCTTTATGCCGTACATGATATCACCCCTTATCTTAAGAAAGGAGAAAACGTAGTCGCAGCGGTATTGGGGAACGGGTTCTATAACTGCCAAAGCCGTGCTGTCTGGGACTTCGAAAAAGCACGTTGGCGTAATCGCCCGAGAATGATTTGCGAATTACGTATCTACGACAAACAACATAACGCAACAGTTATCGGGTCAAACAACAGCTGGCTCACCTCTACCGGCGCTTTCACCTACAATAACATTTATAGCGGAGATAAATACGATGCGCGTTTGGAAGAAGAGGGATGGAATGACAGAAAATTCAATGACTCAGAATGGACTGCCGCAAAAGAAGTGAAAGCCCCCTCACCTCTTTTAGTCGCACAAACCGCTCCGGCCATACAGATAACCGAAGAAATTCAACCGGTCTGTGTAAACATGCTAAATGATACAACATATGTTTTCGATTTCGGGAAAAACATCGCCGGCGTTTGCCACCTAAAAGCAAAAGGAGAAAAAAACACGACTTTCTGTATCCGTCATGGAGAACTGTTAAAGAAAGACGGGTCACTGGAACAAGGTAACATCAACATTTACTATCGCCCGGTTAAACCCGGAGAAATATTCCAGACCGATTGGTTCACACTGAAAGGGACCGGCAAAACAGAAGAGTTTATCCCTCAGTTCACATATCACGGATTCCGTTATGTAGAAATAACAAGCAATCGTCCCGTAAAACTAAACAAGAAAAGCCTAACAGCTCTTGTTCTACGTTCTGCAGTACAGAAAACGGGAACTTTCCGTTGCTCACTGCCTGTACTCAACCATATTTGGGATGCAACCATGCTGAGCTATGAAGGGAATATACATAGCATCCCGACCGACTGTCCACAAAGAGAAAAAAACGGATGGACTGCCGATGCCCATACTGCCATTGATTTAGCTCTACAAAACTATGACGGAATAGGGTTCTACGAGAAATGGATGAACGACTTTATCGACAATCAACGTACAGACGGTTCTATTGCCGGAATCATACCGACAGACACATGGGGATATGGAAGTTTTCCCGGCCCGGTATGGGATGCTGCTCTATTTATTATTCCGAATGCTATATACAATTATTACGGAGACACACGCTGCATTGAGAAATTATTGCCTACCATGCAACGTTACCTTTCTTATATAACAAAACAAGAAAAGCAAGGCGTGCTAAACTTTGGACTTGGCGATTGGCTTACATATAAGGCACAGACACCCAATGATTATACATCGACACTGTACTATTATCTCGACTATAAACTGATGGCCCGCTTCTGTAATCTGCTCGGGAAAGATGCCAAATTCTATGAAGATAAAGCCGAACAGATAAAAGAAACAATCAATACTCGTTTCTTCAATCCCGAAACAGGTATTTACGGAAATGGAAGCCAAACGTCCCTTGCTGTCGCACTTTATTGGGGCATCGTCCCACGAGAGAAAGAACTTCTCGTAGCCCGCAACCTATACCAAAGAGTAAAAAGTGACAATTACTTCCTCGACTTCGGTCTGTTGGGAAGTAAAACCGTTTTGCATGTATTGAGCCGATACGGATATATTGACGCAGCTTTCCGCATGGCTACACAGACAGAAGCACCTTCATGGGGGTATTGGACCGAGAAACAAGGCTTTACGACTTTAGCAGAAACATGGCTGCTCAGCCCCGAATTCCGCGATGCTTCCGTCAATCACGTCTTCATGGGAGAAATAGCAGCCTGGATGAAGCAAACAATTACCGGAATCAATTACGATGAAGAGGAACCGGGATTTGAACATATAATCATCCGTCCGCAATACCCTGAAGGGTTAAACTGGGCTGAAGGCTGTTCACACACTGTAAAAGGAAAAATAAATGTAAAATGGGAACGCACAGAAAACGGTATCGTTCTCTCCGTAGATATACCTCAGAACTGCCGGGCAACAATCTTCGCCGACAAGATCCATCAGGTAAAAGGCGGACATTATGAATATCAGATATCACCGGCCTTGAATTAAAAGAACGAATCCTTATAACAGAAACAACGGCGGACATTTTCACAAATGCCCGCCGTTTCTGTCATTGCAAAGACGCATATGACAATCACTTATGAACTTCTATTTCATATATACGTACATCTTGACTTGACGGTTCCTGACATCCTCTCGTAACCATGAGGCGCAAATAACGATAAGCCTTCGTAGCATCGAAAGTACGGAACACCGTGTTACTACGATTACCATCGAAAGAATCAATCGTTTCCCATTCATCCCCTTCGTTTGCTTTACCCATAAGGAAACATTGGCTCGTTATATAATTTCCACTCTCTTTTCCCGCATTCAGAACTTTCCAAGATTTCAGGTTCTGCGCTTCGCCAAGATCGAAATCAATATAACTTGGTAATCCGTCGATATCGCACCATTTTGTCGTTTCATCGCCGTCTATTGCTGCTTCCGGACGTTCTTTTGCATTTACAGAACCCGAACTTGCAATAATCTTAGCCCCTTTCAATACGTTTTCACGCAAAGGTACATTATTATTTTCAACTGTCAAAGCTGCATTCGACTTATTATTTGTACGGAACAAAGCGCCTGCAGGTGTTACATTTGCTTCCGGTTCATTAACCAATGTGGCAGCAAAAATCACAACATCTTTATTATCGGGCAAAATAACAGATGTAGCTCCTTTCGGTATATCCATTCCGAATTTAAACATATATGTAAATTCATATACCTGATCTCCATCCGATGCATGACGATGTGTACCTACATAAGCGACCTGCGCCGGCTTCAGGAAACCTTCCGTATGTCCTGAATGCTCCCACTGTCCAACGAATCCTGTATAGGAAGGAACAATAAACTCTGTTGCTTCTTTTCCGCACCGTACTGCAATCTTATTATCATCGACCGATGCCGATGCCGCAAGGAAATACAATTTGTTATAAGTATTCCCTTCAGGAAGTATCAACGTATCGCCCTTACAGGTCAATCCGTTAAATGTTTCTTTCTCGCCCAAACGGAAAGGAATCTGGTCTGTTACGATAGAGTCGGGCAATAATTCTGCCGCATAGCTGTAACCGGATTCAAAATCGGCTTCGTTTCTAAATTCGTTATATGTAGCACATTTCTTATTAAACGGTAAAGCAAGCGGAGCATATTGCAGCTCGAATTCCGGCGTTTCAGCTTTCTTCAAGCGTATTTTATAAGTCTTCAACGAGAATGGTTCTACAGAAACATTCAACTTATTGCCAGAGAAACTTGCATTTCCTATCGTTTTTTCTGTTCCATCAGCCTCAACAGCAGCAATCAAATCACCTGCAAAAGTAAGAGATGCTTCCTGTTTCCCCGCTCCTGAAACTTCATAAATGCGGACAACATATTCGTCGGATGCAACAGCTTTCTTTACTGCTTTTATAATAACATTAGAATTATCGGATGAAACGAAAGAGAATGTCTTACCCATTTCTCCTTTATGCTTCGGTGCTTCAAAAGCCTTAATCGTTTGATTCAGCACTTCCGACTTTTCCACGATCTCCGCTTTATCCAAAGCTCCTTCATGAGGAACGATACTGTATGTAAAGGTATGGTAACCCAAATCCTGCTTATCCTGATAAGCATATCCGCCTCTTGTCTTCGGGGTATGAAGCAGAGTCAAACGCATCGTATTGTCTGTCGGTTTATCCCATCCGTATTTCCCGTTATTCATAAAGGAAACTCCATAGTCATCTTTGCTGTCAGTCAAATCAGTCCAATAGTGCCCGTAAACTTCATATGCCGTAATTGTATTATTTCCACGCTGAACACTACCTAAAGACAAATCATAAGTTGCCTTCGGATTCGATACAGTTAATGGGAATTCAGCCTTTAACAATGCATTTTGTGTATGCCAGTCTATTTCATTATAGAAATCGATTCTTTCGGCACGACTACCTTCGTACATGCGGATATACTGACGGAATACCGATTCGCCGTAACGTTTTTCCACACACAACGATTTACGCAGAACGCCATCTTCCACCAAGGTAAGCTTCACATCGTCGGTAATAGAAATCGGATCACGGTCGACAGTTTCTTTCAATATTTCCCATGCCGGCCAAGAAAATGATTCATTCTCCGTAAAGAGAGCAAGTCGGATTGCTTTTCCCGAAGCGACCAATTCTTTATTTGCCTTTTTATCAAACAATGAAACGATATCACCTTTGCTGTCTAACGTGATTTTATACAAAGAGTTCTCCAAAGAATTCACATTCTCTTTGTTTACTTTAGTCTGTTTCGAACCGGATGTACGAACATCATATACAGCATATCCTGTAGCAGGAATCGTTGCTTCCACAAGGATACGGGCTTTTCCATTTTCATATCCGATGAGCTGAGAAGGAACTTTCTTTCCTTCCGCATTATATACAGTCACACCTTTCGGCTCTTTGGAAACAGAAAGTTCTATTTCCGCCATATCGTTTACAGGGAATCCTAATGCATTATAAAGCACAACAGGCGTACCACCTACTTTTGTATCCAGCAAACGCGAAACACTGTTTACCGAAGATGTCAATACATCGGAAAACTCTTTCATGGAAAGCATCTCATCGTTCCAAGAGAACTCATACGCACGCGGAATACTTGTTCCTGTCAAGTCATCATGGAACTGATGGAACAGGAAGCGTTTCCAGCTTTCATCCAAAGCCTGTTGGGGATATGTTTTCTGATTAAGCCATTCAGCAGCCACAGAAGCACGCTCAGCCGCATCTCCCAACAACTCATTCTGCCGGTTATAAGTTTTCATCGCAGCCTGAGAAGTATAACATCCTGTTCCGTGCACATCCATCAGCAGTTCCCCATTAAATACCGGAAGCTGGTCATGTTTATTGGCATAATCTTTATATAACTGGTCGCTTGTAGCACTGACAACATCCACCGGACCATCACCTTTCACTCCTTTTTCCACCGCACGTACAGAAGTGATATTAGGAGAACCTCCCGTATCGCCTGTTCCATAGTAACGATAAACAGTCTTCAACGGACTTTCACCTGCCAACGATTTCAGTTCTCTGCTATCGGACAAATCCTCATCTCTGAACCGATGTCCGTAATCATATCCATGAGCGAACATAATCTGACTACCGTCAATACCCTGCCACAATCCGATAGTAAACGGATATTTCTTATCACCATAGAACGGATGATTACGCCACCCGAGCTTTTGTGAAGAGAAACCGATAAGGCCACAATGATGAGCAATCGTAGGCAAAGTCCAACCGAAGCCGAAACAATCCGGCAAGAAGATATCAGTGCTTTCCGTTCCCAATTCACTCCGGTAGAAATTCTGTCCGTACATTAAGTTACGAATCACAGATTCTGCAGAGGGGACCAGCACATCATTGGCATCCCAACCTGTACCGCAAACATGCCAACGACCTTCTTTTACCCACTTTTTCATTTCCTCATACTGCAAAGGCCAGTACTCTTTCATCCAAGAATATTTCACTGCGCCTTCAAAGTTGAAAACATATTCCGGATATTTTTTCAACAAAAACAAGTTCTGATTCAGTGTATTCCATACATACTGCCGAATCGTTGTTTGTATATCCCAGTTCCACTGCGTGTCCAAATGGGCATCCGCCACTACATAAGCTTTCAGATTCTCAGCATGAGAATCGTTTCCAATTTCCTGAGCATTCATCATCCCTGAAGCTAAAAGCCACAGCGAAGCAAATAAGACAACAGGTTTTTTCATAAAAAATTCCTCCTTAATTATTTAATACGTCTCGTTATTTTACATAGGAGAAAGGCATCCTGTCCATCCTCCATTACGTACCATTTTAATCTTTATCTTATCCGACTGTTTGACTGTCGATGTCTTCTTACGATAATCCATCGCCTGTCTTCCGGCATTAATGCCGTCTTCGAAAGAAGTCAACTGATAATTTTTACCGTTCTCAAGGAAATCCAATGGCAAATCAAACTCCCTCACAGATTCTTTTCCGTTACAGATTGCACCGATAAACCAATCGTTTCCTTTCCGGCGTGCCGTTATGATATATTCTCCGACTTTAGCTTCAAGCACTTTGGTCTCATCCCATACCACAGGAACAGAGGCTATAAAATCGGTACATTCCTGATTACGATAATACATGGTGGGATTATCTGCCAGCATCTGAATGCCACTTTCAAAGATTACATACAAGGCCATCTGATAAGCACGCGTACCGATACTTGCCGAATTAGGCCGTTCAGAATGATAAACTTCGGGCTGCATACTGATCATTGCTCCCGGCGTGTAATCCATCGCACCAACAGCATTTCTCATAAAAGGCAAATAAAGCGTATTATCCGGATAGCATCCTCCCATCTGTTCCATTCCGCGCACTCCTTCATAAGAGAGTACGTTCGGATATTTACGCTCTAAACCGGCCGGCTTAAACGAGCCATGAAAATCAACAATCAGCTTATATTTGGCAGCCTCTTTTGCCACTTTCTCATAATAATTGACCATCCACTGATCGCTTCTGTCCATGAAATCTATCTTCACTCCGGCCACGCCCCATTCAGAGAATGTCTTAAACAGTTCAAAATGATTCTCCACAGTCAACCACGTAAGCCATAACAATACACCAACTCCCTTTTCTTTTCCGTAGCGGATGATTTCGTGCACATTGACTCTCGGATTCGGCGTATAAGGATCTCTCGTACTTAAAGCCCATCCTTCATCCATTAAAATATATGGAATCTTATGCTTTGCGGCAAAATCAATAAAATATTTATATGTATCTTGGTTAAAACCGGCAACAAAGTTTACATCCGGGCCATAAGGAGAGGCACCGTTCCACCATTCCCAGCTCACTTGTCCGGGTTTAATCCAAGACCAATCTTCTGTCTCCGCAGAAGGAGAGGAAAGAACAAACGACATTTCATTCTCCGCTATATCGCGTGCGTCTTTTGAAATAACAAAGAATCGCCACGGGAAGTTCCGCATACCAGATGTCTTAGCTATGTAATCTGCCTCCTTTAAAATCTTAACGCTCCGGTCACCGTCCTCGCCAAACTCCAAAGGATATTTCGGGAAAACAGATGTCATTCCGTTTGTTCCCGTACTTTTAACAAACATGCAAGGATAATCATACAGGTCTGCTTCTGAAATCAATATGTTATATCCCTTAGGCGTCTCAAGTAAAACAGGGAAATAACTCATTTCATCATTTCCTTTGTAATCGACCGTCTTCACATGTGTATACGGATTCTCATAAGAAGTTTTAAATCCGGAAGTTTTAGAAATGTGGGCCATATAGGTCTCGGGGAAATTAATTGTAAAATCCTCGTTCACGATTTCTATATCCTTTTTCTTATCGGTAATAAAACGATAAGCCACGCCATTGTCGAACACGCGGAACTCTACAGAATAATTTCCCGAGAAATTCAAACGAAGCGTATTGCAATAATTGGCAACCAATACATTCTTTATAGGAATTTCCCGTTTTATTTTCTCTTCCACCTTTCCACGTTTCGTACTACGTAATTTCGGAGATTCTCCCAGCACTTCTGTCCCCAGATCTAAAGCCAGAGAACAATCTTTCAACAATAAATCAGTTCCTGCATAAACAGAATAATAGATTTTATCTTTCACATCGACAGATACCCGTAAAGTACCTGATGGAGATTTTACATCAACGGTTTTAGCCCAAATCATATTCCCGCAGAATATGACACACATGCTCCATAATATGAATAATCTTTTCATGGCATTTTTTTATTTATAGTCGAATAAAAATAGTTTTTCTGAATTCTTCTACAATGAAACAGTATCTGATACACAAATCAATGCACATGCGAAGATGGAATCATTTCAAAGATCTCTTTAATCCTCTTCATATCCAACTTCGGAGTACGGTCGTAATAATAGATACCATTCTTTTCCTGCTCAATATCAGTCAGCTGAGTATAACAGAAGCCGACTACATGTTCCGAATCTTTTAACGCTTTTATCTGTCCTTCCAAACGGGTATAGAATTCTTCTGCCGTTTCAGGTAAACCGCCATATCCCCAAGAATTTTTGCGGTCTTCGGGAGCCATCCAACCGATACCGCCGAATTCATCTACCATATACGGCTGGCCTTCATACACAGCAAGGAATTTCTTATCACGATTATTACGGTAAGGTTCTTTTCCCTCTGTAAAGGTTAACTGCTCGGCAAGGCGTTCTCCGTTTTGTTCATAATTGTGAACGCTCCAGATATCTGTCAGAATATGATCGTCGCCACTTGCATCATTTACCGGACGAGTGGGATCCATTGCCTTTGTCATCTGATAAAGGTCACGGACAAAACGAGGATAAACGCCATCACGGCTTCCCCATGTTTCATTCAAAGGAGTCCATGTTACCAATGAAGGATGGTTCCTGTCACGTACCACAACCTCGCTCCATTCGCTCAAGAAATTACGCACTGCCAATTCATCATTGATATCCATCACCCAACTTGCGCTTTCTCCCCATGTAAGATAGCCCAATTTATCTGCCCAATAGTAATAACGTTCCTCAAACACCTTCTGGTGCAAACGAGCGCCATTAAAACCGGCATTCTTACCTAACACAATATCATTTTTCAGTGCTTCATCTGACGGAGCAGTCCAGATTCCGTCAGGATAAAAGCCCTGGTCCAGCACCAATCGTTGGAAATAAGGTTTATTATTCAAATAAAATTTACCGTTTGCCGTATGAACTTTACGCATACCTGCATACGATTTCACCTCGTCTATAACGTTCCCGTCCTTATCTTTTACTATATACTCGATGTCATAAAGGAAAGGAGACTCCGGCGACCACAGTTTCATATTCTTTACAGGTAACACAACAATTGCACTATTAGCACAAAGCACCGTTTTCTTGGCTACGGTTTTAGTACCATCTTTCAGAACAACTTCCAATGTATTGTCCGATTCCTTATAAAATTCGGGTGCGATAACCAACTGCTTCTGATCGATGTCCGGACGGACCACTACCGCCTTCAAACCGTTCTCGTCCACAGCTTCCATCCACACTGTCTGCCAAATTCCGGTAACACGAGTGTAAGAACAACCGCCGGAATAATACCCGGAACATTGTTTCCCTCCGGTTTGCTTGCCTGAGCGCAAATCATCTTCTACACGAACGACCAGATTGTGTGTCTGTCCTGCCTTTACATAACGTGTTATATCAACAGAAAATGAAGAAGAACCTCCCCAGTGTCTCTGCAACAACATCCCGTCGATATAGATCTCTGCCATATAATCGACTGCTCCAAAGTTCAAGAATATCTTTTTACCATTCCAGTCTGAAGGCACGGTCAGTTTCCGCTGATACCACATACAATTTATAAAATCAAGATGTTGTACTCCGGATAATTTACTTTCCGCGCAAAAAGGAACCGTAATCTGGCGACTAAAGTTCTCTGCTTTTTGGAATTGACGATCCTTTCCCGACATACCGAAATCGAAATCAAAACTCCAAGTACCATTCAGGTTTACCCATTCTTCCCGTTCAAATTGGGGTCTCGGGTATTCCGGACGTGGCAAATTCTCCGCAAAACTGTTAAGGCATCCTACGAAGGACAATACCGCAAGCAATAATTTTTTCATAAAGGTTTCGTTTTTCTTTTTATAATTCTACAATCTTTTCTTCAAAAGGTCATGATGTTTTACACAAATCAACGCCATACAACGGGGAATTGTGAAATTCTTAAGGTCGTACATCCATAAGGAATCAATTCGATTTCTTCGACGGCACCTTCGGCACCTCCATAAACCGAATAAGGAACCGGACCGGCCATTCCGTTATACAATTGCCAAGACGGAATACGTCTTGCGTCCATATATATCGAAATCGGCGCATTTTCCACATTCCACGGGAAAACATTTTTCTGTTTATCTTCGTTGACTACTACACGAACATGCTCATTTACCTTATTTCTGTCAAAATGAACCAGACCGTAGTTCCACGGAGAATCGGAAACCACATCGTAATAATAAGAACCATATGTCTCATTATTTGTATCCTTACGAATCCATTTCTCGTTCATTTTTAAGGCATAAACCAACGGACCTCTTTCCACTGAAATCGAATTCTCATACCACGTTGATGTAGAAACTTTCATGGGAAGCTCTAAAAGCACGCTGTCATTTTCTTTCCATGTGCGGTTTATCACTGTAATCTTCCCTCCTTCTACGGTCTGCGCCTCTTCGTCATTTATACGGACAACCGCTTTCTCGCACCAACCGGGTATACGCAGATGCAATGGGAATGCCACGCTCTTCTCTTTTGTATCCACATCCTTTATGACAAAACGAACATGTTCATCCATCGGATAATATGTATCCTCACTGATTGTAACCTGACAACCGTTTGCAACCTTTCCCGTCACTTCAGAAGGCGAATACACCATTGCAGCCAATCCGTTATCGGGAGTAGCGTACCACAGATTGTTATTGAATTTAGGCCAGCCCTGATGCATATTCGAAGAACAGCAAGGATAGCCTGTCAACAAGCCAAACAGCACATCTGTTCCTTCATGATCTTGGTCAAAATTTCTGCGCTGCCATGTAATCTGAACTTGATTGGGCTGTTGATAATATTGCCTCGTCATAAAATCATCCGAAATTTGAGTAGGCAACGCATTAAACGCTATTTTCTCCAAGTGATCGGCAAAACCTACATCTCCCGTAATTTCTATCATTTTCTCAAGAGAATACATTAGCTCAACAGCCGAACAAAGTTCTGAACCTTGTGTGGGATTATTCCCATGCAGAGCCTCATCACCTCCATACATTCCCTGTGCCTGTCCATGGAACTGCCGGATATCTTTCAGAATACCTTTTACCGCTTCCACATAAATCGGATCGGGATGTTGCTGATAATAAATAAGCGGTTCCTTTAAACCCTGCGCAAGATTTACGCAATGAATCGAACAGATACGTTTAAAATCTCCCCGCTTATACATTCCCATAAAGTCGGCTCCCTGCTTATGCAGCAGGTCAGCCAGCTCTAACAAAAACGGCTCCCGAGTAATATTATACAGCCAATACACTGCTTGAAGGTTGTCTGCTTCACGGAACTCGGCCCAAAAAGTCCAATGTCCCAACGGATATTCAGGCAATGTTTTCAGCTGATAGCGAAAATAATTCGACATGAACGGAATTACACGCTCATCCTGTGTCGCAGAATAGTATTGCTGTAGAATTTTTAATACAACCATTCGTGGCCACCAGTCACGCGTATTACCGCGTTGAACTCCGGGTTCATTCGAATAATCTACCGAAGGCCCGAAAAAGCCATCCGGCTGTTGACTATTCAAAATCCATTCTATCCACTCGTTTGTTTTATTGATTAACTTTTTATCCTCCAGAATATAAGCCAAAGGCAACAGGCCATCAATCCAATATGGGCCTCTTTCCCATTGATCCCCGTCGCCACCTAACCAACCGTTCCGTTTCCCCATCACAGCCGGATAAAGTTCGTCCATCTTTCCTGTTGCGCCATTTTTTTGCCTCTGCAACATTTCAAGCAACCAACCTTTGGGATGGATTGAGCCTAATGGCAGTTCTACATAAGCTTTTCGCTGTAACGGATACTGGTTATTCAAATAATTCTCTACAGGAACAGACTGTCCCATAGACGAAACGCTCCCTACCAAAAAGAAAAGAATACCTAATGTTAATGTTTTCATGCTTTCTCAGGTTTAGATTATACTTACATACACAAGTAGACATATTTACTTAATCCCAAAACCACCTTATATCTTTTGTAATAAAAAGACATAAGGTGGTTTTCTTTCCATTTTATTTATTTACCTCAATGCTATTCAATACATCCAGTTTCCCTTTTTCAATTAATGTAAGAATCAATTCCCCGAACAAAGTGTTTTGCCAAGCAAACCATGCCCGTGTAAACTTCTCCGGATTATCTTTATTAAACGATTCATGCATAAAACCGGTTCCGGCATCAGTTGTCATCAGCATCTTTATACAATCGGCTATTTCCTTATCATCCTGACTGGTAAATGCTTTCATCATAATACTCATCGGCCAGATCATGTCATACCCGATATGAGGTCCTCCGATACCTTCTCCTGCAGAACCTTTAAAGAAATAGGGGTTATCTTCACTCCATACAAAACGACGCGTATTCTGATAAATCGGATCACTTACATCGACATCTCCTAAATAAGCCATAGCCAAAAGACTTGGGACATTCGCATCGTCCATCAAAAGCTGGTTCCCGAATCCATCAACTTCGAAGGCATAAATCTTACCATATTTCGGATGGTCATAAACTGCATACTTTTTCAATGCCGCTTCCACTTCGTTTGCCAAATCAGTACATTCTTTAGCCAAGGCTAAATTTTTATTGACTTTCGTCAAAACATCGGCAGCTTTACGCAATGATGTCACAGCAAAAAAGTTGGAAGGAATCAGGAACTGAAACGTTGTCGCATCATCCGACGGACGGAAAGATGAGACAATTAATCCAACCGGTTTCACGGGATTTCCCCAACCATCATTAGTCATTGTATCAAGCGCGCGCGTTGTTTCACGCTGGAAATGATAAGAACCTTTTCCGTCTCTGCGTTGTTGGTCTTTAAATGTGTCCAAAATGTTCCGGATAGCCTGCAGCCATAAATCGCCGAAAATAGAATCATCTCCCGTTACTTCCCAATAATGATAAGCCAAACGCAAAGGATAACACAAAGAATCTATCTCCCATTTACGTTCATGCAATTCGGGTTTCATGTCAGTCAAATCGCTCATCCAATCGCCTCCCGTAGGGCCATCGTTAAAAGCATTTGCAAACGGGTCTATATTGATACATTTCCATTGACGGAGAATTACCCCACGTAACATTTTCTTTAATTCCGGATCTTCATTTGCCAGATTCACATAAGGCCATACTTGTGCTCCGGAATCGCGTAACCACATGGCATGGATATCACCTGTATAAACGAATGTATCATCTTCTCCGTCCTGAACCCGATAATGAATTGTAGTATCCAACGTATTAGGAAAACAGTTTTCAAACATCCATCTCAAATACGGATTTTTCAACATCCCCTTTACTTCTTTTATTTTTTTCTCCACTGCATCTGAATGAAACAAGCGATCGGATTTTGCCGGACGGTTTGTCTTATAGTCTTTTATATTATCGGCTACAGCAACCTCATAATTTTCCCTTGCAGAAAGGAACGGATTAGCATGCACTGTCCCCAATGATACGGCAAACAAGAAGGCCGAACTAAACAACACTTTTTTTGTTACATTTCGTTTTTCCATGATTTCTTTTTAATATTAATTGAATAGTTGCGGCATGTCTACAAGCAATTTCTACAGTCACAAAACATCCTGCTTTACTTTTTACCGCAATAAGTTACGCTACAAATGTATATAATTATTCATAACATTCAAAAAAATCCAAGTTTTCATTCCGCATTATCCAGTCTGAAATACGAAAATATTCCCGAATCCTTACTATCTCCTGCATACAATAGTCCCGGTCTGGCTACTCTGTCCCAACGCGCCGTAAATTCGGCATCGACCGCAGATACCGGGATACGTTCCCATTTCTTACCCTTCCTACTTTGATAAAAGTTTAAATACTGCCCCTGCTTCACTTCAATTTTCAGATAGGGCTTTTCACATAATAAACCGGTATCACTAAGGATTGTCTCCTTACCATCCCGCACCGATTTTAAGATCAACCGTTCTCCTTGTACACCAAATGCAATCAAATTCTGATGATCTCCATACATCGTAAGCCCTTTCAAAACGTCATTACGATTCAGGATCTGTGTTTCATAAGAATATTCAGGAGTCGTAGCGCGCACACATAAAGCTGTTCCATAACGATTACCATTAATAGGACTCCCGCTCAATGAAAGATTTCCGTCATGTATTTGCACATTACTATCAGAATACGGATAATTCCATGTCCATTCTACGCCCAATACGCTCTTATCAAACTCATCTTTAAAATCGGTAACGGAACGTTTTTTTTGTTTTTTATCAAGAACAGCAGCCTGTTTTACCGAAGCGTATTTCCCGGAAGCGAAACGGACCCACCCGTCTTCCCCCACAATCATTTCCTGCAAAATGGGCTGACGCCCCATAAATCGTGAAGGGCCATTCATATAAGCATGACATAAATAAAACATTCTTCCGTCAGAGACTTGCACGGCTGTTCCGTGTCCACAGGAGATGAAATCCTTTCCTCCTCCACACAAAATCGGATTGCCTGAGTATTTCTCATACGGTCCTTCGTATTTTTCCGAACGCGCTACATACACATCATAAGTACTGTTAAAGCCACAACATCCATGAGCTGCATATACAATATAGTAATAACCGCCCTTCTTAAATATATACTGTCCCTCCATTCCGATACGTTCATCATCAACCAACAGTGTAAATGGCTTTCCTTCCAAACGCAATCCGTCTGATGAAAGTTTCGAAGACAGCAATTCTATGGGCCTGTTATCCAAGCCATATGCTTTCCACGATATATAAAGCTGCCCCTCATCTTCAAAGATAAAGGCATCAATCGCCTCGTTTCCATAGGTAATAATCGGGCCATAATCGGTAAACTCTTCTCCGGGCTTTTCTGCTACTGCAACTCCTATATAAGAGACTCCGTCGCTTTTTCTACGCGCCGTATAGTAACAATACAGTTTCCCTTTCATATAGAATAATTCAGGAGCCCAGAACGAATTTGACGTCCATGCCGGCTTCTGAGTGAAAACGTGCCCTTCCTGTTTCCAATTCACCAGGTCTTTCGATGAAAAGAACGGATAAAACGGAGCCCATTCCGAAGATGTCCCTGTCATATAATACGTATCTCCCACAGAGATAACGGACGGGTCTGGTATGTCACCACGTATTACCGGATTACTGAAATTCTCAGCATGCTGCGCATGAACAGGTACAATAAACGCAACAGCCACCATACTTGTCAAAACAGTCCGAATCATAAGTCTATTTCCATTTAATTACTCTGCTGCAGTTCCCCACGCTTCATTTGGTTCTTTCCCCATAAAAAGTTCCAGCGTTCCTCCATCGGCTATATCTTTAAAATCGATAAAGCTTTTATTGTATTCTTTCCCATTCAACAATGCACGCTGAATATATATATTCTCCTCGCTATTATCATGTGCTATCACTGTAAATACTTCACCTGAAGCATATTCGGGGTCCAGCCTAAAATCGATACGGTCGAAAACAGGACTTGTAATTTCCATTTTATTATCTCCCGGACAAACCGGATGAATACCCGAAGCCGCCAATATATACCATGCAGACATTTGCCCGACATCCTCGTTCCCAACAAGTCCCTCCACATGGTTCTTATAGGCATTCTTACAGATATAACGTGTCCATTTTTGCGTAAGATAAGGAGCCCCCGCGCAATTAAACAGGAAAGGAACAAAATGAACAGGCTCGTTAGCATGGTTATAATATTCATTCCAAAACAGGTGAGATGGCGTATGAGAAAACATATAAGTCAAATCATCAATGACTTTTTCTTTTCCACCCATCAGTTCAATCATACCCGGAATATCCTGTGGAACAAACCATCCTTGCTGATAGGAATTTGCCTCAATACAACCATACCATTCTTTCGTTCTCGCATTTTCAGGCCATGCCTCCCAAGAGCCGTCAGCCTTACGCGGACGGAACCAACCTTTTTCCTTATCGAATATGTTCCGATAAGCCTGACCTTTCTGCATAAAGACCGCAGCATCATCGGTTTTTCCCAAAGCAGCAGCCAATTGAGCTATACACCAATCAAAATATGCATATTCCAACGTTTCCGAAATGCAGAGAGATGTTGGGGAATACCCCAGATCCCCATTCCCGAATTTATGAGAAGTATTCACGGCATAACGATATGCTTTTTCCACATCATAAGTACGGATATTTTTCATATAGGCATCTGTCAATACAGATAAGGCCGGGTTTCCAATCATACATCCCGAATAGGCATTCAGAAATTCCCAACGTTCAAAATATTCTTTTCCGCTTTCTTCCGCCAAAGTTATCAACGAATTCAATTCATCGCTTACCAGTTCCGGGTTAATAATCGTCATTAAAGGGAACTGACTACGAAATACATCCCAACCGCTAAAAATCGTTCTTTTCGTAAACTTACCGTTGCTTGTATGTATTTTATAATCTCCACCGATGTAACGTCCGTCAACATCCATATAAGTACGCGGGTCTATCATCGTATGATATAAGGCCGTATAAAACACTATCTTTTCTTCTTCTGTTCCTCCTGATATTTTTATCCGGCTCAATTCCTGATTCCATTTAGCTACTGCTTCTTCGCGTACCTCGTCAAAAGTTTTGTCTGCAACCTCTTTCCAATAGTTCTTTTCAGCACCTTCCATGTCGACAAATGAGATTCCCACCTTCAGACAAACGCTTTCATTTGCCTTTGTTGAAAAGTCAGTAAAGAAGCCCAGATGCTTTCCTTTCAGCTCTTTTTCGCCTCGTATCACCGGCGCTTTCTTCACAATCTCAAGATAAGGCAATGAAGTCACATCGCCATTTTTCCGGCTTTGCCCATCGGGAATTTCAGCACTCCAAAATCCATAATTATCTAACGGGCGATCAAATGTCGCATAGAAATGCACTGTATAGTTGGCCTGACCGCCTCCGTCTCCCCAACCGCCTCCATCGGGTGTACATTTCATCCAGCCCCGGATGGTCGAATCATTAAGTACTTGTATATATTGCTCGGTAGAAGTTCCGCCTACTCTTCGCGCCAGATCAATCTGAATGCGAGACTGATTATTTTCCGGATAAGTAAAACGCATCACACCGCAACGAGGCGTTGCCGTACATTCTGCCTTAATGTTATAATCGGTCAGATAAACAGAATAATAACCGGCTTTTGCCGTTTCTGTCTTTTTATCATAATGTGAACGGTAACCCGTAATGCTCCCATCTTCTTTTCCCGCAATTGTCTGAAGCGTACCGGTAGTAGGCATTACTAAAAAATTCCCAAGATCGCCGTACCACCCCACTCCACTCATCTGAGTACATGCAAATCCTTCTATTGTCTGATGCTCATCACTATATCCACTTCCGTTATCTCCTCCGGTAATTGTATTCGGACTAATCTGGGTCATGCCGAAAGGTGTAGTAGCACCCGGAAATGTTTTTCCCAATCCATGATAGGCTTCTGCTTTCGCGACATTCGTCGTTGCCCCGATAAACGGATTCACGTAATCGGCAGGATTATCTATTGCAACTGCAATTTTTTCTGTACAAGCCGCTAAGGACAATGCACATGCTATAAATACGTACTTCATACTATCAATGTTTTTCTATATAATTTTATTCTATCAAAAAAGTCTTCAATCCAAAACGAGGAATAGATACAGATATTTCCCCGCCAATATATCTTTCACCCGTTTCGTTTCCATTTAAGTCGATTTCCCGGAGATTTGCAGGGAATCCCAATGTAAACTCAGCCGGAAAATTATTTCCTTCTGCATTGAACAACCGGAATATCATTCCTTTTTCCGTCATTTTTACTGCGCTTAACAGATATCCACTATCCTTCAAATCGATAAACGATTTATTTTCCAAAGGAACATCTGACAATGCATAAACGAGCAACGGTTCATTGCGCTGCGCCTCCACCGCCGACAATGCAGCATCATCCCAGCGTCCATCATGAGGCACTAAAGCATATTTCATCTTCAAAGGACCGGTTATACGATAATCTACTCCCCAAAGTCCTACACCGGAATACTGTGCAGTCAAAGCCAACGGATAATCTGTTCCGTATGCATACGACGTGGTATGGTCGGAATACACCGCCAAACCGCAGTTCTGTTCCGATGAATATAAATCAACCCAATGCAAAATTACATTATGCTTTATACTATCCCAACAATTGTAATGCGTATCCGTCTGATAACTCTTACATACATCAAAAGGTGCATCTTTATAAATACAAGGATTTTTCAATTCCGCCGGGAAAAGAATATTTAATTTGAAGCGGTCATCATAAAATCCCCGACGGGATTTCTGCCAATCGTCTGCAATCTGTTTATATTCTCCGATACCGACATTCCCTTTCCAATCCACCTGCAAATCAAAATCAATGCAACGGCTTCCGCGTTTAAGCGTTACAAGCTGAGTAAAAGGATGTGAGGCTATTTCACCCTCTATCTTTAGAACGACCTCAAAAAAGTTATCTTGCACAACAGATATTTTAGCCGGTGTTTCGGTAGAAGATCTAAAACGGTTTTCATCATAAAAATAACCTTTTAATTCTCCCAACCCATATTTTCCATAAGACGGCACAATATTTTCTCCATTTCCTTTCTTATCGATTAATTCGGTAATCGTTCCTCCTTTCAAGGCATCAAATACAATTCGATAATTATCATTCTCTACAATCCATTTCCCATTACCGGAGTCTGTTACCGAAGCTTTACGTTTTATCATCCTCCCCCCTGCACGGACATCATAAGTCGCATATCCGAATGCCGGCACATCAGCCATAAAATAAACCCGAGTCCCGGCTCCTTCCGTTTTCGCGGCACAATCGATCAAACGGTTTTCCGCATCATATACAGAGACACCCTTAGAACCGAAATCGCAAGGCAGAAAAACGTCCACAACTTCATGCCGTGCCGTACCTGTCGTATTATAAATTCTTATACGATTTTTTCCCGGACTTTCCGGACTTACATCACAATCTTTTGCAACGGCTTCCTCGATAATTTCATCAGAAAGCCGCAATGTTTTACCCGTCCAACAGGCAATTTCTTCTGCCCACGTATGCTTTTTATTCAACCGATTGTACGGCACAATCCATGAATCATGATGTTGCGATAACATCAACGTACGCCAAGCCTCATCCAAACGTTCAGATTCATAAGTATATCCGCAAGAAATATTTGCCATGGCAGCCATTTTTTCAGCCATAACAATCCGGTTTTCCCCGACGCGCACCCTGCGGGCTATTTGCTGTAACACCTGACTTCCCCACATCAAAGCAACGCGAAAATCATCCTGAGAAACCTTCCAGTCATCATTCGAGGCCCCGATAGAATGTTTCTCAATGTATTCACTCCATGTTGTATAAACAGAATGATTCTTTATTTTATCTCCCGTACCAAGCCAAGGGCCACCTCTCCATCCGGCATCTTGAAAGCACATTCCTACCGGAGCTTTTATTCCGGCAGCAAAGCATGATGCAAGAAATTCATTCGAATTATTCCATGAAGCAGTCTGCCATGTGGAATTCACCTCAAAAGATTCGCATGCATAACGGGGTACGGTCAGAAGCGATGTTCCATCCGGACCGACCCAGTTCACCAGATCTTTTCCATATGCGACAGGATATCCTCCCCAACATGTATCAGGACATCGCAATACCGCATATTTAAATCCGAACAGTTTTAATACTTGCGGCAAACAGCTTGTAAAACAAGGCTCTTCAGCCGAATATGTCGTAAACGACACTTCCGGGAAATGAGAGCGGATTTTCTTAATGCCATATTCAAACTGCCGGATAATACTCTCCCCCGAAATGTTATAACAATAAGGCTGGGCATACGTAGGATTCGTAAACTCCACACGAGGGTCTTTCACTGTATGTTGGAATTTACGATAATCTTTCGGTGTCCGCACCCGCACAGTATCCCATGTCTCAGGTTCTATTTCCAGGCAAATACGCCATTCCGGAAATGCATGCAGTTTATCTGTCATAAACCGGGTCTGCCATTCTACAGGATAATGCCCATAAATGCCACCATGATATCCGTCAACAAAATATGCTTGCTGGGCATACATTGTACCCAGACTAAGAAATATTACAATTAAAACAACAAACCGGTTCACCATAGTTCTTCGTGTTTTAATAGCAAAATGAAAATCTCTTTTATGTTTCTCTCCGTTTTATTCATCCCGATTACGGTACTGTCTGTTCAAAAAGCCTATAAAACAATCGGCTTTGACAGCTCTTCCAGAGTTTTTTCTTCATACCGACAAATCATTTGCTTATAATCTAACGGAATTTCCACCGGCTCTTTCGTTGCAATATCATATCCAACCATCACTGTACGGCATTGACATTTCAGCACACCTGAAACCTGATTTATGGCACGCTGAAGCAACGTAAAGCTTTTATGTCCCAAGTGAATTACAGCTGTTTCTATCATTAATTTATCAGAGAAGAAGACCGGAGCCAGAAAATCGGCATTAATATTAGCCACAACAATCCCCAACTTATTCCAATCCTCACTGCCAAACACATCATGCATATAGGCAGTCTTTGCCAAATCGTATAAAGAAAAATACGAAGAATTATTCATGTGACCATATTGATCTACGTCACTGAAACGAATCTGTACAGGCAATTGATGCCTAAAAATCAAATCATCAGCCATAATATAACGAATATAATACCTTTCAAATATAAATATTTTTTAAACAATCACGGCCATATAGAACCAATTATTTATTCACTTTCCTTTTTTCGCCCCAAAAATTATACAAAACAATCATCTCTTCGGGGCAACACTGTTTTGTTTCCAACAGATATTATACTATACATCTGTAAAAGCCGAAAAGTTAATACTTGTTTCCACAATAAAACAGAAGCGTTTTTTCTCTATTTTTGCTTTTCAAATAACAACCAATAAAGGAAAATACAATATGAATACAAAATTCAGCAAAGAAACACTTTGTGTACAAGCAGGATGGAAACCTAAAAACGGGGAAGCACGCGTATTACCCATTTTCCAAAGTACCACATTCAAATACGATACAAGCGAACAAATGGCACGATTGTTCGACCTGGAAGACAGTGGCTATTTTTATACGCGCCTTCAAAATCCGACAAACGACGCTGTCGCTTCAAAGATAGCTGCATTGGAAGGAGGAGTGGCAGGTATGCTGACTTCATCGGGACAAGCCGCAAATTTCTATGCAGTATTCAACATCTGCGAAGCAGGAGATCACTTTGTATGTTCATCGACAATCTATGGAGGTACATTTAATCTCTTCGGAGTTACGATGAAAAAACTCGGTATCGAATGTACTTTTATTGATGCAGACGCTTCAGAAGAAGAAATAAGCAAGGCTTTCCGCCCCAACACCAAATGTCTTTTCGGAGAGACTATTTCAAATCCGAGTATAAACGTTCTCGACATTGAGAAATTCGCACGCATTGCCCATAAGCATGGGGTTCCCCTGATAGTGGATAATACTTTTGCCACACCCATAAACTGTCGGCCTTTTGAATGGGGCGCGGACATTGTAACGCACTCAACAACCAAATATATGGACGGACATGCCACCTGTGTGGGCGGAGCCATTATAGATAGCGGGAACTTCGATTGGGAAGCACACGCCGGCAAATTTCCAGGATTAACCCAACCTGACGAGTCTTATCACGGACTGACTTACACAAAAGCATTCGGTAAAATGGCTTACATCACCAAAGCTACCGCACAACTGATGCGTGATTTAGGCTCCATCCAATCGCCGGAAAATGCGTTCCTACTGAATCTCGGACTGGAGACACTGCATTTACGTGTTCCCAGACATTGCGAAAACGCACAGAAAGTAGCAGAATGGCTGGAAAGAAATCCGAAAGTAAAATGGGTAAATTATTGCGGGCTGAAAAGCAACAAATACTACGAATTGGCACAGAAATATATGCCGAACGGTTCATGCGGCGTGATTGCATTCGGATTAAAAGGCTCACGAGAGGAAGCTATCCGCTTCATGGATAATTTGAAACTGGCATGCATCGTAACGCATGTAGCCGATGCGCGCACATGTGTACTGCATCCGGCAAGTCATACTCACCGACAATTAAGTGACGAGCAACTGATTGAAGCCGGTGTGGCTCCCGATTTAATCCGCTTGTCCGTAGGAATCGAAAACGTAAACGACATCATCGCAGACTTGGATCAGGCCATGAACTGCATCTGAGTCCTATCATCTCATCCAGGTAAAGCGAAGCAAAAGCAAGAATACTTCGCTTTACCTTTTTTCACTCCATCAAATTATGACATCTCCCCAAACGTGGTATTCCCAACGCTTGTCAGAGACAGAAACAGAACTGTCTCACGTAAAGAAACAAATCCTGCGCATCAGTTCGCTGCGCGTCTTGTTCTTTTTAACCGGAATTGCAGGCCTCATTCTTTTCTACCACGAAGAGACATGGAAAATTCTATCAGTCATCGGCTGCACATTCCTGCCATTCTTCTTTCTGATAAAAACACATAACCGATTATTTACCCGGAAAGAATGGCTGGAAATTCAGGCCTCTATAAACCGGGCAGAGATAGCGTCATTACAAGGAGATAACAGTCATTTCGACAACGGGAAAGAGTTTACTGACGGAGAACATCCATATACGT
This sequence comes from uncultured Bacteroides sp., assembly GCA_949285025.1. Lineage (GTDB taxonomy): Bacteria > Bacteroidota > Bacteroidia > Bacteroidales > Bacteroidaceae > Phocaeicola. Next base: position 3,203 of record CASDXG010000060.1, on the reverse strand, counting down.
TAGACCTTGACGTGTTCGGCAAACATTCACTATTCCAAGCAATAAACCGGACATGTACACAAATTGGGAAAAACATTCTGGCCGGATGGTTAAAGAATCACCTTACAGACAAAAAAGACATAGAAACGCGACAACAGGCCGTAAAGGAATTATCTGAGCGGAAGCAATTCCGCGAACAATTCCGCATCAATGGTATGATTTATCAAGGAAACGCAACAGATGAAACAGATATACGAAAATGGAGTATTTCCCCGACAAAATTCGCAAATTCCCTTTGGGTAAAAACGCTGATATGGGGAGTACCTACAATTAATGCCCTGCTGCTTATTGCCGGTATTACAGACATTATTTCTTTCAGCTGGTTCGGTTTGTCATTTTGCATCTTCCTCATTGCAGGCTTTTCACTCATCAAACGCGCCACAATGGTGCAGGAATTGTACGGCAAGAAGATGAAGACATTAAGCAATTACACCCGCCTGATTGCCATTACAAGAAAAGAGAAATGGCAAAGCAGCTACATGACAGAACTGATGGAACGCCTTTCTATCGACAATGAATCACCGGTAGAGGTGTTGCTAAAATTGTCGAAGGAATTAGACCGCCTCGACCTGCGCAACAATCAGCTACTTTTCGTCATACTGGAAGGGTGCATCTTTTTCCAACTGCAACAGATATTCCGCATAGAACGCTGGAAAGAACGTTACGGGAGATACATAAACCAATGGCTGGAGGCTGTGGGAGAAATAGATGCTCTCTGCTCTATCGCTACATTTGCATACAATCACCCGGGATATACTTACCCGCAAATCGCAGAAAAGCCGTTTGTTTTTGAGGCAAAAGAAATGGGGCACCCGCTGATGGCCTCCGCAACTTGCGTGAAAAACGATGCAGAGGTTCCCACACGCCCGTATTTCCTCATCATCACCGGAGCAAACATGGCAGGAAAAAGCACCTATCTGCGCACCATCGGGACTAACTATTTACTGGCATGTCTCGGCGCGCCGGTATGCTGTGCCTCACTGACGCTTTACCCGGCACAGCTCATTACAAGTCTGCGCACGTCGGATTCGCTGTCGGACGGCGAATCGTATTTCTTCGCAGAACTGAAGCGCTTGAAACGAATCATCGACCTGCTGAATAATGGAACGGAACTTTTCATCATTCTGGACGAAGTGCTGAAAGGCACCAACTCGGAAGATAAACAAAAAGGTTCCTTCGACCTGATACGACAACTTATCTTACTGAAAGCAAACGGACTGATTGCCACGCACGATTTAATGCTAAGCCGGCTTCGGGAACTCTTTCCTGAACACATTCAGAACTATTGTTTCGAAGCCGACATAACAAACGATGAGTTAACATTTTCTTATAAATTACGAAAAGGAGTAGCCCAAAACATGAATGCATGCTTCCTGATGAAGAAAATGGGCATCGTCATTCAGTAACGGAGTGAAATTACTTCCATTTATAAATAACCGTCAGTTTATCTTCTGGTTTATACATAATTGTCAACATTGCAGTCACAACATCACGTGTTTTCTTTTGATAAATAGATGTCCTATCGGAAGATTTTCTCATATTCACTAAAACCTCATATTTATTTTCCTCAATCAAAGAGTCAAGTTCCTTCAGCATCGTTTTCATTAAAACCGGATCACTACAATCAAGCATTTGGAGAGACTCCAAACTGTCTACGCCCATCATATATATGCTCCCGGGCATCTTAACATGACTAGTTTTGCCCCGCATCTCTTTTGACACGTACATATATTCCACCTTCTCGTTATCGGCATATTTCTTGAAAAACTTATCTTGTGCAAAAGCACTTACCGACATAAAAACGGCCGCAACTAACAAAAAATACAATCGTTTCATAATCTGTTTTATTTAATGGTTAAACTATTATTTATCTCAGCATAAGTTTCTTTCATAAGCGAATCAACTTTAACTAACGGTTCGAGTGCTTCATTTAAATTCATCGATACCGTATTTAATGCTTCGGAAATATATGTTTCCTCAGAATAAGCATTCAGGTCGGCTAAAGCATCCTTCACTTTGGCATCTATTCCTGTAAGACTCGATACTACTCTGGCAATTACAGCAGTCTCTCGTTTTTGTTCCTCCCAGCGCATCCCCAGCCAAATACAAAGGAGCAAACTTGCCGCAATGCCGGAAATCCATCCCCAGCGTTTTACTGTAAACCGACGGGGGCGCAAAGAAGCCTGTTGCTTTACTTCTGTCCATTTATCAATTTCGGCCGAGAGCTTTTCGTCAAAACCTGCCGGTAGTTCGGCTGATTCACCAAGTTCTTTCAAGCGAAGAAACAGTTCTTTTTCTATCTCCATTTCGGACGGCACGTCAGAAGACGCAAAAAAATCATATAACAGCTGCTCTTCTGCATCTGTAGTTTCCCCCTCGTACCAACGTGACAATAAACGTTTTATATCATCCAACTCTTTCATAAATTCCGTTTTTTAATATACAATTCACGCATTTTCTTGCGGGCTCTCGATAACAATACACGCACATTTACTTCCGTAAGTCCCATAATCTCTCCTATTTCTTCCACAGAACAGCCTCTGACATCACGCATCAAAAGCACCTGCTTCTGCTGAGGAGGCAACTGTCCGATTATCCGCATCAACAGACGCCCGCCCTCTTTCCGCTCCAATCTGACATCCGAAGCATCTGCACCGTCCGATATTTGCAAATTTTCAGTCAGGCTTTCCCTACACTCATTATCATGCCGCTTGCGCAAGGCATCCACACATAAATGTTTCAACAAGACGGAAAGAAAAGCTCCTGCCGACCTCGGCTCTGGTAAATTGTCCCGTTGCTTCCACAGTTTCAGATAAGTTTCCTGCACCATATCTTCAGCATCCTCCCTGTTTCCCATATAACGAAAGGCAAGCCGATACAGTTTTGCATGATAGACCAGATAGCGTTCTTTAAAAGTCTCTGCATCCATATCTGTTTAAAATCACTTCACGACAACTAATTCTAAAACTCTTCTCAATTACATGACGAAAAATCGGTGCATTTTGTTACACATGAATAAAGATTTTTTCTGTAAGTATTCGGCCAACTACAGGTATTAAACCTTTATATACAACAATAGCGACTGTCACTATGAACCTAATAGTATCAGCCGCTATTGTTTTGTTGAACCCATATGTTACAATTTATATCAGTTACAAGATTCC